>JAZOWG010000174.1:0-4529 GCA_045659105.1 Acutalibacteraceae bacterium
CCTTTTTTACCTGCCCGAAATAGATTACTGCTTCGTCATATTCGGCAAGATCCCAGGGAATGGAGCCTGCTGATGCGGAAAAGGACGTCACAAAAAGCATAAGTATTGAAATAAAGGCACATATAAATTTTTTCATATTCATCCCTCCTGCTTCCATTTTTACATATTTTAATTCCGTTGTAAACAGACTTAAGAAAAACTTAAGAAACAAATAAAGTGATATAAAAAAAGCACAAAGCGAGCATATGCCTTGTGCTTTAATGCTTATTCAGCTATTGCTTCAATTTCCTCTGCCGTTGCAGTGCCCGTCATGCCGATTTTTTTAACGGTGACAGCGGAGGCAAGTCCTGCCAGGGCGGCGGCTTTTTCCATAGGTGCACCTGCGGTAATTCCTAATGAGAAGGCTGAAAGGGAGGTGTCGCCCGCACCGCAGATGTCCAATTCGCCCGTAAGTGCCTTTGCACCAACTCTGATGCCTTCCTTCCCGTCGGTAACGAAGGAGCCCTTGTCACCTAAGGTACAGAAAACTCTTGCGTTATTCTTTACTGCAAGTGCCCTTGCCGCAGAAAGGAATTCCTCCTCCGAGGCATTTATAAAGCCGTCGTTTCCGTACACCGCTCTCCAGCATTCAACCTCGTTGGGCTTCAATATACAGTCTGTGTATTTGCCGATATTATAACGGCTGTCGCATATAACGGTAAGCCCTTTTTTTGCCAGGGAGATTATTTCGTCTCTTACTTTGTCCGTTACAATACCGTAGCGGAACTGATCTGCAACACAAAGCACGTTGACCTTTTCTGCCAGCTCACGAAGGTAAGAAATTACCTTGTTTTCCGTCTCCTCGCTTATGGGACTGCGGTTTTCAAAGTCAAGCCTCGGGTCCTCGTAAACGGTTGCCGAAATACCGTGGCGCATAGGCTTGCAGTAGGCATTCGTAAATCTGCCCTCAGTTTCAATTATATATTCGTCTGAAATTCCGCTTTTTTTAATAAGCGAGCGCAGAAGCATACCTCTCCAGTCGTCGCCTATAAGAGAAACGGCATATATCTTTTCGGGGCAAAGAGCCGCTAAGTTTGCCGCAACGTTAC
Source organism: Acutalibacteraceae bacterium (assembly GCA_045659105.1). Classification (GTDB taxonomy): domain Bacteria; phylum Bacillota; class Clostridia; order Oscillospirales; family Acutalibacteraceae; genus RUG806. Next base: position 1,089 of record JAZOWG010000174.1, read on the forward strand.
CGCCGGCTCCCATAGAGGTCTTTTCAGCCGTTACGGGTAAGGGATAATGGGGAGTTTCCCGGGAAAGCTCCGAAAGTGTCATATCTGCGTGCCAGTAAATGTCAACGCAGAAGTCACCTATGATACCGATTTTACAATTTTTAATTCTGTCAGTAATTTCTCTGACCTCATTTTTTGTCAGCATATCAGTACTGTTCCTTTATTTTGTCGTAAAGAGTGGGAATTGTGACCTGATGATCACCCACAAAGTGCCAGCCCCAGCCTCCGCGGCAGGTGGGACGGTTAACGATGTTCTTTCGGGGTCTGTAGTAGTAATTGGGGTCCTCGTAGCCTATCTTACAGCGGAAATTGCCGAGATTTATAAGGTCAAAGTTTGCCGTTGTGATATTGAAGGTGGGGTATCCCTGATTTCTTGCAATGGAAAGGGTCTTTAAGAATACCTCGGGGCCTATAACGGAGGAGCCGAAATTCAGGAAAACACCGCCGTCAAGCTGAGAAACGGAATATGCCATTTTCTTAAAATCTATCCCTGAGCATCTGCCGATATTTGCCATATCGCAGGTAGGGTGCTGATGAATTATGTCCGTGCCGAGGGCAATATGATATGTTGTGGGGATATCAAGCTTATAAGCCTGCCACAGAATACAGTCCTCGCGGTTGGGGAATTTTTCGGGATTTTCGTCAATGTATTTGCCGAGTGCCTCGCCATAGCCGATGTTAAGCTCTGCCCCCTGATTTATTGCCTCATTCATCCACGCACCCGTCTCCTCCCACATACCGAAGGAGCCGTCCTCTATAGCCGTGGGAACGTCCTCTGAGGTACCTCCGAGATAGCACAGCTCAAAGTCGTGTATGCTTGTGGCGCCGTTTGCGGCAATGTGAGTGATAATGCCCATCTTCATAAGCTCAATTATGTATCTTGAAAGATGGTTCTTTATAACGTGTGCACCCATACTCCATATAACGGGTCTGCCGTTTTTACGTGCAGTTATTATTCTTTCAACGAGCTCATCGAAGCCCTCGTGAACAAATTCGTCGTGAGGTGTCACTCCGGGAGTCATAAGCTTTTCAATGGTTACAAGATTAATTCTGTCATTTGCAGAAAAGGTTTTTATGCCCGAAAAGTCGAGCTGCTGCTGTCTTCTCATAATTTTTTTCCTTTACATAAAGAGTATTGAGCTTGCAATTACAAACTGTGCAATATAGTATGTTACGTGATTTGTGATAATGTCAACGGGTCTGTTCTTGCCCTCGCCGAAGTATGTGCCCGAAAGAATGATGTCGGAAATAATAAAGAACACACCGCCGACGAAGAAAGTGATAAGGTGAAGATTATCTTTGACTCCTGCAAGAAAGGCACAGTTAAAGGACATTGCCGTCACAAAGAAAAGAAGTCCGCCGTAAAGTGTTGAGATAATCTTATAATTGCCGTGGTATTTAAGCTTCATAAGCTTTTCACCGAAGTAAATTACAAGGCCTGCAATAACACCGACCACAAGCGACATGGGAATCGAAATTGCCTTGAACTGAGTAGCTCCCGCAATAATAGCCGCAATGTAGAAGAAATGTCCGAATGTGAATGAGGTGAAGCCTGCCTTTGTAAGGAAGTCCTCATCCTGACGGTACATAAACTTCATATCGAGCCAGATGTCACCCAGTATTCCGCAAACAAGTCCGCCGACGATAAGCGCAGAATAAAGTGAGGGCTTTGCAATTGTGAGAAAAACACCCGTCAGAATAAACATAACGCTTGTAACGGATTTCAGCATAAGAGATTTGACATCAGTCTTTTTAACTCTTAAAAACAAAAATCCCGTAAGGCTCAGAAGACCGAGAAGTATGGTACAGGTAATAAGAATAAGTGAAAGCTCCATAACAAAATCTCCTTTTGTTTTCATTAGATTTATAATAGCACATATTTTTTCCATTTTCCACACTTTTTATAAAAAACCGATTGAATAAATAAATGCTCTGTGTTAAATTAAAATCAAGATAGAAAAAGGAGTGTGTACATATGAAAATTATGAGCTTTAATGTGCTTTGTGCAGGTCACGACGGCAGAGAATGGGAAAACCGTATTCCCCGTGTTGTTGCCGCCATAAAGGCAGCCGATCCCGATTCCTTAGGCGTTCAGGAGGCGCACATTGGCTGGATGAACGCACTTAAGGAAAAGCTCCCCGAATACGATTTTGTCGGTGTGGGCAGAGACGACGGCAAGGAAGAGGGCGAATTTTCCGCAGTTTTCTATAAAAAGGATAAGTTTATTCCCGGTGAAAAGGGTAATTTCTGGCTTTCCGAAACTCCCGACGTGCCGGGCTACGGCTGGGATGCCGCCTGCATCAGAATCTGCTCTTATGTAATGCTCACCGAGAAAGAGACGGGCAAGAAATTCTGCCATTTCAACACTCACCTTGACCACAGAGGAGAAATTGCCATGCAGAAGGGAGCAGAGCTTGTAGCAATAAAGGCAAATGAAATCTGCACCGACTGTCCCGCCGTGTTTACGGGTGACTTCAACGTAACTCCCGAGTCTGCTCCCTGCAAGGCTGTAAAGGACGGAGGCTTCGTTGACGCAAGAGACGTTGCTGAGATAACTGACAAGGATATTACCTTCCACGCTTGGCTTGGTGAGGAAAAATACCGCTCGGTTATCGACTACGTTTTCGTAAAGGGTGACGTAAAGGTAAAGGAATTGCGTGTTGACAGAAGCGAATATCTCGGTGATGTTCCCTCGGACCACTATCCCGTTGTGGCAGATATTGAATTCTGAGCTACGGGGCAGATTGTTAACTTACGGAGCTTTTAATTGAACTGCGGGCGGAGAAGGGAAATATACTTTGCCCCGTGATGCTGATATAAAAATATGGCAGGTACCGTTTTTCGGTGCCTGCCTGAATTTTTTTACTTAAGAGGATTTATGAGATTGCTGAATAACGCAAATAACTCGCAAATCACGTTAATTATAAACGCAAAGGATATGGGCATCTTAAAATCAAGCCCGGGGGTAGAAATTACGGGCTCAGTTGCAGTGCCGAGTCCCATTTCGAAAAGCTTATCGAGTATTACCACGGCAATTTTCTCGTTACCCTTTTTGCTTGGATGAATCATATCGTCTGCAAAGTTTTCGCTGTCTCCGTTAAGAGCTTCCGCTACCTCAACAATAACGATTTCACCGGGATGCTCTGTGTCATATTTTCTCATCATATCGTTAAGACGGATTCCGCCCTCAAGATAAACCACACCTGCGGCACCCTTCTGAGGATTGTAGATTGTCTGTAAAAGCACAACCGCATCGGGATTCAGCTCATTGATTATGTCCATAATGGCACAGAGGTCTTCATAGTAAAGAGCTGCAATTTCATCGAATTTTGTCATATCCTTACCTACAAGGCTACTGAAAGCAAGTCCTATGATGTTATCCGTAAGGAAGTTATTTCCGCC
>JAZOWG010000175.1:0-5152 GCA_045659105.1 Acutalibacteraceae bacterium
TGTGACCCCCTGCTTGTAAGGCAGGTGCTCTCCCAGCTGAGCTATACTCCCGGATAAATGGTCGGAGTGAAGAGACTCGAACTCCCGACATCCTGCTCCCAAAGCAGGCGCGCTACCAACTGCGCTACACCCCGAAGCAGAAATATTGAAGCTGAACTTTGTATCTAAAGATGAGCAGGCGCTTCTCCCTCGAAAATATAGTCGTCTCAGGTCACTGCCGTGACCGACACTCCTTATTTTCTCACCTCAGTGTCTCACCTTCATCTGCCACCGGCAGCGGTGAGCCACTTCGCCCAACTGCGCTACACCCCGAAGCAGAGATTTTGCTGCCGTTATCCGACTGCCCGATTACTATACCACAAAAAAAAACCTTTGTCAAGAAAAACTGCAGGTTTTTTCATAAATTTTCTTGCGGCTCATTTTTCAGAACACTACTACTGTTACAACTTGTAATATTTGTATGCAATATATGAAAAATAGAGACTGATATAATTACAGTTTAGTCATAATTTATAAAATTGTTGCATTTTCTCCAAGTAATATGTAAAATTAACATAAGAAGAAGCTTTTATGAAGGGCGGTGCGGATAATGAAACGCACAAAACTTAAAATTTTATCGTTATTATGTGCGGTGAGTGTGAGCCTTACGGTTTTTTCCGGTGTCATTTCCGCAAATGCAGCCGTTCTTGGTGATATAAACGGTGACGGTATTGTGTCCGCTGAGGATGCCCGTGAAATTCTGCGTCTGAGCGTGGGCGTTGATCCGATGACCGCCGAAATGAAGCTCCTTGCCGACGTTGACTGTGACGGTACGGTGGGGGCAGAGGATGCCCGTCTGGCACTTCGCCTTGCAATAGGACTGAATAACGGAAGAAAGGGAAGAACTGTGGGCGGTGAAATTACGGGCTACACCGAAAAAGGCTATGCCATAGAGCTTATTGACGGCAAGACCTACGTTGACGGGGTGCTTATTGCCAACAAGACCTATTCCCTTCCCGAAAACTACAATCCCGGGGAACTTCTTCCCGAATGTGAAGAGGCTTTCGCCGTTATGCAGAAGGCTGCCGCAAAAAAGGGACTTAATATTTACATAAGCTCAGGCTTTCGCTCATACTCCTCACAGAAAAGCATATATAACCGCTATGTAAGCCGTGACGGCAGAGCACTTGCCGATACCTATTCCGCACGTCCGGGACATTCGGAGCACCAGACGGGACTTTCTGTTGACCTTAACACCATAACACAGAGCTTCGGAAGAACCAAAGAGGGCAGGTGGGTTGCCGAGCATTGCCACGAATACGGCTTTATCATCCGCTATCCCGAGGGAAAATCCCATATTACGGGGTACTGCTTTGAGCCCTGGCATCTGCGATATGTAGGTATAAAAACCGCAACGGAAATTGCTCAGTCGGGTCTTTGCCTCGAAGAATATTACGGCATAACCTCTCAATATAAATAAATTAACAGCATTACGGGCGTTGTGTTTCGGCACAACGCCTATTGCAGTAAATATGAATCTGTGATATACTGTTTTCCTAAAAAGCTTAAAGGCGGTAACTATGAACTACGAAATTTATAAAGAAATGGGCATAAGCGAGGCTGTGCTTTCCTATTCCGAAAGGATATTGGCAAATCTTGAGGAGCGTTTTTCAAGAATTGACGAAATTGCAGAATACAACCAGGCAAAGGTCTTAAAGGCTATGCAGGACAACAGGGTCAGCGCTCAGTGCTTTGCAGGCACAACGGGCTACGGTCACGACGATATGGGAAGAGACACCCTCGAAAAGGTATACGCAGACGTTTTCCGTACCGAGGCGGCTTTAGTGCGCCCCCATATCACCTGCGGCACACACGCACTTGCAATTGCACTTTCGGCAAATCTTCTCCCGGGTGATGAGCTTCTCTCCCCCGTGGGCAAGCCCTACGATACACTTGAAGAGGTTATCGGCATCAGAGAATCCTCCTGCTCACTTAAGGAATACGGTGTTTCCTACAGACAGGTTGACCTCTTAGAGGACGGCACCTTCGACTACGAAAACATCAGAAAAGCAATAAACGAAAAGACAAAGCTTATTACAATTCAGCGTTCAAAGGGCTATCAGATGCGTCCTTCCTTCTCTGTAAAGCAAATAGGTGAATTAATTGCCTTCTGCAAGGAGATTAAGCCCGATGTTACCGTTATGGTTGACAACTGCTACGGCGAATTTGTTGAAGAGCTGGAGCCCTCGGACGTGGGTGCAGATATGATTGTAGGCTCACTTATAAAAAATCCCGGCGGCGGTCTTGCTCCCATCGGCGGATATATTGCGGGCACAAAGAAATGTATTGACCGTTGCCACTACAGACTTTCCGCTCCCGGAATCGGTCAGGATGTAGGTGCAAGCCTTTCGCTTCTTACAAACTTCTATCAGGGCTTCTTCCTCTCCCCCACGGTTGTTTCAGGCGCTCTCAAGGGTGCAATTTTTGCCGCAAATATATATGAAAATCTCGGCTTCAAGTGTGTCCCCGATTCTAAAGAGAGCCGTCACGACATTATTCAGTCGGTGCTTTTAGGCTCAAGAGAAAGAATGCTGGCATTCGCAGAGGGCATACAGAAGGCTGCTCCCGTAGACAGCTACGTAACCCCCATCCCCTATCCCATTCCCGGCTACAACTGTGACGTTGTTATGGCTGCAGGCGCATTCGTTCAGGGCTCTTCAATCGAGCTTTCCGCAGACGGCCCCGTGAACGAGCCTTACGCAATCTATTTCCAGGGCGGACTTACCTGGTATCACGCAAAATTCGGCATTATGATGTCCCTTCAGAGAATGTACGAGCAGGGACTTGTGGAGTTGAATTCGGAATTCGGAATTCGGAATTCGGAGAAACAAAATTAATACATCTGCGATACGGGCGGGTTTTTCCCGCCCGTTATTATATATAAAATCAATACAAAACATCCCGAAAGGCACGGGTGCCGGTTTTATATCGTAGGGGAGGGGTCTCCCCCGCAATGTAAAGGCAAAATTCATCAGAATAAGGCAAAGGCACAGAGCCGTTCAGGCTCCGTGCCAGTTTTTTATGCTTTTGTGAAGACGTAATAATTGGTGTCGTAGCCGCCGAAGCGGTAGTCACCGCTTTTCCATTCGATTATGAGATAATCTGTGCCGTCAATATTTCTTATTTCATATTCGCAGGCAGACCGGTTCCATTTTCTGAGTAGATACTTCTTTGTCCACGTGACTGTATCTTCACCCTCAAAAACCGCATCCTCATAGACGCATCTTGCACCGCCCCCGGGGAAGAATTCAAGCTCCTTGAAATAGAGGTCTTCTATGGGCTCACGTTCTGTGGAAAAATCAGCTTTGTCCCACTGATACCCTAAAAATGAATGAGACATCCAACGTCCGACAACCCTTTCGTCATTTACAAAGGGCTTGTTTATATCGTCCTTTCTTGCAAGCTCTTCGGGGGTATATCTTCTGCTGTCAGCCTTTTTAAGCACGAGGCATGAAGGCTTTCCGCCTTTCATATATTCGTACTCCTTGAGATTTACGAACATATAAAGCTCCTCACCGATTGTCTCTGTCTCATATTCGTTATTATAAGGGGTATTGAGATAACCCTTTGTCCAGCTGAAAGCCCAGTATCTTTCACCGTCGGGCAGAAAATACAGATATTTCTGTTCTTCGCCGTAGAAATTTTTAACAGGAAAAAGATTGTCGTAAAAGTCCTCTCTTACCGCATATATACCTATAATTTCCCATTTACCCACAACCTTTTCATCATTAATGAAGGGTAAATTTTCTTCGGGCGGATCAATTTCCTTATCCAGCTTTATGACCTCACAGCTTATTTCTCCGTCTTCTCTTTTATACTGAGAAACACGCTGATAATCAGCAGATTTCAGCTGTGCTTCGGCTATGGAACAGATTTCAAAGGTGTCACTGTCAGGGGAAACCTGTATAATTGCCCTGCCGTCTTCAAAAATTATATTGAGCTTTGTCATCATAAGTCTTGCCTCCTTCAGATTTTTAATTGCATTAAGGAAATAAGCCTCTTTCTTTCCGAAAATCAATGTAATTTCATCTGCTGTTTTTTCAGATGAAATCAGCTCTCTTATTTCCTGCAGGGTAAAGCCTGCATTTTTAAGGGCGGTGATGCGGTGGAAAATGAGAATCTGCCCGGAAGAATAGTGTCTGTAGCCCGAAAAAGCATCCGTGTATTCGGGCACAAGCAGTTTTTCCTTGTCGTAGTGTCTGAGCACGGAAATTTTTGTTCCGCACATTTTCGCAAATTCGCCTATTTTCATCGCATTATCTCCCTGAAAAAAATCATAAGGTACCTTACGATGTCAGTATAAACCTTACCTTAGGGTGAGAGTCAACAGGGAATTTCAATTTTTGAGAAATTTTTATTCTACGGCTAAAAATCCCTATAGTCTGAGTCTGTAGGGGACGACAACCTTGGCGTCCCGCTATCGGCAAAATAAATTTTCTGTGTTTTGCCCTGTGGCATATAACAAAGTGCATTTTAGAAAATTCTATACATAATAAAACTATCTGCTTTAGAGAATGTACGAGCAGGGACTTGTTGAGCTTAATTAATTTCTCCCCTGTTCTGTTTTTCGGAGCAGGGGAATTTTTACGAAGAAAGGTCGGAGGTCGGAAGTCGGAGGGTTGTAACATTTCAGATTAATTTACTGCCACGAACTATTTCCCGTTTGACGGAAAATGTTCATATTTTGTGCAGGTGCGCCGTTTCTTCGCAAAGAAACGGTGCAGATGTGCGGAATATGGGCATTTAACGGAAATATATGTTGCTCCCTTTTGTGTCGGATAAAACTAACTTAACAAGGTCTGCACATAGTACGTCAGAGCACGGGAAAGGGCGCAGAAATTGCCGTATTTGTGTTTTTTATCGCTGGCAAGCTGTACAATGGTACTGCGAAGCGATAAAAAACAAGCACCTTATAATTTACGGTGTGGATTATACGTTAATTCTTTTATCCGTCTTTTTCCGCGGCACATTCCCCTAATATTATCCCGTGCGTCAAAGACGGGAATTTGTGCGTGTCTTTCCCAAGTCGTCCGTTGCGGGGTTGTCTATAAGTTCACCGCTTGCAGTAAATCTTGAGCCGTGGCAGGGGCAGTCCCAGGAATGCTCCGCCTTG
>JAZOWG010000176.1:0-7398 GCA_045659105.1 Acutalibacteraceae bacterium
GTGCTTCACGGGCCGCAAGGCACCCTTAGTTTCCAAAAAATAAAAGACTTGCAAAGCAAGTCCTTTATTTTTTGGAGCGGATGACGAGGCTCGAACTCGCTACCTCCACCTTGGCAAGGTGGCGCTCTACCAGATGAGCTACATCCGCATTTTTCGGAACAAGTGGTATTATACACATGTTCTTCTGTATTGTCAATAGGTATTTTAATTTTTTTGCAAATAATAATTTGTTTATGAAATTTGCCTTGTGTATCGTAGGGGCGGGGTTGCCCCGCCCGTTCAAAAAGGTTGTAATTTTTTTACAAACGAAAGTTACAAAAGTTATATGACGGGCGGGGAAACCCCGCCCCTACCGTACTCTGTTCTCCGACTTCCGACAAAAAATGCAGGACATTCTGTTGATGCCCTGCATTTTTAATTGTTTAGTCGTTTTCTTCTTCAGCTTTTTTTATCATTTCATCGGGGATTGCTTCGCCGTGCTTAACGAACGCAATAAGAAGAACTGCAAGGGCGAACATTACGGGGCTGTAGTAGAACAGCGACATATATGTTCCTGCGAACATTCTTATGAAGCCGTAGAGAATGGGGGATGCAATCTGAGCAGAGAAGGTTGCTGTGTAGTAGTAGCCCGTGAAGGTACCGACCTTTTCAACACCGCCGATTTCAAGAACAAGGGGAAGGGTGTTAACGGTGATGAACATATTAGCGGCACCGCCGAGGATAAGCACGGGATAAATGAGAATTCTGAGGATGCCGGTTACGGAATCAACAGTCTCAACAATAGCGGAAAGAGCGGTTACGAAATCCTCTGTTCCCGTAGAGAGAACGTCGTTTGCAACTGCAACAATTTCGTTGTAGATGCCGTCACCGAGAGAAGCGGTGAGCTTTGCTTCATAGTCCTCATAATAGCCCTTTACGGCGTCGGACATTTCTTCATTTGCCTTGTAGCTGAGGAAGCCTTCAATGCTGAGAACCTCTTCATCGGCAAGTGCTCTGCCCTCGTCCTGAGCAGCTGCGCTTACTTCAGCGTTATATGCATTTATGTTTTCGTCAATTGCAATATATGCATTGTTTACGGTAACGTAGTTGTTGATTGAAAGGCTCTTGCTGCCGAGCATACCTACGAATACGCCGAAGAAAACGATGAAGGCTGCAAGGAAAACTGCAAGACCTGCCATAATTGTCTTCTTTCTGCCCATCTTCTTGCCCATCTTGCCGGCAGGAATTGCGGCGGCACCGGAGCATACTGCGAAGATAAGCATAATGAAGGTCGCTTCCGAGGTAATCATATGGAGGATTTCCTGAGCAAACAGCGAGAAGAAGGTCGTAATAGCGTTTGATGCGCAGAACAGGAAGAAAAGAGTACCGAGCATAAAGATAAGGCTCTTTCTTTCACCCTTTGAAAGCTTTATTGCCTTAAGCTCAGCCTTCTTTTTCTTTGCTTCTTCCTTCTGAGCCTTTCTGAGAGCCTTGCTGTCGGCGTACTGATTCATTTCACCCTTAAGTCTGATGCTTGTGTCCTCTTCCTTGACGAAGAAAAGGAGAACGAGCATTCCGACAATCATAACAAGAGCACCTACAAGGAAAACGTAGGGGAAGGAAACTGTTTCGTCTGCCGTGATTTCAGCCTTGCTGTAGCCTGCAAAGAGAGTGCAGAGTGCGATACCTATAGTACCTGCAACCATACCTACTGCTGAGCCGACACCGCCCATAAGGTTGATGACTGCGTTACCCTCGGAGCGAAGGTGGGGAGGAGTAAGGTCGGGCATAAGTGCAACAACGGGAGCTCTCCATAAGGACATTGAGAAAACGAAGAGGATAACCGTTATCATTGTAAGAGGAAGCTGAAGGCTGCCCGATGTATTGAGAGCAACAATGGGGATAAGTGCGAAAAGCACAGCAGAAATGGGAGCACAGCTTACGATAAAGGGACGGCGCTTACCGAGCTTTGAATGGCAGTTGTCGGAAAGCTTACCGAAGGTAGGCTGGAAGATAACACCGAAGATGTTATCGAAGGTCATTATAATACCGATGAAAAGAGGAACGAGAGAGAAGCCGCCTGTTGCGGAAATTGTGCTTTGTCCCTGAGCCTCGGCAAATTTGCCGATCCACGGAATTGCACCTGCAAGAGCGTTGCTGAGATTTGTGATGAATTCGCTCTCGGAAAGAATTTTGTTGAGAATCTTTGTGATATAAGGGTCATAAATAGCCCAGGCGATTGACGTTGCAAGGAAACCGAAGCCTGTAAGTATGGTTCTCTTTACGTCAAGCTTGCCGTTTGATTTGACGTTCATTAAAAGGCACTCCTTTTATATTAAAGCTTGAATATTTAATTCGTTAAAACGGGAAACCGCTTATTCTTTCTTTGTTGTCCAGAAATCGAACTCGTCAGCACCCCCGTTCTGAGCTTCCTCGCGCTGTCTTCTGATGTCGGCAAAGGCCTTATCGTCCTCTTCCGTATCAAAGGATGAGAAGAAATCGTCCTTGTAAAGAGTGGAGGCGCCGTCTGTTTCGGGCGGTGTGAAGGTCGCCTTCAGCGGATCATCTTCCTCCTCGTCTTTTTTGCTGAGATCATATCTTGGCGGGGGAGCCATTTTTTCCTCGTGAGTGAAAAGGGAGAATTTATTTGCTTTCTTTCCCTTTTCGGGGGAAGCCTCTTTGCTTTCTTCGTTTTCCGCAGAGGAAAATCTGTCAAAGAAGCTTGATTTTTTAGGAGCCTTGCGTGTAACGGGCTTTTCTGCCCCGTCATCCGCGAAAAGGTCCAGAATATCGTCTGTTATTGAAACGGGACCCTCTTCCTGAGATTCTTCCTCTTCAGGCTTGATTTTAGAAAAATCAATTACCTCGGGAGGCTCGGTGTAGGGTGCACCCTGCATTATCAACTGTTCGCCCTCGGTTTCGTCAGAGGTGCTTTCCTCTGTCTTTTCCGTTACGGCACTGAGTATTTTTTTGATTCTGCCTGCAGCTTTCTTTTTTCTGACAGATTCGTTCTCTTCACCGAAAATATCATCCTCGGAGAAATCCTCTGCGGTGTCGTCTGCCGTTTCATTTTCTTCTGCAGCTTCTTCGGCTTCTTCGATTTCCTCTTCAGGCTCATTCTTTTCGCCGTACATATCGAAAAGCTCCTTATCGTCTGAGGAGGTATTTATTTTAAGCTGACCTGCAAGCTTTTCGGGAAGAACGATTCTCTTCTTTACCGCACTTGCCGCCATAAGGGGAGTTACCGCAAAGCTTAAAAGCACCATGCATACCTGAAGGAATATTACGGGCCAGCCGCACATAAGTGAAAGTGCGTCCGTTGCCGTGAGAAGAAGACCTAAAAGTATACCGGCTAAGCTTGCCGCCTCGCAGAGGGTCTTTGAAATACGTCTGAATTTTTCGAGCTTCACCGCACCTTCAATTGTGCGTGAGAAGGCTTCGAAGGAGTCTGAGAATACAATACCTGTATCCTCGGAATCGGTTACCGTATTCTTGTTCTTTATAAAGTCCTCGTTTGCATCCTTCTTCATAATGCGAAGGGATTCACGGGGAAGACCGAGAATATCCTCGCCGAATTCCTCGGTGATATTGGGGTCAAGAATACTTACAAGTATGTTTGCTCCGTTGGATGCAAGAGAGCGCAGGCTCTTTGCAGCTCCGGTGTGGCAGGAATATTTAACTGTGAAAACAGCCGCAAAATGTCCTTCGATTGCAAGGAAAAGAGGCTTTGTGTCCTCTTCAAGCACGAAGGGTACGGTGTTTTCCTCGGGAAGCTCAACATTGTGGTTTATGAGGAGCTGCTTTGTGCCGAGAAGCACTCTGCAGTCGCTTATCCACGCTGAAAGACCGAGCTTGTCTTCAATGCTTAAGCCCTCAACCTCGGGATATCTGTCCTCAAGACCGCCCGAATATACGGAAAATGCTTTTCCGAGAATACCGCCTGCCTTGTCGGAGAGAACTGCGGCACAGAACTCTGCCTGACCGGGGGCAACGTTTTTATTGCAGGATGAGGAAACAACCTCTGCAGAGAAGATGTCCTCTCCCTTTAAGATAATATCGTCAATACAGTAGAAGCTGTAAGCGTCGTTATAGCTTCCCACAAAGGAGGATTTTACGGAAAGAGCGTTGTTCTCTGCCGAAAGGGCGAAGCCCGTAAAAATAAGACAGCTTATGGGGAAGGAGAATGCCGAGGTAAGCGTAAAGCATCCGAGAGCATAAACGGGACTCTTTGTGATAACAAGTCCGATTAAGCCTGCAATAGCGGATGCCACGGCAGAAATCACAACGACTCTTGAGGAAACCTGACCTGCAAAAGCAGCGGATGCGCTTCTTTTCAGGAAATTTGAAATAAATCTTGTTTTGCCTGTATAAACAACGTTTGTTTCGGTTGTGTTCTTTTCTCTGAGAAGCTGAGAAATAAGAGCCTCATCGGAGATTTTTCTTAAGTAGCATTTGTCGCTGGTGGTGCCCACTGCCTTGAAGCAATGTCTTGTGCTGTCAAGATAGAAGGATTTTGCCGCCAGCACCGAAGCGGAGAGTATTATAACCGCACCCGTAAGAAGGTGGTATTCACTTTCGGTTTTAAGCTGAGTGAAGAAGGATGCAATATTCTGTGCGAGAGCGCCGAGATACATAATAAGAAGGGCGCTGTCGGTCTTGGGTCTTATTTTAAGAATTGAGAAAATACCCTTTTTCAGCTCGTCCTTTACTATAACGCCCGATGCGAGGAGACATACAAGGTTTACGATGTTGTAAGCCACGGCTGAGCCGCCGAAGAGAGTGAAAAAGCCGTTGTTCATTTCGGCTGAAAGGCTTGCGGCAAGATTAATTATCAGAAGAATAACACCGATTAAGCCTGCAACGAAAGCCTTGATGATGGTATTTTTTCTTGCCTCGATAAGCCGAGAGAAGATTTCCTTTCTTCTTGAGGGGTCCTGATATTCCTCCTCTCCCACGGGAGTGAAATCGGTATCAAGATGTGCGAATTTTTCACGGATTTTAAGAAGAAAATCAGGTAACGGCACTTCTTCCCGTGAGGGCGAAAAGCTCTTATCCCGGCTTTCGCCTGTTTCTGTCCGAGCCTTTGTCCAGAAGCGGAAGCTGTTTATTCTCTTTTCCCTTACTCTTGAAAGCTCCTCTCTGAGAGCCTCGTCGTCAGAGGTAATGTCGGGAAGACTTTCGTTATCCTCTTCCCTGAAGCCCTCCATTGTAAGCTGGTCGTCATCGGGAAGATTTCCGTCGCTTGTTTTTGCAATTTCCCTTAAAAGCTTACCCTTCTCCTGAAGAGGCTTTGTTTCGTCTGAGGCGACGCTTTCGGGGATTTTTTCAAGGATAACCTTGGGCTCAAGATCCTCTTCCTCCTCTTTTTTTACAAGAGAGGGGATGATTCTTGTCTGTGACTCTGCGGTTGCGGCGGGAGTAGCCTTTTCGGATGCTGTTTTTCTTGCGGCATCCTTTTCCTCATCACCGACGGGAATAATCTTTCTTTCTCCGTCCTTCGGAGCGTGATTATCGGAATATGTATTTGTTTTCAGTGTATCGTCAAGGACGGGCTTTTTTTCGGGGATGCCGGGCAGAAGTCTGTCGGTATACTTTGTTGCAGCCGTGGGAATGTCCTTATCGGAAGAGCCCTTTACGGAAATAAACTGGGCATCGTTTTTCTTTATGAAACGGTGTCCGGGAATGCTGTCCGTTGTATTGCCGCGGGATACGGGAATTTCATCGGAGGCTTCGGCAGCTTCGGTTTTTTCTTCGGTTATTTCTGCCTCTTCTGCCGGCTTTTCTGCGGAGACGGTCTCGGCGGGAGCGCTTCTTACGGGAATTATATCCTCTCTTTCGGAAAGGGAAGCATCCTCGTTCTCGGACTGCTTATTGAACATTTTAAGGAATTTGTTGTATTCGCTCATATTTTCTCATCTTTCCCTTTTTAAGTTTATCGTGTAAGCGATGCTTCGAAAATAAGCACCGCGGCGGCAACGGAAGCGTTAAGAGAGTTTACGTTGCCCTTCATGGGGATTGAAAGCACCCCGTCACAGTTTTCCTTTACAAGTCTGCTGACTCCTGAGCCCTCACCGCCTACAACAAGTGCTATAGCACCCGAAAGATCCGCCTTCCTGTAGGGTGTGCCGTCCATATCGGCACAGTAGACCCAGATACCCTTTTCCTTAAGGTCCTTTATTGTGTTTGTGATATTTTTTACTCTTGCAACGGGCACATATTCAAGTGCACCTGCAGAGGTTTTGCCCACTATACCGGAAAGGCTTACGCTTCTTCTCTCGGGGATTATAACACCGTGTGCACCTGCGGCATCTGCGGTTCTTATTATGGCTCCGAGGTTGTGGGGGTCCTCAAGACCGTCACAGATAACTATAAAGGGAGCCTCGTTCTTTTCCTCAGCTTTTTTGAGAATATCCTCAACGGTTGAATATTCGTGGGCGGCGGCAACCATAATAACACCCTGATGGTGAGCGTGTCCGCACATAAAGTCAAGCTTTTTGCTGTCAACCTCTTTTACGATAATTCCCTTTTCCTTACATTCTGCTATTATGGGACGGATGCTGCCCGAAAGCTCACCTCTCTGCACAAGAAGGGAGTCTGCGGGTCTGCCTGCCTTCAGCGCCTCCTTTACCGCATTTCTGCCGATAACAAGGTCAGTTCTGGGCTCTGCTCTGAAGCCGTCCTCTCTGTCATTATCGTTATCCTTATCCCTGAAGGATTTCTTAGGTCTCTCATCATTATCTCTCAGGGGCTTTCTGTCTCTGTCACTCTTGAAATTATCTCTTTTTCCGAAATCTCTTTTGCCGTTTTCGTATGCCATATATAACACATCTTTCTCTCACAATTATACAGAGTATATTATATATTAACTATATGTTTATTGCAAGAGCAAAACAAAAGAAAAAAGGCTGATTTTCTCAGCCTTTAAGAAATTACTTGGATTTTATAAATGCCATAACCTTCTGCCAGTCCTCACGGGAGAAGAAGTGTCTGCCCTTTCTCAGAAAATAACCTATACTGCCCTCGAAAAAGCAATCTCCGACTTCGGCTTTTCTGTCGCAGATAAAGCCCTTCATGCCCTCTTTTTCAAAAGCAGGGGATGCGGCAAAGCAGGAGAGCTGCTCTCCAGTGGGGTCTGCCCAGTCATCCTCAGAGGCTGAGCCCACCGTCACGTAATTGGGGGCAATAAGAGCCAACAGGAAATGCTGGTCAAAGGGCATATTTTCTTCATTTCCGGGATATTTTTTGTAGCTTTCGCAGAACCAATAGGGGAAAACTCGGCAGATGTCGGACACGGTTTCACCCGTATTACCTCTTGCAATTGAAGCTCCCGAGCAGCCCGAATCATTTGAATGGACAAAGCGGAAGCGGTGGTCGAAGGCACCTGCAACAAGGGCTGTTTTTCCAAGCCTTGAGTGACCG
>JAZOWG010000177.1:0-8593 GCA_045659105.1 Acutalibacteraceae bacterium
GAAATAGGAAGGTTTACCATAATTGCACCGAAGCCCATAGGAAGAAGAAGTGTGGGCTCCATTTCCTTCTTTATTGCAAGAAAGATAAGAGTTCCGCCGATAATCCACATTACAATCATTCGCCAGTCAAACTCAGCAAAATGACCAAACATCTCAGCAATTGAAAACATTTTTATATTTCCTTTCAGTGTATTATTCCGACAAAAATATCATTATTATGCCGAAACACAAAAATCGGACAAATTATATCATAATAAAAGTATTATGTCAATTGAAAATAGGATTTATATTTTACAATTCAGCAAATTTTTTACTGCCCTTCACCTTCAGCCAGCTCGCAAGAAGTGCGGCAAGAAGAGCAAACACCCCGACGGCAATCAGAAGAAATATCTGCATAGGCAAAAATCCTGCAGTAATGATTGCGGAAAACATCATCACAAGTCCGTATGCAAAGCCTGAAAAAATTCCGAGAAGAGATGAAAGGCTCTGCTTCACGGGAGCTGTTTCATTTGTCCATTCCATTTTCGGAAAAAGAAGATTTATCACAAGCCCCGTTTCCGCAAGAACAAAGGTAAACAGCACACTGAACACCGTCAGAAGCACCGCAGTAAAAATATCCGTTCCAAGACTGATGCTTACAATTATGATTCCGACAGCAAGAGGAATTCCCGTAATCACAGTATGAAGCATTATTTTCCCGAAGAAAACGTCCTTAGCCTCGCAAGGCAAGGAATGAAGCAGATATATCTTTCTGCCTTCAAGAGAAACCGACACGGAGCTGAGATTGTTACTTGCCGCAGCAAGACACAGCCCTATTCCTATTATAAGAGGAAGACTGAATACCGGAAAGCCGTTCTGAGCCATAATAGGAAGAAGAGCATCTTTTTTTATTGCAAATATTACAGCAACAACAAGAAGCATCAAAGAGCCGAATGAGCTGTTTAGTATATAAACCGGAGTATTTTTTAAATACAAAAGCTCTTTTTTGAAGCAGGCAAGCCTGCAAGAAGCCTGTTTTGCCCTTTTTTCTTTATATCTGATCTTTTTCTGCCCTTTGTTTACCGTTGCAAGCTTAAGAAACGTCCTTGAAAGAACAAAATAAACCGTACCGAAAACAGCAAGCGTAATAACAGTAAATATTACAAAAGAAAGAATATCACCGTAAATTCCCTTACCTAAAAGATAGAAGGGATAAAGCCATTTCTTTATAAACAGCGTTACTGCATCCGACTGATATATAAGAATATTTATAATATCGGTGATTTTCATCATCGAAAAATAATAAACACCGAAAAACACAAGAGAAAAAGCAACAGTAATAAAGCTTTTATTTCTGATTTTTGAAGAAAACAGAGCAATAAAAAAGCCGAGAACCAGAGAAAGCGCAAGTGAAAAAAGCGGAAGAATCAGTACACACGGCAAATAAAGAATAAGACTAAGTGCAGAAAATCCCGCAGTCATAAAATACACGGCAGCCGACGGAAGAAGAACAAGAAGCTCAAAGCCGAGAGTTGTAATATATAGTCCTGCTATTCTTGCAAAAAGAATCATTGACGGCAGGATCGGCATAGCCAGAAGCATATCGTTGTCTTTTGCTTCATACAGGGTATTGTATGTCAGGAAAACACTTCCCATAAGCCCCATAAGAACTGAAAGTATTCCGAACACGGAAAGATAAAGCGCTCCGTTACCGCTTTCTATAACGGGAGCCATCATAAAGGCAAAGGAGAAAAACATTCCGATAAACGTAAGCCCCACAAAAAGCATCAGCACTACCGCACCCGCTTTTGCACCTGCTCCCCTGCTTTTGCCGTCCTTTCCCTTTACCGTAAAACCGGAGAAAAATTCAAGCAGCTGTTTTTTCAATAAAGCTTTAAGCATCGTTTTCACCCAATTCAAGGAAAATTTCTTCCAGAGAAGCCTCTCCCCTTACCTCTTCGGTTTTTCCGCTCAGTATAAGCTTTCCATCCTTTATAATTGCAACCTTGTCACAGAGCTTTTCGGCAACCTCAAGCACGTGAGTTGAAAAGAAAATGGCACCGCCCGCGTTACAGATATCGCGCATCATTCCTTTCAAAATGTGTGCCGCCTTGGGATCAAGCCCCACAAAGGGCTCATCCATAATAACAAGCTTCGGAGAGTGAATAAGCGCAGAAATTACGGCAAGCTTCTGTTTCATTCCGTGGGAATAGGATTTAATCTGCAGTGAAAGGTCTGAAGTTAACCCGAAAAGGTCTGCATATTTTCTGATTTTTTCTTGTCTGTCTGAAGCGCTTACACCGAAAACATCAGCAACAAAATTCAGAAATTGAATCCCCGTCATAAAATCATAGAGCTCCGGATTATCAGGAATATAAGCAAGCATTCTTTTACACTCAACAGGATTCGCCTTAACGGAAATTCCGTCAATAAAAATTTCTCCCTCATCAAAGGAAAGAATTCCGCAGCAGGATTTAATGGTCGTTGTCTTTCCTGCTCCGTTATGACCTATAAAGCCGTATATCTCGCCCTTTTCTATATGCAGTGAGAGATTATCCACAGCCTTTTTTTCGCCATATTTTTTTGTAAGATTTTCAATTTTAAGCATATTTATCACCGTATTAATTTTAACAGTTTTTTCTTCCGGAATCAAGAAAAAAAACTCCCGACAGAATCGGGAGTTTTAAATCACCAGTTAAGCTTCCAGGTTTCGCTCTGTGAGCCTTCGCATTCACCTGCTGCCGTCATACCGAAAAGCTTTGCTTCAACAGCAATATGAATGGGAATTTTGTAAGCAACAGATGTTACGTAGCCGTCAGAATTAATAACAAAATCCATCGTTGAGCCGGTGTAAGTAATGTCAAGGTAATTAAGTGTAATTGTACCGAGATCAACGTCAGAAGCATCAAGGAAGCCTACACTTGCTGCGTTATGCTTGGGATGGTTTGTAAGAGTACCGACCTCTTTTATAAGCTGAATGTGCACAATTGTGTCATTTCCGCTTTTCTTTGCGTATGCAGTTGCAATACCGTCAGCGGTAAGTGTAAAGGCTCCGCGCTTAGGAAGAAGAAGCGGTACGTTTTCACCTTCTGCATTGGTTGTCCTTCCGTTTGTGAAGGTAAGCACCTCCTGAGAGGGCTTAGCAACACTTGCGATAATACCGTCAGCAGCATCCATAATAAGCTTTCCGCCGGGAGCCTTTGTAACACGAACATCAAAAGCCTCCTCATGGTCAACCGTAATCTGATTTGTATATGCCTTTGTCTTTGTAACCGCATCTGTAGTAAACTTAAGAATCTCAGCAGTAGTCCAGCTTGAGGGATCCTTTACAGCAGGCTGAGTTGTAACCTCCTGCTGTACGGGGGCGGTAGTAATCTCCTGCTGCACGGGTGCAGTCGTAATTTCATTGAAAATGGGCAGTGTTGTCTGCACTTCAACAGGTCTTGTTGTCACATTGGGATCAGTAATGTAAATAACAGTTGTATTTACTTCGTTGTTACCTCCCGCATTGGGTCTTGTTGTAACCTCAAGAATATTGCTGGTATATTTTAAGCATCCGCTGAAAGAAAGTACGGCAGCAAATGCGAGTATTACTGCCAATGCTTTTTTAATGCTGTTCATTATAAATCCTCCTAAAAAGCGACTTATTATATAATATACGACAAACGACCGATAATCAATAGGTAAAGTTAAAATAATATGCACAAAAATGTAAATAATTTTTGTATTTACAGATAAAATGCCTTATTCAGCCAGTTTCTGATGTGCTTACTTCTGTTACAGTAGATGAAAAATGCGGTCATAACAAGAGTGCACACAGCAATTACGATACCAACAACAAAGAAGTTGTAATTTCCTGTAAAATATGCGGTTAACAGACCGGAGAAAAATGAAACGGCTGTCGTTTCAACAAGAAAAATAATAAGATTTGCCGTCCAGTGGTGTTTTCTTTGCCTGCTCCAGAGTATAAGAATCAGAACGGAAACGGAAAGCAGAGCAATTATACTGAGAGTGCTTTTCGTAACGGCAGGAACGACACCGTGCAGGACATAAACCGTAAAGAAAAAGCATCCCACGGCAACAGTATCAAATGCCCACATTAAGTACGGACGGCTTTTTTTCGTAAAAAACGGAAAAACAAAAAGCACCCACAAAAGAAGACTTGAAGCCCCGACGTAAACTGCCCAGAAGCCCTGTCTTATGAAGAAAATATTAAGGAACAGCATAACAATATTCGGAATCAGCATTATAACAGAAATAACAAACGCTATAAATTCTTTCTTTATGCTTTTCGGGAGCTGAAGATTTTCGGAAAAAGGCTTTTCGGCAACCGCCTCCTCCGCTTTTTCATTGGGATTTATTACGGGAGTGGAACAAAGAGCGCATTTCTTTGCACTTTTATCAAGCTCTACTCCGCAGTTAACACAATACGACACATTAAAACTCCCTTCTTATTCTCTGTTGCTTTCAATTTTTACGTGAAGTCCCATTTTAACAAAACGGGTAAAAAATTCTCTTTCGACATCGCTTTCAACATAAGAATTTGCGAATGTGATACAAAGATTATTATTAAGCGTTGCAATACCCATCCTTGCGGCATTAACCTTGCCGGGAGGCGGTATAATGATAAATTTTTCTGTATGTTTACGCATTTCTTCGGGAATCGTAACCGGGCCGAGATTTGTAAGCAGACAGGAATTTGTCTGCTCGGCAGTTATCGCAAAAGAAACACCAACCCCGAGATTCTTTATAACAAGAGGAAGTGCTCTTACGAGCATATTTCTTTCTATTCCCATATTTGCGGTTATCATCATATTCAGTTCTTTTTTGTTTCGCTGAAGTTTCAGCTGATACTTTGTTTGCTCAAGAAGCTCATCAAAGCTGTATTCTCCCTTATTCGGATCAACCTTGACCCTTAAACATATAGAGAAATTACGGAGAGTTTCGGAACCGAAGGTTTTTCTGAGATCAATGGGCACCTGAATGCAGACTTCTTTCTGCTTTCTTTCTTCCCTTGCCTGCTTTTTTATTAAAACATCAAGCATAACCGCACAGAGAAATTCGGTTACGGTAACGCCCTTCGCCTTTGCAAGTGCATGCAAATCATCAAAAGGAATGATTCCTGTAGTATAGTTCGCTGTATGCCAGGGCATTCTTGTTCCTTTTGCGTGATAGCAGAATTTATCAGCCCTTTTATACTTTGCTTTAGAGGTTGCATTTTTAACAAAAGAATCCTCAAGCTCAGCAGAGCTGTTTTTTTCATTGATATCAAAAACAAAGCCGCCATTCGGAATATCATAACCCTTGAGCCTGAGATACTGAGCAACAAGCGTAGACAGCAGAATAGCACCGCCGTGTCCGTCACTTAACACGTGATACATATCAACGGAAATACGATTGCCGTGATAAAACACCTTAAAAAGAAATTTTCTGTTTTCATTGAACTTTACTCTGTAAAGAGGATTCTTTATATCGGGACGTACCGCGGGAGCGTTATTATTTTTTTCAAGATAAAACCAGAAAAAGCCATAACGTATTCTTACGTCATAGCAGGAAAAACGCGGCATAATATCAATAAGAGCCTTTTGCAGAAGCTCAGGATCAACCTTTTCCTTCATTTCATAACATATACGGAAGGAGCTTGACCAGGTATTTGAATTCTGTCCGGGGAAAATTTTTGCCGCATTATCAAGCTTCAGCCAGAAGCTTTTTTTGTTAGTTTTAATTTCTTTCATAAACATCACATACCGCCGACCGTTATATAGCCGATCGGCGGCAAAAATCATAATATTATTTTGCGAGTGCACCTACAAGAAGCATATATTCGCCTATCTGTGCACCGAATTCGGGAGCACCTTCCATTATAAGCTTACCGCCTATTACGGATTCAAGCATATCATCAATGGACATAAGAATACCAAGTGCGGAATCAAGGGAGTCAAAGCGCATTGTAAAGAAAGGCATTGCTCTCCTATATTCGCCCTTACCTGCCTTGGACTTACCTGCCTTGATACGGATGTATGCGGAAACACTGTCTTCGCCGTCAACCTTCCAGGCATAAACTCTGTCGGGGCTCTTTAAGGTCCAGTCGTGAATCTTTTCGTGACCGAGCTTGTTGAGAGTGGAAATACCCACAGAGAGAAGATAGAAATAGCACTTAACAAGAAGTCTCTTTGTTTCTTCGTCTTCGGGAGGTGTTTCAAGACCTAAAAGGTCAGCCATTTTAAGAAGAGCCATCATAAACACGCCGAATTCATAGATGAAGTTAACACCCTTCATTTTGGGAAGTGTTGCGGGACCAATCTTTCCCTTGAAGAAAGCGTTCATAGCTTCAACGCTCTTGAATTCAAGTTCAACGTACTTCTGCTTTCCTACTCTGTGAGCGACCTTATCTGCATGCACAAGCCATTCGTCGCCGTTGACAACGAAGTGTGTAGCCCACTTTCCGTCGGGTGCTTCGGGATCAAGACAGCTTACCTGATACACACAGTGAACCTTCTTAAACTTTGACTTTAAGGAAGGAATGTCGGCAACTATGTTTTTAAGAAGAGGAAGAGCACCGCAAAGAAATACTTTATTTGTATAAATAGCTTCAGATGCCATTTTATTCAACCCTTTCTTAATTAAACCTCATCGTCCCAGTCGTCGTCAAGCTCGAAGTCTGCCTTCATAACCTCACGTACAGCAGCGATAATTCCGTTAGCATCAATGCCGAGATCAGCCATAATGTCTTCATGAAGACCGATGGGAGCAAACTTGTCCTGAACACCGAGCTTCTTGAATGCACAGCCCTTGCCGGACTCAACAACTACTTCAGCTACAGCTGAGCCGAGACCGCCTACAACGTTGTGATCTTCTACAGTGATGATACGGCGTGTATCCATAACAGCCTTAACAATAGCTTCTTTATCAATGGGCTTGATTGTGTGCATATCGAGAACTCTAATCTTGAGTCCGTCTGCCTTCTCAAGGAAGTCAGCAGCCTGTACAGCCTGGAATACGCAAGAACCGCAGGCAATAATTGTAAGGTCTGTACCTTCGTTTACAGTTACAGCCTTACCGATCTGGAACCCGTAGTCGCTGTCCTTATAAAGAACACGGTCAAATCCGCGGTTGATTCTGATATAGAAGGGACCGGGGGTTTCGTAAGCTGCCATAACGGCATTATATGTTTCAACACCGTCAGCAGGACAGATAACTGTAAGATTGGGGAATGAACGTGTTACTGCAAGGTCAGAGATAGCGTGATGAGTTGAGCCTGCCTGACCGAAGGATGTACCTGAATGAGTAGCAATAACCTTTGCGTTTACATTCTGATAGCAAAGGTCTGTTGAAAGCTGGTCAGCAGATCTTAAGGATGCAAACTGTGAGAAGGTGGAAAGGAAGGGTACAAGACCTGCCTTTGCCATACCTGCGGCAATACCGAACATATTCTGCTCTGCAATACCTACGTTAAAGAATCTGTCGGGGAATTCCTTCATAAATTCACCGATCTTTGTGGACTTTGCAAGGTCCGCAGTAAGGGCTACTACCTCAGGATGCTCTCTTCCGAGCTCAACGAGAGCCTTACCGTATATTTCAGCAGTTGAAATTGATGTTGAATCAAGAGCTGTATATGATAATCCGCCAGCCATCTTATTTTGCCTCCTTTTCTACTCTTGCAATACGCTGAGCATAGGAATTTTCAAGAGCCTTCTTGCCCTTTTCATACTTTTCTTCGTCAAATGCGCCGTAATGCCATGTAAAATCATCTTCAATGAAATCAATGCCGCAGCCCTTGAGAGTGTTTGCAACAATCATAACGGGCTTATCAGTCTTGTTTTCATAAGCAAAATCAATAGCTTCGCAAAGCTCCTTGATATTATTACCGTCAATTTCCTTAACAATGAAGCCGAATGCCTCCCACTTTGCACAGAAAGGCTCAAGATTCATAACATCTTCTGTTCTGCCGTCGATCATACACTTGTTACGGTCAACGAAGCTTATCATATTTGTTGTCTTATAATGTACAGCGCTCATAGCAGCTTCCCAGTTGGAGCCTTCATCACATTCGCCGTCACCGAGAACTACAAAGGTCTTGTAATCCTTGCCCTGAAGACGAGCTGCCAGTGCAGTACCTACTGCAATTGACATACCGTGTCCGAGAGAGCCTGTTGAAGCGTCAACACCGACAACCTTATTGGAGTCAAGGTGCATACCCATCTTTGAGCCGTAGAGATTGAAGGTCTTGAGCTGTTCAACATCATTGAAACCGTAGTCGCAAAGTGTTGCAGCATAGGAAACACCTGCGTGACCCTTTGAAAGAATAAATCTGTCTCTGTCTTCCCAGTTGGGGTCTTCAACCTTGATGTTCATATACTTATGATAGAGAACTGTCATAATATCAAGAACACTGAGACCGCCACCGATGTGCGCAGAACCTGCCCAATATGTTGTATCAAGGGTAAGCTTGCGGAGTTCGTGGGCCTTTTTCTCAAGCTGAAGCCATTCTTGTTTTGTTAAAGGCATTGTTTTTTCCTCCTCGAAGTTAATATATAAGGATTAAATCCCAATATTTTAGATTAATATTTTGATCTGATAGCCTTGAATGCCTCATCTGCAGCATCAAGAGTAT
>JAZOWG010000178.1:0-1702 GCA_045659105.1 Acutalibacteraceae bacterium
AATCCGACGGTAAAGCTCCCGAGATTTACTCCGAAATCGAGGATGATGAAGTTTTCGATAAGCTCCTTTCAATGTATGAAGAAGACAACGACTGACCGCAGAGAAATCTGCGGATTTCTTTTTATGTTGCAAATGCACATAATATATTATATAATAACATCTTAGAGGTGTTTTTATGAAATCTGATGTAATTGTTATAGGAGCAGGTCCTGCAGGGCTTATTGCCGCAGGCAAGGCGGCTGAAAGAGGACTTAAGGTTACTGTCCTGGAAAGAAATCCCCGTCCTGCAAGAAAGCTTATGATAACGGGTAAGGGCAGATGCAATGTTACAAATGCCTGCACCCTTGTAAACGAGCTTATGGAGGCAATTCCCCATAACTCCCGTTTTCTTTACGGTGCATTTTCAAGGTTTATGCCTTATGATACCATGGATTTGTTTGAGGGTATGGGCGTGCCCCTTAAAATTGAAAGAGGTAATCGTGTTTTCCCCGAGTCGGACAAGGCTGTGGACATTGTAGACGCAATTGTGTCTTACGCTAAAAACAGCGGTGCAAAAATCATAACAGGGGAGCGTGTAACAGCCCTTCTTACGGACGAAAACGGAATTACGGGCGTCACAACGGAAAGCGGTAACAGATATGATGCTCCCGATGTAATTGTTGCAACGGGCGGCTGCTCTTATCCCCTTACGGGCTCTACGGGTGACGGCTACAAACTTTCCGAGTGTGTGGGACATAACGTAACACCCCCCACCCCCTCGCTTGTACCCCTCGAAACCGAGGAATACTGGGTAAGAAAGCTTCAGGGGCTTTCCCTTAAAAACGTTTCAATCACCATAAGAGATACAGACACCTACAAGGAGGTTTATACGGATTTCGGTGAAATGCTCTTTACGCATTTCGGTGTTTCGGGTCCTATGATTTTAAGTGCCTCCGCACATCTGAGGGACATAAAGCCCGGAAAGTACGAGCTTTCAATTGACTTAAAGCCGGCTCTCACCGAAGAAAAGCTTGACGAGAGAGTAATTAAGGATTTCTCCAAATACTCCAACAAGGCTCTCGGGAATGCTTTACAGGAATTATTACCCCGAAAGCTTATTCCCGTAATAGTAAGTCTTTCAGGAATAGAGCCTGACCTCAGGGCAAACAAAATAACAAGGGATATGCGAAAAGACCTTGTGTGGCTTCTTAAAAATCTTACCTGCACTATTAAATGTACCCGTCCCATTGACGAGGCAATTATTACTGCAGGCGGGATAAAAACAGACGAAATCGACCCGAAAACCATGCAGTCAAAGAAGGTAAGAGGTCTTTATTTTGCAGGTGAGGTAATTGACGTTGATGCCTACACGGGCGGCTACAATCTGCAGATTGCCTTTTCAACGGGCGCTCTTGCAGGTAACAGCGTAAAAGGAGAGAAAAACGATGATTAATATAGCAATTGACGGTCCTGCAGGGGCAGGTAAAAGCTCCGTGGCAAAGCTTGCCGCAAAGGAGCTGGGCTTTATTTATATTGATACGGGCGCACTTTACCGTGCCGTAGGTGTTGCAGTTCTCAGAAAAAACCTGAAAACGGACTGCCGTGAGGACGTTATTTCCGTTCTTCCGGGAATTGAGCTCCAGCTGAAATTCGTTGACGGTGAGCAGAGAGTAATGCTTAACGGTGAGGACGTCAGCCGTGACATACGCCTTCCCGAGGCTTC
>JAZOWG010000179.1:0-3515 GCA_045659105.1 Acutalibacteraceae bacterium
TTTGTAATCAGCAGGTCGGGGGTTCGAGTCCGTCCACCAGCTCCATTTTCATATAGGGGAGAATTCCCGAGCGGCCAAAGGGGGCAGACTGTAAATCTGTTGTCAACGACTTCGGTGGTTCGAATCCACCTTCTCCCACCACAAAAAAGACCTTGTCAATCGACAAGGTCTTTTTTGAACTAAGTTTGCCCTGACGGGCGAGTGAAGCTTGCTTCGCAGTGAAGTTTGCTTTGCAAGTGTTTTTCCGGCAGACTTAACTTCACATTTGCCGAAAAGGCAAATACTTCACTGTAATTTATTACAGCTTCACTTCAAATCGCAGATTCGAAACTTCACAACAAAAAGATACCACCCGAAAAAGATTTCTTTCGTTCTTCTTCGGGTGGTTTTGTCTTATATCATAAACAAGCAGGGAATTTGTACGCCAAATTCCTCTTATTTATAGAAATACTGCCTTATCGGGTTTCAGCATTTTCACAGTCCCTGATTTTTTAGTTATCCTGAGGATATGTTACCCCGATGAGCTTTCTGATTTCGTCCATCTGACGGGTGATATAAAGCGTCTGCCCGGGAGTGTTTACGGGGCTTTCCGTAAGACCCTCGTTAATGCACTCACAGAAGTGGGCTATCTGCTCCTCAAAGCCGTTGCCCTTGTAGGGAACGGAGATTGTCTCGTTTCTTCCGTCGTTGAAATGAAGCTCGATTTCCTGAGGTGCATAAAACCTCGGAAGACGGGCATAGCCGAGACTGCCGTAGATATAGCCCTCGTTGGGCTTTCTCAAAAGAATTGCACTTGAAATATCTGCAATTGCTTCATTTTTATACTTCATAAGCACAGCGGTGTGGCTGTCAACTCCCCCGAAAAGAGAAGCACGGGCATCGATCTGCTCCACATCGTGTCCTAAATACCAGCTTGCAAAATTAAGGCCGTAAACACCAACGTCAAGCAGGGAGCCGCCGCCATTTTCGGGTTTAAAAACATGGTGTCCCATTTCGTCCTCATCCATAGTGTAGCAAAATTTGCCCTCGACAGCCAGAATATCACCGAGAACGCCGTCCCTTACAAGCTGAAGCATCTTCAGAGTGCCGGGCACAAGCCTTGCCCACATAGCCTCCATAAGAAGGACGTTGTTTTCCTTGGCACAGGAAAACATTTCTTCTGCTTCCCTGAGATTCACCGCCATAGGCTTTTCGCAGATGACGTGCTTTTTGTTATTCATCATAAGCATCGAACAGCCGATGTGTCCCGAATGAGGAACTGCAATATATGCGGCGTCAATTACGTCGGACTGAGCCATTTTTTCATAACTGTCAAAACGCACGGGAATTCCGAATTCATCCCCGAAATTCTCTGCATTTTCCTTTGTTCTTGAAGCAACGGCAACAAGCTGAGCCTCGGGCACGTTTTTTACAGCCTCAGCAAAGCGGTGTGCGATTGTGCCCGTACCGACAATTCCGAATCTTATTTTCTTCATAATTTTCCCCTTGAGTCGTTTTTATTTATTTTACTATAAAAGGCTTATATTAACAACCCCCTTGTTTTCTATTGTTTTTCGAAAAAGGATATGCTAAACTGAAAAAAAGAACAAAGAAGGTGTTTATATGGAAATCGGCTTTACTTCAACATCGTTCAGGCAACTTCGGAGCCTTAAAAAAATAGCAGAAATTGCGGTTGACTGCGGCGCCGACTGCATTGAGTGGGGCGGAGATATCCACGTTAAAAACGAAAAGGATGCCCTTGAGGCAAAAGCTCTCTGCGACAGATACGGAATTTCTGTCTGTTCGTATGCAAGCTACTACCGTGTAGGTGACGGCGACTCTGCAGAATGGGAAAGAATCTGCCGAATTGCCCATACCCTCGGTGCAGAATGGATAAGAGTGTGGCTCGGCAGAAGGGACAGCGAAAAAACCGATGCACCGACATACAAGAAAATCATTGACGATGCACGGAAAATGTGCGGAATTGCAGAAAAATTCAGAATTAAAATAGTGTGCGAATGCCACGACAACACCTTCAACAACAATACCGATGCATTCCTGAAAATTGCAAAAGAGGTCGGCTCCCCTTATTTTCTTACCTATTTTCAGTCAAGATACAAGAAAAAGGAATATGACCTTAACAGAATTGAAAGAACGCTTCCCTTTACCGAATGTGTGCACATCTCTTTTTCGGAGCTGAGAAGAGAGCAGTTTCCGAAATATGACCCTTCGTATATTGATACTCTTCTTGAAAAAATCAAGGCTGTAGGCTTCAATAAAACGATGCTTATTGAATACACCTATATTTTCGGCCGTTTCGGTCTTCCCTCGTCCATGAAAAAGGATATTATGAAGCTTCGTGAAAAGGTGGGTGCCGTAAAATGAAAATTGCACTTTTAGGCTCAAACAAAATACAGTTTTCCAAGGTATATACCCCCGAGGTGCTTGAAAAGCTGAGGGAATACGGAGAGCTTTCAGAAAGAATCAGCAAGAAAAACATAAAAAATCATAAAGAGTGGCTTCGTGACTGCGAAATAATTTTCTCAACCTGGGGAATGCCCGTTTTTACAAAGGAAGAAATAAAGGAATACTTCCCTTCGCTCAGAGCCGTATTTTATTCGGCAGGCACGGTGCAGTAT
Source organism: Acutalibacteraceae bacterium (assembly GCA_045659105.1). Classification (GTDB taxonomy): domain Bacteria; phylum Bacillota; class Clostridia; order Oscillospirales; family Acutalibacteraceae; genus RUG806. The sequence continues at coordinate 2,619 of JAZOWG010000179.1, forward strand.
TTCGCAAAGCCCTTTCTCCGGTCGGAAATAAAGGTATTCAGCGCCTTTGCCGCAAATGCCGTCCCTGTTGCGGAATACACCTTCGCACAGATCTCCTTGGCAACCAAAGGCTTTTTCCAGTCAGCAAAAAACTACCGCGCTCTTCTGCCCCGTTCCTTCGTGTTTGCAAATTGCGCACCCGGTAATTTCAGGTGCAGAGTAGGTCTTGCAGGACTCGGGGCAATAGGACAGTCCGTTGCAAAAAAGCTTCAGTCACTTGACGTTGAGGTTTTTGCCTACGACCCCTTTGTGCCCGAGGAAAAAGCAAGAGAGCTCGGTGTTACACTTTGCTCTCTTGAAACGCTTTTCAGCGAATGTGACGTTATAAGCAACCACCTTGCAAACAAAAAGGAGCTTGAAAATATTTTCAATTACTCCCTTTTCAGAAGAATGAAAAAACACTCCACATTTATAAACACGGGAAGAGGTGCACAGGTTGCGGAATATTCCCTTGCGCTTTCTCTTCTGCTTCACCCCTCAAGAACCTTTGTGGGTGATGTTATAAAAAATGAGTACTTCCCTTATATAAATCCCCTTTTCTGGTGCTATAATGCGGTTCTTACGCCCCATATTGCAGGCAGTACGGGAAACGAACCTCAGAGAATGGCATATTATATGATGGAGGAGCTTGAGCGTTTTCTGGAAAATGAAAACACCAAATATGAAGTAACCGCAGAAATGCTTGAAAGAATGGCATAAAAATAATCGGACTGATTAACTCAGTCCGACTTTTTTTGTTTATTTGATTTTATCTGCAAGAAGTGTTGCGATGTCGCCTACTGTCTTGATTTTAGGAAGGGTTGCGTTTGACATCTTCACCTTGAACTTTTCTTCAATTGCAACCGCAATGTTCATAAG
>JAZOWG010000180.1:0-23377 GCA_045659105.1 Acutalibacteraceae bacterium
TTCCATTTTCCGCTTACCCAATGGATAAAATACAGCACAAACAGGAACATATTGTGGGCTATCATACAGCCCCAGGCAGAAACAAGCCCGCCCGAAAAGAACTGAATCAAAATAAACGTTCCGACAATTCTTATGCCCCACATACCGATGATGTTGTAGACAAAGGGCTTTACGGTTCTGCCCACACCCTGCATCATTCCCTCTATTATGATTGACACTCCGTAGAAGGGCTCTGACACGGCAACCATCCGAAGGACCGTTGAGCCGAGCTTTATAACCTCCGGAGAATCTGAGAAGATATCCATCATAAAGGGAGCAAAAATGAAAAGGAGTCCGCCCGAAACAAGCATCAGAACAACCTCCGAAAGCACGGTCATTCCTGCAAATTCCTTCATTTTCTTATTATCCCTTGCACCGAGGGCATTACCTGCAAGAGTTGCCGCCGCCGTCTGCATACCATAGCCGGGAATATAGAATGCAGATTCAACGGTATTGGCAATTGTGTGCGCGGCAGTTGCTACCTCACCGAGGGAATTAATCATAGACGCAAAGGCTACATAGCCGAGGCAGGTACCGAAGCGCTGAAGCATATTGGGGAAGGCAACCTTAAGACAGGGCCCGAGTATTTCCCTGTCGGGTTTTAAGGAAATCTTTTTCGGAGACAGAAGAGGATGCTTCCATAATGCGGCGGTAATTATGATACCGCCCACGGTAAAGCCTATTGCACTTGCAACGGCTGCACCCGTAACCCCCATATCGGCACCCCACACGGTAATACCGAAAATCTCTCTTGTGGGGTAAATCAGAAGGAAATTCAGCACCACGTTTACTATATTTACCGCAACGCCTGCGTACATAGGTGTTTTTGTGTCCCCTACGGCACGAAGCACCGTACCGAAAATTATCGTGGCGGCACGGGCCAGCATCGGAGTATAAAGAATAAAGAAATACTTTGCGGCAAGGTCCCTTATGGGCTCATCCACCTGCATAAGCACGGGCACAACGGGGCTGAGTGTAAGAGTCAGCGCCGTAAAGAATATACCCGTCACCAGGACGGCCAGCACACTCTGTGCGGAGGCACGTCTTACGGCAGCAAGCTCTCCCGAGCCGTGTTTTTTTGCAATATATGAAAGAAAGCCGACGCCCACAGCGGAAACGGTGCTTCCCACAAGCCAGTTTACCGTGGTTGTGGCACCGACGGCAGCCGTGGCGGAGGTACCGAGAGACCCCACCATTGCAGTATCAATATACTGCACGGCAGTCTGCATAAACTGCTCGAATATCGTAGGCCCTGCAAGAGAGAAAATTACCCCGAGCATAGACCATTTTATTTTACTTTTTCCCATAAATATCAGTCTTCAAAAAGGATGTTGATTTTTTCTGCACATTTTTTGCAGACCTTCTTATCCTTGAAGCCCACAAGATTTTCCATTCCTGCACAGAAAACACAGGAGGGCTCGTATTTCCTTAAAATGATCATATCGTCCTCAACAAAAACCTCAACAGCATCATCCTGAGTGTTCATGCTGAGCTGCTTGCGAAGCTCCATAGGAATAACGAATCTTCCGTTTTCGTCAAATTTTCTGACAATACCCGTTGCTTTCATTTGTTTTTCCTCCGTTATTGATTTATAGACAGAAAATACCATAAATTCCCACAAAAGTCAATATTTTCACATGTTTTTCCGTTGGCATATTTCTTTTCCCGGTTGCATATTAAACTACTATGATGAATTATATTTTTGCCTTCTCCGTCATTTTTTCATTTATCACCGCCGTGTTTACGGGAAATGCCGCTGCTCTTTCCGAAGGAATTCTTGAGGGAGCACAGAATGCCGTTTCAATCGCCATAAAGCTTCTCGGAACTATGGCTTTATGGAACGGAATCAGTGAAATTATGACCGAATCGGGGCTTCACAAAAAAATTGAAAAGCTTCTCTCCCCGCTTATGAGGCTTCTTTTCCCGAGCTACAGCGGTACGCCTGCCGGGGAGGCTATCTGCGGAAATATAACCGCAAATCTTTTAGGGCTCGGAAATGCCGCAACACCTCTCGGAGTTGAAGCAATGCGAAGAATAAAGGCACAGTCAGGAAACAGCTTTGCCGACAACGAAACCGTGCGCTTTGTGGTAATAAATTCAGCCGCCCTGACACTTATCCCCACAAGCATAGCATCCCTTCGGCGGCTTTCGGGAAGCGCTGCTCCTTTCTCGATTCTTCTTCCCGTGTGGCTTACGGGAATACTGTCCCTTACCGTGGGACTGCTTGTCGAAAAAATACTTTCAAAAAGGTGGAAAATATGAAAAACCTGCTGATTCTGACCATTGCTTCGGCGCTTCTGATTACCCTTATTCCGCCCGTAGCCTACGGGAATATCCCGGACAAGCAAAACTCTGCGCACTCAGGAAACTCAGATACCATCAGAGTTTTTCTGGCAAGCGAAAACACGGCGGTGGATATGGATTTCAGGGATTACATAACGGGTGTGGTTGCTGCAGAAATGCCTGCAGAATTTCACGAGGAGGCTCTGAGTGCCGCTGCCTGCGCTGCCGCTACCCTCGCCCGTCTTAAAATGCAGTCTGAGGGAGACGATACACTTCAGGGAGCGGTGATTTCCACAGACCCGAAAAAGCATCAGGCATATATCACAAGAGAAGAAATGAAGGAGCGGTGGAACGGGGACACAAAAGCCTATTACGAAAAGCTCTCGCGTGCCGTAGACAAGGCAATAGACTATTCAATAACCTACGAAGGCAAGCTGATAACACCCGTTTACCACTCAATGAGCACGGGACTTACGGAAAATGCCGAAAATGTGTGGGGCTCGGCAGTACCGTATCTTGTGAGCGTTGAAAGCGCCGGCGACCCTCTTGCACCGGGCTATGAAGCAAAGACAACTCTTTCCTTTGATGAATTCAGGGAAAGGGCAGAAGAAAACGGAGCCCGTCTCAGCGATGACATAACATTATGGTTGGGGAAAGGCACTTACACCGAAGCCGGAAATCTCAGAAATATAAGCATCGGAGGAAAGAACTTTACGGGAGCAGAAATACGGGATATTTTTTCTCTTCGCTCAGGAGCTGTTACCTTTGCCATAACCAAGGACGGGGTCACTATGTCAACAAAGGGCTACGGACACGGCGTCGGTCTTTCACAGTACGGAGCTGATTACCTTGCGGAAAAAGGCTATACCTGGCAGGAAATCATAAAGCATTATTACACGGGTGTTGAAATTGAGATTATCTGATTCTTAAGATTTCCTTAAGTGTATTGAATCCTTTTTCCTGAGGATGTAGAATTAAGGGGATGAAAGGATGATGAAAGATGAAAATATGTAACACCTGCGGTTTTGAATGTGAGGACGATATTGAAATATGCCCCACCTGCGGAAGAAACTGCGACGGAAGCGACCCTAAAAAGAAAACTGCCGTGCAGACAGACCCCTTCGCAGAATACAGAAAACAGATTGATATGCAGATGAAGGAGCAGGAAAAAAGAATCGAAGCAATAAAAAAGCAGATGCAGGAGGAAAAGGAAAAAGAAAAAAGACAGAAGGAGGAGACTGAAAGGTCCGAAAAAAGCAAATGGGACAAAACGGCGCTTTTCTCCGAGGAGGAGGTACAGGAATTCCGTCTTACCGCCGTGCTTATATACCTTCTCGGAATTTTCGGAATAATTTTAGCTCTCGTTACAGACAAAAGCTCCCCTTATCTTAAATTCCACGTAACCGAAGGACTTAAGATTACTGTTGTAAGCAGCGCACTTGCATTAATTTCCGTTCTGCTTTCCTTTACGTTTATCGTCCCCGTATTAGGTGCGGCAGGATTAATTGTCTGCTCTGCAATAAACCTTATTTCAGCATATAAAACCCTTACGGGAAAATCAGAAAATGCCGTCATTATAAGGAATTTAAAAATTCTTAATTAATTACCGTATTTTTACAGTTGATAATACTCTTTCCATGTGTTATACTTTTTGTCGAAAAAAGGATATTACCACGGAGAAAAAAATGAGAAAATATGTAAAAATATTGGTTGTAAGCCTCCTTTGTGTTGCGCTGGCGACAGGCTCTCTTATACCTGCCTTTGCGATGACGGGCTTCGAAGAAAACATAAATTCATACTGCGAAAACATAGACGCAATTACGGTTTATGATATGACGGCAGACAAAATGCTTTTCGGGAAAAACGAAAATAAGCACATTTCAATTGCAAGCACAACGAAGCTTATAACCTGCCTTGTGGTCTTGTCGGTTTTTCAGCCCGACGACGTTATAACCGTAGGACAGGAGATTTACTTAAGAAAGCCCAATTCAAGCGTGTGCCTTATTCAGCCGGGACATAAGCTTAAGGTAAGAACGCTTATTGCAGCGCTTCTTCTGCCCTCGGGCAACGATGCGGCTTACACGGTTGCCGTAAACACGGCAAGAAAGCACTCAGGCCAGCCGGATATGAGCTACGAAAGAGCAGTAAATTATTTCTGCAACCTTATGAATGAAGAGGCAAAAAGGCTCGGCTGTGAGAATACATATTTCGTGAATCCCGAGGGATGGGACAACCCCAACCACTACTCAACGGCATCCGATATGACAAAAATCGCCTGTGCCGCACTTAATAATGCTATAATTGCCTCAATCGCAAACATACATTACAGCAGATTCTACTTCTATTCGGGCGAATGGATAGACTGGTACAATACCAACAAGCTCCTTGACCCCGAAAGCGAATATTATTACCCTTATGCACACGGACTTAAAACGGGCACCACAAGCGCTGCCGGGAAATGCCTTATTGCCTTTGCGGAAAAGGACGGCAGAAAACTCCTTATCTGCGCTTACGGCTGTAAGGAAGAATCCGACCGCTTCGGAAAGGTAAGAGATATTTTCGAATACGTTTATTCCGCACCCGTTATGGGAGATGCTGATGAAAGCGGAGTAATTGATGCCTCGGATGCAAGAATTGTCCTTCGCGCCTCCGTAGGACTTGAAGAAATTACCTCAGCCCTCAGAGCACAGGGTGACGTTGACAAGGACGGAGAGCTTACCTCCTCCGACGCAAGAACCATACTTCGTGTTGCGGTAGGACTTGAAGAGCTGAAAACAGCTTACTGAAAAACAGAATAATTACAGAAAAAAGCCTCCGCTTGAATCGGAGGCTTTTTATATTACAAGCAGAAAATATTCTTTTTATCCGTAAAGCACGGAGTTAATCCACATTGAAAGTGAATCCTTTTCCGTTACAGCATCCGTTGTAAAGTGATAGCCGTTTATAAGCATCGTCTGAGACGTAATGGCGTGAATATCCGCCGTAGCCTGCATAAGCTCATTTTCCGTTCCGTAAATTACGGGAATCACAGCCTTAGCTCTCATATCGTAATCCTCCAGGAAGGTGCAAAGAGCCATGGGAATTGTGCCGTCCCAGGAGGGGAAGCAAAGGAAAACTATATCATAGCTCAAAAGATCAGGGGGAGCATTCTTAAGCGCAGGACGGACATTTTTCTGATGCTCGTCAGCTGCAAGCTTTACGAGCTCTGCCTCCGTCTCGGGATAAACCCTATCGGTTTCAATTCTTAAAATTCCTCCCTCGGTTATCTCCTTTATATATTCCGCTATTCCCTCTATAGGGTCAAGATGGGAAAAATATACAGTCAGCACACGGGCAGGCTCAATTTCCTTATCGGGAATGCTTTCGGCGGTTGTAGCCTCGGGAGGCAGCGTTGCAGGCTCCTTTGTCGTAATTTCGCAGGTCGTTTCTTCACCCGCAGTGCCTGAGGTACAGGCACAGAGAAAAACAAACATAAGCGCAAGAAGGCTTGCGGTAAATTTCTTCATATTACTTACCCTTTCTTTCGTCAATATAGTTTCTGAGCATAAGACACCAGTCAGTCTGTATTATATCAAACTTTTTGTCAATAAGCCAGCCCCAGCCTCTGTCCTTTTCTCCCGTAACGGCAATATTATCGGTATGTCCTGCACTTAAGACCGCTCTGTAGTTGTAAACAATGGAATTTACCCAGACAATTCTGCCCTTTTCGTGCATTGCTTTTATATATTCGTCACTGCATACCTCATCGCTTTCAAGCTTGAAAAGTACCTCTGCGCCTATGCAGTTGACACCCTCGGAAACCAATCTGTCCGTAACCTCGTCCTTTTTGGAGACTATGGGCATAAACATAAAATCGGGAGCAAACTGAGCTACCTGCTTTAAGTATTTTTCGGTGGTGTCGGTCTTTACGATAACCTGCTTTTCAACACCCGTTTTTCTGATAATTTCCGTAATTCCCGGAATATCAATCCAGAACTTGTCGATATTGATGTAACACTTTCCCTTGAGGAACGTAAGAACCTCTTCCAGGGTATTTACCTCACAAACCGTGGGCGTATTGTCCTGATTGAGAAAATGAAGCCGGCTTATAACCTTTGAGGGAAGTGCGGAAAGAAGCATCGGAATACCTAAGTGCGCCTTTTCCATGCCGGGATGAAAAACATAAAATTTTCCGTCACGGCTTTTTGATACGTCAAGCTCGATTATATCCGCGCCCTGCGCCAATGCCGCCTTGAAAGCAGAGAGAGTATTGCAGGGGATGTCCGCACCCGACACACCTCGGTGGGCACAGACAAGCGGTCCGTTTTTTGCATTTTCAAAAAGTGATTTGCTGAAATCTATCATATTGCTTCTCCTTTATCTTACGGGATTGACTGTTATACTTCCTATATCGGGAGCGTAAGTTACCTTGTTATTGAAGCTGTAGCTGCCGTCGTTTGTGAAGGTGATAATATTTTCACCCTCTGAAAGCTTCAGCACAATTGTTTTTGTTTTGTAATTATCCCAGCTGTAGGTACTGCGGAAGAAGAAGTTGCCCTGCTTTTCACCGTTGACGGAAATACTTATGTATCTTTCAACAAGGTCAACGTTATAGTCGTGATAGCCGCCCTCTTCATTGTTGGCGTACTCTACGGTAAATGCATAATAGCCCTCTTCCCTTGCATTTACCTTAAATTCAATTCCGCTGTCCGTCTCTGAGGATATCCAGCCGATGCGCTTGCCCGTGGAGGTGTTTATATCTTCCTCTGCAAGAGCTTCGCCTATAAGAGTAACATCATCAGGCGTGAAAGCTTCCGTCTCGGAAACAACAGGCTCTGCAGATGAAAAAGTCACACCCTCGGGAAGAACTACTTTGTTATAGCCTCTGCCGAAATAGAAAATTCCGTCACCGTCTCCCTTGATTTCAGTTCCGTTTATTGTTATTTCACCGTCATCCGTAAGGTCAGAAAGCTTATAATAGCCGTCATAAGGGATAATTGCAAAATATGCATTTTCCTCTTTTGTATTGCGTGAAGTCAGTCTGTCGGAATACACTTTTACATCGGTTTTTTCCGTAACATCAAGAAAATCTATTGAAATAAGGTTACTGTCTGACTGTACTTCTATCTTTATTTCGTTATCTCCTTCGATGAGCTCAGCCTCAATACTTACACATTCCATACAGTCAAGCTTAACGGAAGAGGGACACTTAACAAAATATTCCTTGTCACCTATTGTGAATTTAACCTCGGCAACCGTTCTCTGTCCGCCTGTGTAGTTCACGTTGCCGTAAACAAGGTCAAGCATATAAGTTCCGCTTTTTTCCGCTTTTACCTTAAAAACAAAAGGAGGTCTGTCACTGCTTGCACTTTTTATGCACTTGCCGCCGCTGAGTGCATAAGCACCGCCCTCAACCGTAATATCGGAAGAATTTATCTCAACATCCTCCGCTTCGTATCTTACAGTTTTTACGGGGTTTTCGTAGCTTTCCCCGTCACCCTTTGTAATTTCAATAAAAAATGCCTGAGACTCTCTTTCACAGGGCACCGTGAAGCTCAATTTTCCGTTTCTTACGGTGATGTTTTTCGTTTCAGAAAGCACGGGAGCAATTACCGCACCGCCCAGGCCCTTATAATCAACATAGCTTGTTTTTACGGTAAACTTATCACCGTTTGTAAAAGCACCGTCAAGATTATCAATTACAATTTTACTGTCCTTATCGCTTCCGCCTGCAAGAATATAGAACTTTTCTTCCGTTTCATCATAAGAAGCGAGTGCTATAAAGCCCTTGTTCATAAGGGGATATTTACCCTTAAGCCAGTTTCCTATGTTGGAATGCATCATATCCCATTCTTCGGTTTCAAGCTCTCTGCCCTTCATTTTGGCATAGAAATTATATACCCAATAATTCGAATTAGGGGTAACATCGTCTGCCACAGTATCGGAAAGGTTGTTGGCAAGTCTCCAGTAGGCAACACAGCCGTAGGCATCCTCCGCTTCAAGACGGCTTATCCATTTCACGCTTTCACCGGAAATACCGTTTGTGCTCATAAGACCGTATTCGGAAATGCAGACGAGAAGTCTTTCAATGCCGAGCTCCTCGCAGATTGAATAATAGCCCTCAAAATTGCTTTCCATCCAATAGATTGACTGGTCGCTGAGTTCATGCCATACAACAACCTCGGGAAGGCAGTCATTTTCCTTGCAGTATGAAAGAAATTCCTTTATAAAATCGTAGTTATAACCGCAATGTCCGGGACCTGCAATTTTTGCTTCTGGATTGATTCCCTTAACAACGGAATAGGTTTCCTTCCACGCTTCGTAGAACTTATATCTGTTTTCCTCTTCCCAGAAGTTACCCAGCCACGCACCGTTGTCCATTTCATTGTAAATACAGTAAACGAGGCTGTCTCGGTAAGAGGAATTTTCCATTTCCGTGACGGTTTTTCTTACCTTTTCATTGTATTCGGGAAGGGAGTCAAGCTGATAGTACCAGGTATCGTACATATCCTGGGTATACACCATCAGCATTTCACCGCCTGCCGACAAAAAGGTATCGGAAACGTCCCTTACGTCACCGATGGGATGCTGAAGTCCCCCTGCGGTTTTTGTGGCAAGGGCGTTTATACCTATGCTTTCGGCAATTTCCCTTGTCGGAATATCATCCTCGGCAAAGCCGTATAAAAAGCCCGAGGCTCTGCCCGTAAGCTCACTCTGAGAGGAAAAATCAATGGTCACCGTGGGTATCATAAGATAAAGCAGAGCACCGCCCGCTACAAGCACAAGGCAAAGAAGAACGGAAAGAATTATAATTATCGTTTTTTTAAGAGTCTTTTTCATAAAGCACCTCAGTCAATAATTGCGTTTATCATATCAGAATAGTATTCGGGCCCGAATTTCATTTTAACGTATTTATGAAGCCCGTTTTCATCTTCGGTAAAATAGTTTCCGCCCGTGCTTTCATCGAGACGGGCTTTTCCCGTTACGGTATCGTAGCCTGCCTTTTCTTCGTCACCGATTACAGCCATAAGTGCAGTTAAGGGATCCCAGGAATATCTTCCCTTTTCACTGCCGTAGTCACAGAAGCTCTTATATAAAAAGTCATCGTGAGAAAGCCTGTCTCCCGATACAACCTGAATTCCGATTTCAAAGCCTAAAAACGTCACGGGCACGGGGCACAGACGACAGAAAACCTCTCCGCCCCTTCTTGAACGGGGATTGTTGCAGAAATTGTGCTCACGTCCGCCCTCTTCATCCCATTTTCCTGCCATTACCCAAACCTTTTTTACCTTGTTTTTTACCAAGGAAAGGCCTGTTTCGGGGGAGATTTCATCGGGACCGCTCATAAGCAGCTCTGCAAAAACCTGCAAAAAGCCGACCTCAACTATATGTACGTCTCCGTCACTTTCCGAAAGCAGTCTTCTGTAAAGGCGCACGGCATCCTCTGCATCCTCATTCTTCTTATACGTTACGGCAAAGGGTGCAAGGTTTTTCTGATATTTAAGGTGTGTGCCCTCAAAATCAGTAGCCTTAATATCAATTCCGAGGGGGATATTTTTTACACCCTCAAGGTTTATAAAGCCGTCAACGGACGGTACGGATAAATCCATACAGGCATTTATTCCCACACCGAGAAGCTTTATTTCTCCCTTTTTGTGGGCTCGCAGCAGTATTCTCATAGCCGCAAGGTCATCGCAGTCCGTCCACCAGTCCGTACCGAAGATAAATTCTCTCATTTTTATTCTTCCTTTCCGAAAAAGCCGAAGGATAAGGCACCCGAAATCTCGTGCTTCCCCGAGTGTATATCGGCAGAAAAATTCTCCCGAGCGCCCAACCTTTCATAAACTGCGGAAATTCTCCTGATTGCCTCAAGAGAGCCGTCTATAGAGAAAAGCTTATCCTTTTTTCCGCATTCAAGAAGAAGCGGACGGGGTGCAAGGGCTGCGGCAAAATCGTACATATCACCGATACCGAGAAGCCCCGGGATGTAGTTATCCGTACAATGCCAGCGAGAAAGCACGCTTGTGCCGAAGGTGTTGACGTAGCCCGATACAACAGTCCTTTCAATACGGCTGTCAAGAAGCGCTGTATAGAGCGCCACAAGACCGCCCCCCGATATTCCCATAATACCGAAATGCGAAAGTCCCTCAGCTGAAAGCAAATCAATACAGCGCTGTGCCTGATAAATTCTGAGTGAGGCAGTTGTGAAGCCGTACATAAGAGAGTGCATTGATACGGTTTCGCAGGAGGAAATATAAAAGGGCTTTCTGCTGTCCTTTTTAAGTCTTGCTTTTCCGAAAGCCACGGGCTCAAAGGCAATTACCGTATTGCCCCTGAGCACCAGAGCCTCTGCGAAATTTTTCTGATAGTTATCAAAAAAGTTTATTTTTCTGTATTTACCGTTTTTTCCCTGCCTTAAAATCTGCCGTACGCCGTAGCCGTGGCCGCATACCGCAACTACCCCGAAGCCGTTTTTCTTTTCGGGGATTAAAAGATAACAGAGCATATTGAGATTTTTGCAGATTTCAACGGAAAGAGCTTTTATTTCATAGCCCTTTCGTTTTTCCGTATAAAGTGTAACGGGAGCAAGAATTTCGGTTTTGCAGGGAATTTTTTCAATGCCGAAGACATTTTTTGCCTTTTCCCTTATTTCCTCTGCCGCTATTTTTATTTCATCTGCTGTTTTCCCTTCAAAGGGAAAGGGTCTGTTTTCATAAAGCTCCCGAAAATATATATCGGGAGAAAAATCCGTATTTTTCATAAATCTTACTTATATCTGAACATAAGCTTATGTTCTCTTGCATCCTTTTCGGAATTACCTATGTATGCAATATAATTTATGTCTTCCTGTGTAAAGCCGTTTTCACCGTAATATGAGAGAGCATCCTTGCTTACAGACAGCTTTACCTGCGCTTGCTCGCCCGAAGAAAGGTAAACACGCTTAAAGTCCTTTAACTCTCTTTCGGGACGGTCAACCGCACTGCTTTCGTATCCCACGTAAAGCTGTAAGGTCTCACTGCCCTCTCGCTCACCCGTGTTCTTCACACTTACGGTGAACTCTGCGGTTTTTTCCGTAATTTCACTTAAAACGGGCTCCGAGATTTCAAAATCCGTATAGGAAAGACCGAAGCCGTAGGAATAATCCTCTTCCTTTTTGTCCTTATGAAGCTTTTTGTAGCCGTGGTAGTAGCCGTATTCCTGCTGAAGGGAAAGCCACTTTACCTGAGGGAAGTCCGAATCCCTTTTACCGATAACAAAGGGCAGCTTTCCGCCGGGATTCACCTTACCGAATATAATATCTGCAATGGCTGTTCCGCCCTCCATACCTGGATAGTAGGCAAAAAGAATAGAATTTATGCTGTCCTGCCACTCGTTCGTTCTTATCATATTGCCGCCCATAACAACGGCAATTGTGTTCTTGTTGAGAGCGCCGACCTCACGGAGCATTTCGGGTTCTTTTCTCTTAAGACCTAAATGCTTTCTGTCACCGCCGATAACCACAATATATTCACCCTCGTCCGAGTGCTTCATGCCGACAACACAGATTACCGCATCAGCTTTCTCTATAATGTCCTTCTTAGCCTTTACCGCATTTGTGGGAACGAAATCTACCTTAATATTCTTATAGTTCTCTCTGAGAGCCTGCTCAACAGTCTTTATGTAAGGCGGATGCACCTGACTTGAGCCGTTATCTCCGATATTTTCTTCCTTTGCAAGATTTCCCACAAGGGCAATTCTCTTAATCTTGTTACCGTCAAGAGGCAGAAGCTTTTCCTTGTTTTTAATAAGTGTGATGCTCTTTTGGGCAACCTCTCTTGCAAGGGCGATGTGCTCGGGGCAGGCAATAAGCTCCTTGGGATAATTTCTGTCACCCTTTGCATTTTCTGCGGCAAGGATTGTTCTTACGATTCTTACACTTGCCTCGTTTATCTGCTCAATTGTGATTTTACCTCTTTTAAGTGCTCTTTTTATATTGCCGTAGGTGTATTTTCTTCTTATGTTCATTTCCACGTCAAGACCTGCATTCATACCCTTAGAGGTATTATGAAGTCCGAAGAAAAAGTCAGACACAACAAAGCCGTCGAAATCCCACTCACCCTTTAAGACCTCACGCAGAAGGTAATTATTTGCACCGTTGAAATGACCGAGATAGCGGTTATATGAGCTCATAACCGCACCTGCGCCAGCATCTATACACTCCTTGAAATGGCGGAAATATATTTCTCTTTCCGTTCTTTTATCTGCCGTTATATTCACCCAGAAGCGGGAATTTTCCATGCTGTTGAAGGCAAAATGCTTTATGCAGGCAATAACGCTTTCATCCTGCACACCCTTTACGAGGGCTGATGCCATTCTGCCGATATGAACCGAGTCCTCACCGTAGGTTTCCTGGCTTCTTCCTCCGCCGGGATTATAGGGCACGTTTATACATACACCGCCGTAAAAATTACCGCCGTTTGCTCTTATTTCCTTTGCTATGGCACCTCCTACCCTCTCTTCAAGCCCGGGGTCAAAGGTCGCGCCTCTTGCCATAGAAACGGGGAAGCAGGTGGAATGACCGCTTACACAGCCTCTGGGGCCGTCACAGAAAAGCATCTGCGAAATGCCCAATCTCTCGTTACCGCCTGCACCGTAAGGGAATGAATTGTATGAGCCGATACCCATACTCTGATACCATTTACAGTGTCCTGCAAGAAGCACAACCTTTTCCTTAAGGGACATCTGTCCCACAAGCTTTTCTGCTTCTTCGGTAAAAGAAAGACGGTATTTTTTATCATTAAGCATAATGAAGCCTCCCCAAGAATAATATTTTTGTATATATTTTATAATACCAAGCAGAAAATATATTGTCAACAAAAACTATATGTGCTAAAATAGGCGCAATTACTTTTTTAGAAGGAAAATGATATTATGCTGAAAAACAGAGCATCGGGTGTGCTTATGCACATCTCAACCATCCCCTCCGACTACGGCATCGGAGTATTTGATGAAAACTGCAGATACTTTGCAGACAAATTACACGAAATGAATTTCGGCTATTGGCAGGTACTGCCCTTTAATCCCGTGGATAAGGCAAATTCCCCTTACTGCTCGGCTTCTGCCTTTGCGGGAAACATCCTTTTTATTGACCCGAAGAGTTTGTACGAAGAGGGACTTTGTACAAAAGAACAGTACGAAGAAAATATATACACAGGCTCCCCCTACACCGCAGACTATGAATTTGCACTTAAAAAGAGAATGAAGCTTCTGAAAACAGCTTTTTCCAACATTTCTCCCGAGACAGCGGAAAAGGTAAGAGTGTTTTCAGAGGAAAACTCCTGGCTTCCCGACTTTGCACTTTTTATGGCACTTAAAGAGCTTCATAACGGTGCCCCCTGGTGGGAATGGGACGAAAAATACGCTCACTACAAAAGCGCAAGAAGGCTCAGAAGAAATTTTGAAAAAGAGTGCGCTTTCTTTAAATTCACACAGTACGTCTTTTTTACACAGTGGCAAAAAATCAAATCCTACGCAAACAAAAAGGGTATTGCTATTATAGGCGATATGCCAATTTACGTTGCCATGGACTCCTCCGACGTATGGGCAAATACAGCGCAGTTTTTAATTGACGAGGAAACGCTGAAGCCTGAGGCTGTCGCAGGCTGCCCACCCGATTATTTCTCCGAGGACGGACAGTTATGGGGCAATCCCCTTTACAACTGGGAATATATGGAAAAGGACGGCTACAAGTGGTGGCTGAAGCGCATTGAACAGAGCTTTAAGACATACGACTGCGTAAGAATTGACCATTTCAGAGCCTTTGCTTCTTACTGGGAAATTCCTGCCGACAGCAAAACCGCCAAAAACGGCAAGTGGGTTGAGGGACCCCGTATGAAGCTCTTCAACAAGGTTAAAAAGACCTTCGGTGAGCTTCCCATTATTGCAGAGGACTTAGGCATTTTCGGCGAGGACGTGCCGAAGCTCCTTAATGACACAGGCTTCCCCGGAATGAAGGTTGTGCAGTTCGGCTTCGAGCCTGACGGGGATTCTCTTCATATGCCTCATAATACACCCATTAATTCCGTCAACTACTGCGGAACACACGATAACAATACTCTTCTCGGCTGGCTTTGGGAGGCAAACGAAAAGGAGCGTGCCTTTGCCCTTGAGTATACGGGCTTTACGGGCAGCAACTGGGGTGACGGCGGTTATCAGTCGCAGTCCTGCCGTAAAATAATTGAAGCCGTATGGAAGTCATCCTCCAACACGGCAATAATTGCATTTCAGGATATGTGCGGCTTCGGCTCGGATGCACGTATGAACATCCCCGGAGTGCCTGAGAAAAACTGGCGCTACCGCACCACACGGGAAACAATCGATAACGTAGACACAGAGTATTTCAGAAAAATCAATTCACTTTACAGAAGAACTTATCCTGTTTTCTGAGTATATCAAAGGGTATCAGCCGATTACGGTTGATACCCTCGTTTTATTTCATTTTACGTGCAAAGGATAAGGTCTGCTTCAAGGCACTTTCCTTACTTACTCCTGCAAGACGAAGCTTATGTGCATAGTCTAAAATCTCCGAAAAGCTCTTATCGGGATTCAGTCCCGCTTCAATCAGATCCTTCCCCCGTACAAAGGGGCGTGACATTATTTCGTTGAACGCACCGAGCCTTTCAAAAAGAATATTCTCAATATTTTCATTTCTCTCTCCCTCGTCGCTGAGAGCAAGAAAAATAAGGTCAGAGGGGCACACGCTGTCATCAAAAAGCTTATTGAAGGACTTCTGAGATGAGCCTGCCCTTGCCATAACTCCGGGCTTCATATGATAAAATGACATATTCAGCACATAATTTATAACAGTCTTATCTCCCGTAATACGGGTAAGGAATTTTTTTATAAGAGGCTGACCGAGGCTTTCGTGGGCATAGGCGTGAATAACCCCGTCAATTTCCTTTGTGGCTTCAATTTTGCCTAAATCGTGGCAGAGCGCCGACATCATAAAAGAGAATGGGTCAGATACCCTTTCTCTGAAGACTGCGGCACGGTCAAGCACCTGCATTGTGTGCACCCACACGTCCCCCTCGGGGTGAAAAGCAGGATTCTGAGGAAGTTTTATGAGCTTCTTGAGCTCCGGAAACCAGAACTCAAGCCCGTTTACGTCCCTTAATACCTCGAAGAAAACCGAAGGCTTTTCCGATTTTAAGAGCGCCTTTTTCATTTCTCCTTCAATTCTCTCCCTTGAAAGAGAGGATAAATCTATAGTCTTACAAAGCTCCTTTGTCTTTTCGTGCACCGAAAAGCCGAAGCGTGCGGAAAACTGAGCAAGACGAAGTACCCTTAGGGGGTCCTCGGGAAAGCTTTCGTCCGTAACGTGGCGAAGCACCTTGTTTTTAAGGTCGGTGAGTCCCCCGAAGGAATCAATAATTTCACCCGTCAGCACATCCTCCATAAGGGCGTTTACGGTAAAATCCCTTCTTGCGGCGGCTTTTCGGACGCCGATAAACGGGTCAACGGACACGTCAAAAGCACGGTGTCCCCTGCCCGTAACGGTCTCCTTGCGGGGCATTGCAATATCAATATCCGTCCCCTTAAGAGAGAAGATACCGAAGCTCTCTCCCATTTCCAGGACAGTTCCCTCTGATGACACAATTTCCCTTAGTTTATGGGGGAAAATGCCGTGTATCTCAACATCAATATCCTTTGTAGGCAAACCTAAAAGGCGGTCTCTTACAAAACCGCCCACATAATATGCCCTGCCTCCGATTTCTTCGGCCTTACGGGCTATTTCTTTTACCTTTTTTTCATCGGTTGCCTTCATCATTCAGCTTCTTTTCATAAAGAATCTTAAGCCCCTTCAGCAAAAGGAACTCATCGTAAATCACTCTTCTTCTGCACTGGGGAAGAATAAATTTTGCAGCCCCGCCCGTCACAACGGCGGTAACCTTTCCGCCTAAAAGCTCTTCGACTCGGGAAATCACACCCTCAAGGGCAAATGCCCCCGAATATATAACACCGTTATTTATTGAAGAAACTGTATCCTGACCTAACAGAGAATTGGGCTGTGAGGGCTTAATTCCCGGAAGAAGTGCAGTCCCTGAGGAAAGGGCGTTTATCGAAAGTCCCAGTCCCGGCATTATCATCCCGCCGATAAACACACCGTCCTTATTGAGCACGGAAACGGTGTTTGCGGTGCCCATATCGAAAATTACGGCAGGTGTGCCGTAAAGCGCTTTTACTGCGGTCATATCGGCAATTCTGTCATTGCCGAGCCGTCTTCTGTCATAGCCCGAAATTCTCAGTCCGTCATTGAATTCGGAATCGATTACCACAATCTCACCCCTGACGAAGTCGGTGAGAGCTTCCTTTACCATAGATGCGAGCACGGGCACCACGGAGCAGAGCACTGCACCGCTTACCTCCTGCGGTATATCGCTCTTAAGCGCCGAAAGAAACTCCGAGGAATTATGAAAACGGCTGTCGGGATAATTTTTTATAAAAACGGGAGTATCCGTATCGGAAAAGCCTGCGACACAGATATTGGTATTACCGATGTCAACGGCAAGAATCATTTCCCGTCACTCCTCATATCAAGTCTTCCCATAACCTTTTCGAGGGCAAGGCACACGGGAGTCACTATAATTGCGGCGGCTACAGCCTCGGGAACACCGTTTGTGCCCACGATTCCCAGAATTACGGAAAGCACCGTTTCAACAGGAATGGCATTTGCTGCGGCATAAGGCTCCTTGAAGAAAAGATATATCATACCCATAACAAGAACTGTATTTGTGAATGCTCCGACAACTGCTGAAACAGTTGTTGCAACAGAGCGTATTGCCTTGTTTTTCTTGCCTGTCAGCTTATGTACAACAGCTTCAATACCCTTTACCGTATAGTAAGGGGTAATACCTACGAGTATTCTCGGAATAAAACAAATTATTACTGCAAGGATACTGCCCTTTCCGACACCGGGAAGGGGTATAAAGGGGGAAAAAGCAAAGGAAAGAAGACTCGGTGCAGTAGTGTTTTTTATAATACTTGTAAGACCGAATACAAAGCCTAAAAATCCGCCCTTCTTCGGCCCTAAAACAACAGAACCGATAATAACGGGCACGTGCAGTATCGTAGCCTTTATTATCGGAAGGTCAATAAGTCCGAAGGGAGTAAAGGCCAAAAGCAATACTATTGCCGTAAAGAGAGCTAAAATAACCTGATCCTTTACCTTTTCGTTTCTTTTTTTATTTTTCATAATCTGAGCCTCCTGCTGCTGTTCATACTGATACAACGCATTTACGGAATGGGAAATTTATGGTTTTTGCGCCTGATATCCCAAGGGTACATCGGCTAAACGTCATCTGTTTCCGCTTATATTATATATACTGCATAATAAAAATGCAAGTTTTTTATGCAGTTTTCATTGCTGTTTTTCCGCAAAGTATTTACAAACTCCGATTTTGCTTGTATAATTTTCTCAGAAATTACTTACGGGAGAGATTTTTATGCTTAAAGGAAAAACCGTAATACTCGGGATAACGGGCGGTATTGCCTGCTACAAGGCAGCGGAGCTTACCTCACTTTTAGTGAAGCAGCACGCTGACGTAAACGTTATTATGACAAAGGGCGCAACGGAATTTATGTCTCCGCTTACCTTTGAAGCTCTTACGGGAAACAAGGTGCATACGGATGTTTTTGATGAATGTTCGGGCACGGAAATTCCCCATATTTCTCTTTCCGGAAGAGCGGATGCTCTGATTATTGCACCAGCTACGGCAAACGTAATTGCAAAGCTGGCACACGGACTTGCTGACGATATGCTCACGTCGACGGTGCTCGCCGCCAATTGTCCCAAAATCATTGCCCCTGCCATGAACACAAGAATGTACGAAAATCCCGTAACTCAGGATAATATTGAAACGCTTAAAAAATACGGCTGGAATGTAATTACTCCCGACTCAGGCAGACTTGCCTGCGGAGATACGGGTAAGGGCAAGCTTCCCTCTCCCGAAAAATTACTGGAAAGCGTTATAAACGAAATTGCATTCCCAAAGGATATGAAGGGACTCAGTGTTCTTGTAACGGCAGGTGCTACAAGGGAAGCTATTGACCCCGTAAGATATATCACAAACCACTCTACGGGCAAGATGGGCTACGCCCTTGCAAAGAATGCCGCAAGAAGAGGTGCCGAGGTAACTCTCATTACGGGAGCAGATAATCTCCCCGACCCCGAAAATGTAAGCTGTGTTCATATTGAAAGCGCAAAGGATATGTTTGAAGCAGTAAAGAAATACTCCGATGCCCATATCATTGTAAAAGCAGCCGCAGTTGCGGACTACAGACCCGTAAACGTCGCAGAGGATAAAATTAAAAAGAGCGAAGGCGATGCCTCAATTGCACTTGAAAGAACTGATGACATCCTGAAATTCCTCGGCGAAAACAAGAGAGAAGGTCAGCTTCTCTGCGGTTTTTCAATGGAAACAAGAGACCTTCTTGAAAATTCAAGAAAGAAGCTCGAAAAGAAAAATCTCGATATGATATGTGCAAATAATCTCAAGGTCGAGGGCGCCGGCTTCGGCACGGAAACCAACGTTATCACAATGATAACAAGAGACAAGGAAGCAGAGCTTCCCCTTATGACAAAGGATGAGGCAGCAGATGAAATTTTCACAAGACTGCTTTCAATGATGTGATTCAAAAAACAAAAAATATGTGGGTATCGGTCGGTTGCGGCTGATACCCTTTTTGTGCTCTTTTCTCCCCCTTTTTTTCGGCGAAACAATCTGTTTTCCCGCAATTTTATACCTTTTACACGAAAAATCTGAGTTATTTTTTACACTTAATCCCCGTAAAATCACACAATATCCGTTGATTTAGTTGCTTTTGTCTGATAAAATACATCTATAGTCTGATATCATACAGATGTACGATATCATACAGGAGGTAAAAAACTATGGGAGAAGCCAAAGTAAAAAGAACCGAAGACAGACGTGTAAAAAGAACTAAAAGGGTTCTCAGGGAATGTCTCTTCGAATTACTCGAAAATGCAACAATTGATGAAATTACGGTAAAGGAGCTGACGGAAAGAGCTGATGTGAACCGCTCCACCTTCTATTTCTACTATAAGGATATCAACGATATGATGATGCAGATTCAAAGTGATATCTTTGATGTTTTTAAAGAAACAGTAATTGCTCCTCAGGCAAGCTTTATTACGGTTGAGGATTTCACAAATTACATTCTGCGCTTCTTTAAGTTCTGCAAGGAGTATGAGGATATATGCAAATTTGTTATAAGCAACGATCCCAACAACTTCCTTGCAAAGAAAATAAAAGATGCTCTTCTTGAGCACATACCGGACTCACATAAGGTATTCTCTCCTGAGGATCCGAGACGGTATCTTACCTGCTTTGCAGTTTCCGCTATATGGGAAACGGTGCTTTATTGGATGTATGACGGAATGACTACGCCTGCCGACGAAATGGCAACCTTCCTTGCCCAGACATATTTCTACGGAGGAAGAACAGTTCTCGGTCTTTCGGGCAAATAATTTCCTCTTGCACTGCTAATATTTTTATTGTATAATTACTCTGTATAAATTTTGTATCTCTTACGGAGGGATAAATATGAAAAACAAGATTTCAAAAATCACAAGTGTTGCACTTTCAATTATTCTCGTTTGTCTTATGTGCATCACAGCTTCCGCTGCTCAGCTTTCGGGTGAAGGCACAAAGAACAACCCTTACGTTATCAGCACTGCAGATCAGCTGGATGCTTTCTCTGAGATGGTTGCAGAGGGTGAAAGCTTCAGCGGTAAATTCATAGTTCTTGATGCAGACATTGCCGTAAATGCGGCATTTGCTCCTATCGGCTCCGAAAAAGCTCCCTTCAAGGGCGTGTTTGACGGTAACGGAAAAGCTCTTTCGGCATTTAACGTAAAACAGGACTATGCAGGTCTTTTCGGTTATACGGACGGTGCGGTTATTTCCGGGCTTTCCGTTTCAGGTAACTTCCGCGCAACCGATTATGCAGGCGCAGTTGTTGCTTTTGCAAAGAATACGGTAATTGAAAACTGCAGCGTTTCAGCTCTCGTATATGCAGATAATTACACCGGCGGTGTTGCAGGCTGTCTCAAGTCCGGCAAAATCGATTCCTGCACAACCTCAAACAAAGCAACGGTCGGCAGCTTTGAGGAGTTCTGCGGCGGTATTGCAGGCTTCTCCGGCGGTGAAATCACTAATTGCACAAACAATGCCTATGCATACGGCATCAAAAACGTAGGCGGTATTGCAGGCTACTCTGAAGGCTCAATAATTTCCTGTGCAAACACCGTTGCGGTCAATGCTACAAAAACAAATCTCGGCGGTATTGCAGGTCTTGCAGAGGGAACGGTAAAATACTGCAAAAACACAGGTAAGATTTCAGCAACCGATGCGAATACAGACAAGGTCGGCGGTATTGCAGGCGTTGCTTACAACGCAGTAATTGCAGAATGTATGAACAGCGGTGCCGTTTCAGCCACAGGCTCATTTGCAGGCGGAATTACAGGATATGCAACAAATACTGCAATCTCCGACTGTATCGTAACTGCAGACACCTCTGCTAACGGTATGTATGCAGGCGGTATCTTCGGCTTTGCTCTTGACGGCAAGACAGAAAAGTGTGTGGTAACAGCCTCCGTTTCGGCAAAGAACAGCACTGCAGGTGCTGTCGGCGCTATCGCACAGTGTACGGTTGCAGACTGCTACTACAACAGTGAGAAGGCCTCTAAGGCTGTTATCTCAGGCACAGCTTCAAACACAAACGGACTTTCCGAAGCAGACCTTGTAAATGAAAACGCTCTTACAGCTCTTGATTTCACAAAGGTATGGGCAATAAATACCCTCCACGCAGCACATCCTGTTCTTGAAAGCATTCCTTACCACACACTTGAGCTCTCCGTTTCAACGGATGCATCCTGCACACAAAACGGACAGATCAAGGGTATCTGCACACTCTGTGCAGAGGAAATCAATAAGATAACTCTCGCATTCGGCCATTCCTTTATGACTGTTTCCTCTCAGGATCCCACTTGTACGGAAGAAGGCTACAAGGATTTACTTTGCAGCACCTGTAATGCTACAGACACGGAAACAATTCCTGCAACAGGCCACACAGATGAAAACACAGACGAAATCTGTGATGTGTGCAACAACAGTCTCAAGGAAAAAGAACCCGAAAATGAAAAGAACATCTTCGAAAAAATCGCAGATTTCTTCAAATCAATCATCAACTGGCTCAAGAGCCTTTTCGTAAAGTAAAAAACTACCCGCCTCACACGAGGCGGTTTTGTTTTTCAGAAAAATGTATAAAAAATGAAAAAAGCCGTACGTCAGTACGGTTTTTTTGGAGCTGGTGACGGGAATCGAACCTGCAACCTGCTCATTACGAATGAGCTGCTCTGCCATTGAGCCACACCAGCAAATATATCGTAAGTGGTATTATAATACAAACGTGACGGGATTTCAAGAGGTAATTTCTACTTTTAGAAAATCTTTACTGTTTTATTAAGAATTACTTAAGCCGATTGATTATTTATTTTGTTTGCTGTAATATTATATCGGTGATTGAAGTGAAAATTATAAGGATACTTAAAATTTTAATCGGAGCTGCGGGCTGGGTGTGGATGGTGATTCCCGTCGTTTTCAGCGGAATTCTTAATATAGGAAACGGGTTGGGTATGCTGTTCTTCGGCTGCCTGTTTCTGTGGGGAGTTTTTCAGAATAAGCTTATTGAAAAAGGTAGGGCACATAAATGGGCAAAGGCTTTAAGAGGTGTGCTGATAACGGGATATGCCGTATTTACCTTGTTTTTTGCATTTGAAAGTGCACTTATTGTCAATGCAATAAATGCAACCCCACCCTCCGATGCAACCCTTGTTATTCTCGGCTGTTCCGTAAACGGTGAAACCCCGAGTCAGATGCTTCGTCTTCGCATTGACGCAGCAGAAAAATTTATGAAGGAAAATCCCGAATCAAAGGCTGTTCTTTCGGGCGGACAGGGTCCCGGGGAGGATATAACGGAAGCTCTTTGTATGTACCGTGAGCTGACGGCAAGAGGAATTTCCCCCGACCGTCTTTATATGGAGGAACACTCAACCAGTACAAGGGAAAACGTGGCATTTTCCAAGGAAATTATCCTTCGTGAAAAGCTTAACACAAAAGTTGCCGTTGTTTCGAATAATTTCCACTTATATAGGGCATCTCTTTCGGTAAAGGCAGCGGGACTCGAATTCCATTCCGTTTCTGCATTCACTCCGTACCCCCTTCTTGCCACCTACGTAATGAGAGAATATATGGGAATAATAGCTCAATGGCTTGCCGGATAACCTCATAAGAGGCTGTAAAAAACGAAAGTTTTTTCAGCCCCTTTTTTTATTGATATATCCGTAATAATGTGATATAATTTTATGTTGGTGATATGTATGCGTAACGTCGTTTTAATCGGTATGCCGGGAGCAGGTAAAAGCACTGTGGGAGTGCTGCTTGCAAAGACGCTTCTTATGGATTTCACGGATACCGACCTTTTAATACAGAAAGAAACAAAAAAAGCCCTTTGCGATATAATAAATGAAAACGGAACGGAATATTTTATAAGGCTTGAGGAAGAGGTAATCCTGCAGCAGAGCTTTATGAATTCCGTTATTGCCACGGGCGGCAGCGCCGTTTACGGCGAAAGAGCAATGAAGCGCCTCGGAGAAAGCTCCGTTATGGTATATCTTAAGGTTTCTCTGCCCGAGCTTATAAAAAGACTCGGGGACATTACAACAAGAGGAATTGCAATGGACAAGGATACGGGGATTCCCGATTTGTTTGCCGAAAGAAGCCCTCTTTATGAAAAATACGCAGATTTTACAATAGACTGCACCGATAAAACTCCCGAGGAATGTGTCGGTATTATTGCAAAGAAATTAAAGGAAGAAAATTATGACTAAGATACTTTTTGTCTGTCACGGAAATATCTGCCGAAGCCCTATGGCTGAATTCATTTTCAAGGATATGGTAAAGAAAAACGGCAGAGAAAAAGATTTTTACATAGAGTCTGCCGCTACCAGTGACGA
>JAZOWG010000181.1:0-3886 GCA_045659105.1 Acutalibacteraceae bacterium
CACTGCTGGTTGAGAAAATGGAATAGACATATTTCCATCCACAATGGCACAGAATTTTTAGCAAACTAAATCAATCATCAATAAACAAAAAAAACCAAGGCTATTTCTAACCTTGGTTCTTGTCTTTTTGTCAGATTTCCACTTTCACGGCAAATCCGCCTGTGAAGAAGTAGTAGGTGTCCGTCTGACTTGTGTTTGGTGGAACAACGTTCCGTGTGTGCGAATCAGTGTTCGACTGACTCTTTTTTGGTGGAGGCGAGGGGAGTCGAACCCCTGTCCGAAAAACCTTCCTCCCAACCTTCTACGAGCGTAGTTGTTTATTTAATCTCGTTTTCTCCCGCGGGAAACAACACCCTCAGAAGAAAACCAGCCCTTTAATTCGTGACGGAATACAAGGCTATTTCCCGTGCACGTTCACCGCTACATGACGCCACGCACCGGGCCGCGGTACTCCCGGGAATGACGGCTGAACTGCGATTAAGCAGCAGCTAAAACTGTTTTATTGTTGTTATTTATTTTTATAACATGAAGCTTTTATAGTGGTGCCCCGCCACTGCTCGCTTATCAAGACTCGGATTCCCCGTCGAAATCCTTTCGCCCCCATGTAAAATCTGCATAGCAGATTTTAAGTGAAGTATTTTGCTTCGCAAGATGTGAAGCTTCTGAAGAAGTGAAGCTTCGTCTTCGGCGAAGTGAAGTACCTGCTTAGCAGGTGTTGAAGGATTGATTGTGTTACAATTCTTCGGGAATGCTATTATACAATATTCCGGTGTCGAAATCAACTGTATTTTATTGGTGTTTGTCGGCTCTGAGGGTGCGTTCGATGTCGCGGTTGGCGGCTTTTTTTGCTGCGTCCTCACGCTTATCGTAGAGCTTCTTACCCTTACAGAGTCCGATTTTAAGCTTTGCCCTGCCTCTGACAAAATATACGCTTAAGGGAATTATGGCATAGCCCTGCTGCTTCATAAGACCGAAGAGCTTATTGATTTCCTTTTTGTGCATCAGAAGGCGTTTGGGACGCAAGGGGTCTCGGTTGAAGATATTTCCCTTTTCATAAGGGGAGATGTGCATACCGTTGGCAAAAATTTCGCCCTCTTTTATGTGGCACCAGGAGTCCTTGAGATTTACTCTGCCTTCACGGATGGATTTTACCTCCGTGCCGTAAAGCTCCAGACCTGCCTCATAGGTCTCCTCCACAAAATAATCGTGGTAGGCTTTTTTATTCTGCGCTACGGTTTTTTCTGTATTGTCATTCATAAAATCACCATAAAGTTAAAATTCAGATGATGTTTACCTTTACTTTTCTCCGAATTCCGAAATCCGAATTCCGAATTCGTCTTACATTTTCTCGGGGGCATCAACCTTGAGAAGTCCGAGAACGTTCTTAAGGGTTGTGGCTGTTGCTTTGCAAAGAGTAAGTCTTGCGTTCTTGAGAGCGGTATCCTCAATGTCGCAATGGCAGGCATTGTAGAACTTATGGAAGAGAGTTGCAAGGTCAACCGCATAGCGTGTGAGCTTTGAGGGGTCAAGAAGCTTAGCGGCATTCTCTGTCTCGCCTGTAAGGGATGCGATGAAGCGGATAAGCTCCTTTTCTGTATCGTGAGTGAGAAGGTCACTCTTTATATCTGTATCGATTACGAAGCCGTTTTCTTCCTGCTTTCTGAAAATGGAGCAGATACGCGCATATGCATACTGACAGTAGTAAACGGGGTTCTGGGAGCTCTGCTCAACTGCAAGGTCAAGGTCAAAGTCGCAGTGGGAGTTAGCCTCTCTCATATTGAAGAAGAAGCGTGCGGCATCAATGGGTACCTCTTCAAGGAGAGTTACGAGGGTGATTGCCTTACCTGAACGCTTGGAAGCCTTGATAACCTCGCCGTCCTTAACGAGTCTTACCATCTGCATAAGAACTACCTGAAGTCTTTCGGGGTCGCAGCCGAGAGCCTGAAGTGCTGCCTTGAGACGGGGCACGTAGCCGTGGTGGTCTGCGCCTAAGATGTCAACTGCAAGGTCAAAGCTTCTTTCCTGAAGCTTGTTGTAGTGATATGCAATATCGGGAACGATGTAGGTGAAGAAGCCGTTGGAGCGCTTGAGAACGAAGTCCTTATCACAGCCGAACTGCTCAGCCTTGAACCAGAGTGCGCCCTCGCTTTCGTAGGTGTAGCCCTTTTCCGTAAGAAGGTCAACTACGTTCTTTGCGGCACCTGAATTGTGAAGAGTGCTTTCTCTGAACCAGGTGTCGTACTTGATTTTGTACTTAAGAAGGTCTCTTTCAAGTCCCTCTATGTTAAGAGGAAGTGCGTAGGAAACAAGAGCCTTTCTTCTTTCCTCCTCAGTAGCATCAATGTATTTATCACCGTTGATTTCGGCAAAGTTCTTTACGTGGTCAATAATGTCCTGACCGTGGTAGGAGTCCTCAGGCATTTCTACGGGGTCGCCGAAGTGCTGACGGTAGCGGATATCAAGGGAGAGACCGAATTTTTCAATCTGATTGCCGCCGTCGTTTATATAGAATTCTCTTTCTGTTTCGTAGCCTGCCCAGGAGAGCACCTCTGCGAGACAGTCACCCATAGCACCGCCTCTGGCGTTACCTACGTGCATAGGTCCTGTGGGGTTTGCTGAAACGAATTCAACGAGTGCCTTCTTTCCCTTATAAAGGTCGGAGTGGCCGTACATATCGCCCTTTGTGAGTACATCGGCAATAATGTCGCAGTAGTATCTGCCCGAGAGGGTGAAGTTCATAAAGCCGGCGCCTGCAATTTCGCACTTTTCGAAATAAGTGCCCTCGAGGTCGAGGTTTTCCGTAATTGCCTCTGCGATTTTAACGGGAGGAAGACGGAATGCCCTTGCGTGAGCCATAGCGGCATTTGTTGAGTAGTCGCCGTTTTTTCTGTCAGCGGGAATTTCTGTCTTTATGGGGAGAAGCTCTGCCTCGGGGAGCTGTCCCTTTTCTATAGCCTTTTTAATTGCTGCGGTGATTGCATATGCAAGCTGTTTTTCTGCTGTTTTTACAAGTATGCTCATTTTAATCCTTCCTTTCGACGACGGGTCTGCCGACCGTTACCGTCATTTCCTTCGTCTGATTTATGTCTCCGTAAAAATCTACGGTGTAATTCATTTTAAGTCTTAAAAGCGTGCCCATTTTACGGCTTTCAAAGCCCGTTGCGGTTATGCCTACCATAAGCTCGCCGTAGGGTGTGGAGTAGGCACAGTTGTGACGGACCCCCTTTTCGATGATAAGCTCGGTGTTTATTGAGCCACGTCTTAAAAGATGTGCACATTTTCCGTCCTTGACACGAAGCACCGTATTGCTTTTCATATCCTCGGCAAACAGCTCTTCAAACTCTATTGTGTAATTAAGGTCGTCTCCGTAATAGCGGCAGGTGGTTTCCATTTCTACGGTATCGGTATCAACACCGTCAGAGGAGACGTCCCTGATTTTCAGTAATCTTTCTTCTGTCATTTTTTACCTCAAAGATAAATAGTCATAATATATTATCATATTTATACAAAAAAAGCAACAAAAATTTGACGAAAATGCGAATGGTTAAAGGGATATTTTGACGGGATTTCTGACGGCTATGCTGTCGGGGGTAACGTGACAGTCGAAGGCAAGAATTTTTACCCCTGCCCTTTGGGCTTCAAGAAGTGCATCTGCAAATTCGGGGTGCATTTCACGGTTTGGGGAGAAGGTATGCACACCCGACATCTGGATTATGAAAATTATGTAAGCACCGAAGCCCTGATTCTTAGCGCAGATAAGCTCACGGACGTGCTTTACGCCTCTTTCCGTGGGGGCGTCGGGGAAGAGGGCAAGACCGTCCCTTTCGAGGGTAACACCCTTTACCTCAACGAAGCTTTTTTTCGTATCCTCCGTGACGCATATATC
>JAZOWG010000182.1:0-9754 GCA_045659105.1 Acutalibacteraceae bacterium
CTTATGCCTTACTCGGGCGGTCTTACAAGAAACATTGTTCAGTGTCTTGACGATTTCGGAATTCCCTTAAGACTTTCGACAACGGTTGTTGAAACTCACGGCAAGGAAAGACTTGAAGGCGTTACAATAGCAAAGGTTGATGAAAATCTTCAGCCTATTGATTCCACAAGAGAGTATATTGAGTGCGATACGCTTATGCTTTCTGTCGGACTTATCCCTGAAAATGAGCTTACCAAGAATGTAGGTATCGGCATTGACAGAATTACAAGCGGTGCTGTTGTTGACGAAATGAGGCAGACTGACCACAAGGGTATTTTTGCTTGCGGTAACGTTCTTCACGTTCATGACCTTGTTGACTACGTAACCCTTGAGGCACAGCTTGCAGGTAAGGGTGCTGCTGATTACATACTGGGAAAGAGTGACGAAAATCCCTGCTATGTAAACGGCACAACAGGAAACGGTGTGCGCTATCTCGTACCTCAGAGAGTTAATATAAACAATAAAGACGACGTTAAGATTTATTTCCGCGTGGGCAGAGTATTTAAGAACGCAAAGGTTGTTCTTGAGGTTGACGGAAAGATTATATCTTCAAAGAAGAAGGTAAAGCTTGCTCCCGGTGAAATGGAAAACGTGGTTATTCCCGCTGATATTCTCAGCACAATGACAGCCGACAGCTCAATTGTTGTCAGAGTGGAGGAATAAAAATGAAAAGAGATTTAACTTGTGTTGCCTGTCCTCTCGGATGTCCTGTTACGGTTGAATACACCGATACGGAAATTATTTCTGTGACGGGAAATACCTGTAAGCGCGGTGAAGCTTATGCCAAGACCGAAATTACAAATCCTACCCGTTCACTTACTTCATCCGTAAAGGTTTGCGGCGGTATTCTTCCCGTTGTTCCCGTAAAGTCAGATAAGCCCGTTCCCAAGGATATGCTTTTTGACTGTATGAAGGAAATCAATTCCGTGTGCGTTGAAGCTCCCGTGAAAATCGGTCAGGTAATTATTGAAAATATTCTCGGTACGGGTGCAAATATTGTTGCAACCAATAACGATTGAAAGGTTAGTTTCTGTGGAAAAAGGTTATAAAGGTACTGTCGGCATTGTGCCTTCAAAAAGGCAGATAGAATGGCAGAAAACTGAGTTTTACGGGCTTATAAGCTACGGTATGCCTGTATTTACGGGTAAACAGTACGGTGACGGATTTACGCCTCCCAGTATGTTCTGGCCCGAGGAAATGAATACCGACTTGTGGTGTGCTGTTGCAAAGTCAGCAGGAATGAAGGGACTTGTTCTTACCTGTAAGCATTATGACGGCTTTTGCTTATGGCCTTCCGAATATACTGATTACAGCATTAAGAATTCCAACTGGCTTGAAGGCGAGGGGGACCTTGTAAAAATGCTGAGTGACTCCTGCAGAAAGTACGGTCTCAAATTCGGTATATATCTGGCGCCCTGGGACAGACACGAAAAGACCTACGGCGAGGGAAAGGCGTATGACGATTTCTTCTGCGGTCTTCTTACCGAGCTTCTTACAAATTACGGTGACGTTTTCTGTGTATGGCTTGACGGTGTATGCGGTGATAATGAAAGACGTATTCAGAAACACGACTGGGGCAGATATTACGCTCTTATAAGAAAGCTTCAGCCTGATGCTGTTATAACATTCCGCGGACCGGATGTGCGCTGGTGCGGTAATGAAAAAGGTGTTACAAGAAACGAAGAGTGGAGTGTTGTTCCTTCTCACCTCGGAGTAAACGAGGATGGAAGTGAGACAGCTTCTGCAAATAAAAAGCATTCCAATATGTTTGACCTTGATCTCGGAAGCAGAAAGGCTGTTAAAAAGGAAACAGATTTTATCTGGTATCCCTGCGAGGTTTCTGTACCTATGCGTCCTCATTGGTTCTTTGAAGAGGACGATAAGTATTCCATTAAGACAAAGGACAAGCTTATAAAGCTTTACTACAATACTGTAGGAAATAATTCATGTCTTATGCTGGGGCTTGCTCCCAATAAAAGAGGAGAGTTTGATGATACCGACGTGCAGATTCTTAATGCACTCGGGTGCGAGCTCAATCTTTTCTTCGGATACAATCTCCTTAAGGATGACGGCGGTGTTTCGGCTTCAAGTGTTTATAGCAGTGATACGAAGCCTGAAAATATTTTGTCTGACGATATGGATACATATTGGCGGCCTGCAGCAAATGATAAGCATCCTGAAATAGTGGTGAATATTCCCGAAAATGAATATTTTGATAAAATTGTCGTGCGTGAGAATATTACTCACGGTCAGCACATTGAAGAATTTGATATTCTCGGGTTCGATACCAAAAAGAATAAGTGGAAAAAGCTTGCAGAAAGTACAACTGTCGGCTATAAGCGTATTATCAGTATTAAACCGGGCGAGTATTCTAAACTGAAATTCAGATTCAGGGAATACAGAGAATTCTTTGAGATTTCGGGTATATCGGTCAACTAAAATTTAAGCGGAGCTTCGGCTTCGCTTTTTTTCTTTTATTTTTTTATTAAATTTTATAATTTTTCCGTTTACATAACGCTTATATTTTATTATAATATTTGTGTATATTATTTGATAGGTGAATTGTTATGGATTCATATATGCCCGTTAAAATTATAAGCGGTAAAGACTGTGTCCTGAAAAAGGGCAGCTGCATTAAAAGTTATGGCAAAAAATGCCTTATTGTAACGGGAAGAAATTCTGCCTTAAAAAGCGGAGCTCTTTCTGATGTAAAGCAACTTCTTGAGAGTAATTGTATTGAATACAGAATTTTTGATAAAATAGAGCCAAATCCCGAGACTCTCACCTGCAAGCAAGCAGGGGAGTGTGCAAGGGAATACGGTGCTGATTTTATTTTCGGCGTAGGCGGCGGCTCTGTGCTTGATGCATCAAAGGCTGTTGCAATTTTTGCCGCTAACGATATTGAATATCACGCTGATATTTACGACAGAGCTGTACCTGCCGTGCATCTGCCCGTTATTCTTCTCGGTACTACTGCAGGAACGGGAAGTGAGGTTACCGGAGTAAGTGTACTCACTAATTCCGATACTGGAATAAAAAAGAGTATATCAGGTCCCGACTGTTATGCCGATGTATCATTCTGTGATTATAAATATACAATGACTGCAACTGTTGCAACGAGGATCACTACTGCACTTGATGCATTCTGCCACGCAGCAGAAGCTTTTGTTGCAGCTTCTGCAAATGATTTATCGGAAACGTATTCCCTGAAAGCATTATCGCTTCTTAAGAATTTTATTCTTTCTGATAAGCTTTACGGGGAGCTTCCCGAAAATGAATATGAGAGCCTTTATATTGCTTCTTTGTATGCAGGGCTTGCCATTAATATTGCCGGAACTTGTTTTCCTCATACTGTCGGTTATTATCTTACTGAAAATCACGCAGTTCCCCATGGAAAGGCATGTGCGGTTCTTTTTCCTGCATTGCTTAAAAAGACAAAAAAATATTGCCCCGAAAAGCTCGAAGCAATACTTTATTGTATGAATACCGATTATGAAGCTCTTGTTGCCGCAATAAAAAAGCTTTCTGTGATTGATGTAAAAGTGTCTGAAGCCGAAATCGATGAAATTTCACATCGTTGGGAAAACGGCGTGAAGAATTTTGACAGAACTCCCGGCGGTTTTTCTTTTGAGGAAGCCTCTTGTGCACTTAAGGAGCTTATTTGCTGAATGCGTCGTTGGTTTGAAGCTTGTTATCTGTGCTTATAATATTTCTGAATAATGCGACATATTTATCTGTTATAAACTTGTCTGTGTGCATACTGCCGAAGAACCACTTTGAAAATTCACATTGCTGCGAAAGCTCGTCAAAGTATGCTCCGAGAGCGGTTACACGCAGGGTCTTGTTTTCGCTGAGGCGGAGAAAATCTCTGATTTTTGCAGGCGGTTCGTGAGTTATGATATAATCAACCTTGTATTCGTGTTTTTCAAGGTTGCTGACTCCTGTAAGCATTTCCTGTGCGGTAGGCGTTTCTTTTCCTGTTACCGGATCGTCATTTTCGTGAAGGTCGTATTCGGGATCTTCACCGCCGCCCATTGTAAAAAATTTCTTACCTTCAATTTCATATACCTGGCCGCGCATAAGATGGAATACGTTTGATCGGATTTTATGAACTCTGCCTCCGTTCCACAGCGCAACCGGCATATCTCCCAGCACGTTGAAGTTTTCGTGTGTGCCGTCAATAAAGCAGATATTGTATTTTCTTTTTTCCAGGCGGTTAAGAATCTGCGATTCTCTCAGATCGTTATTCCAGATAAAGCCGAAGTCTCCGCAGATAATAAGTGTATCGTTTTTATTTATCATACTCAGCTCGGTTTTGCTGAGTCTTTCTGAATCTCCGTGTATATCACCTGTGATATATATCATTTATATTCCTCCGTGGGGTATAAATATTACATATCTATAATACAACAAGAAGTCGGTGTTGTCTATGAAAAAATTTATAATTTTACTGCTCAGTATTTTAATTTTAATAAACTCTTTGCTTGTCGGTGCATCTGCCGCTTTTACTGATTCGTTCGAAACGGATGCTGAAATTGCATATCTTGTGAGCGCCGATGATGAAAGCGGTGTTATTTATGATAAAAATTCGCTTGTTCGCTGTGATCCAGGTGCGCTTGTGAAAATTGTAACAGCGATTCTTGTTATTGAAAACTGTGAGGACCTTTCTCAGTCCGTAACAGCGTCAGCGACGGCAATAAGAAGCATCGAGCATCTCGGTGTTACAACAGCAGGTATTCTTGTAGGGGAGACTATGACGGTTGAAGAGTTGCTCTATTGTCTTCTTGTTTACAATGCGAATGATGCATCCAATGTGCTTGCCGAATTCATTGACGGCAACAATGATAAGTTTGTTGACAGAATGAATGAATTTTCCAAAGGACTCGGACTTAAAGACACGTCATTTTCTAATCCCGGCGGTTATAATACAGAGAATCAGTTTACAACTGCACGCGATATGGCTGTTATGTTCCGTTATTGTATGGAAAATCCCGTATTTTCAAAAATTATTGCAACCTTTCTTTATGAGATGCCAGCAACAAATAAATATCACGAAACAAGATATCTTAAAAATACCAATTATCTTATTAATGCCGGTATAGGGGATTATTATGTAAAAAGCGTAAAGGGCGGTAAATCGGGTAATACTGCCTCGGGAAACTGTAACGTTGTATCAATGGCATCAAAAGACGGATATAATTACGTATGTGTGGTTCTGGATGCTCCGATGAAGAATGTTGATGAGGATGAGTCATTGGAAAATATGTCCTTTGTAACATCAAAAAAGCTTTACGAATGGGCATTTTCAAATATCAAGCTCCGAGTTGTTGCAAATACCTCAACCTATGCAGGTGAGGTAAAGGTAAGGCTTTCTGACGAGTTTGACTATGTTAGTCTTGTTCCGATTGAAAATGTAAGTGCTCTTGTTCCCTCGGGGGTTACTGCGGAAAGTGTATTGGTCGAACCTATAAGCGAGCTTACCGCAGAGCAGATTGATGCCCCGGTAAAAAAGGGTGATGTGCTCGGACGTGCCGCAATAAAATATGCAGGGGAGACTGTTGCTGAGGTTGATCTTGTTGCCGCTTTTGATGTAAAGTTAAGCCCTGTAAAATTTGTTTTTGATAAAATTATCAGTATACTAACAAGCCCAGCATTTATTATTCTGTTTATTGTTGTGCTTGTTGTTATAATTCCTTTGTGTGTTATATCCTATAGGAATAAAAGAAAACTGCGTTTAAGAAAGCTTCGTGAACAGCGAAATAATACAAAGAGAGGTTAAATTATGGACTCAAAATTCAAGTACGGAATGCTGGCAGGCCTTGCTGCCGCACTTGCGGTTGTCCCTGTAAAGGCTTATTTTTATAAGCCTGAAAAAATTACGGGAGAGGCACTCCCTGATGAAAAGGTGAATCTTGACAGATTCAGGAAAAATCTTTCCGATGCAATAAAAATTCCTACAATTGCAAGCAAGGAGCCTGAAAAAACAGAATGGGCACCCTTTGAAGAATTTGCAGAATTTTTAGAGGAAAGATATCCTCTTATTCATAAGAATCTTGAGCTTCTTGAGGTTGACTGCAAGGGACCCCGTCTTTACAGATGGAAGGGTAAGGATTCAACTCTTGATGCTATAGCTCTTCTTTCACATCAGGACGTAGTACCCATTTCCGAGGGAACGCTTGATGATTGGACTCATCCTCCCTTTGACGGTGTTGATGACGGTGAGTTTATCTGGGGCAGAGGCGCTCTTGATATGAAAAATCACCTTATTGCAGTTATGGAAAGTGTTGAAGATCTTCTCCAGGAAGGCTTTGTGCCCGAGCGTGACGTTTATGTTTGTCTCGGTCATAATGAAGAGGTTATGACCTCCGAATTTTCCGGTGCTGTAGTAATGTGTGATTATTTTGAAAAGAATAATATCCGTCTTGACTGCGTGCTTGACGAAGGCGGAGCGATTCTTCCCGTAAACGTAAAGGGCGTGCTTAACAAGAATCTTGCAGGTGTGGGTGTTGCAGAAAAGGGATATGCCGATTTCGAAATTTCGGTTACTGCAAAGGGCGGTCATTCATCGCAGGCTCCCAATCATACTGCACTCGGACATCTTGCTGATGTAATTAAGGATATTGAGAATCATCAGTTTGATGCAGAGCTTTCTCCTATGATGATGCAGCTTTTTGATAAAATCGGCAGAAATTGCTCTTATCCCGTAAGACTTGTCACTTGTAACCTTAAGCTCTTAAAACCTCTTTTAACCAAGGTTATGACCTATATTCCGCCTGCAGCAAGCCTTATAAGAACAACGCAGGGTGTTACTATGGCTTCGGGAAGTCCTGCGCCCAATGTTCTTCCTCAGAAGGCATCCGTAAATGTCAACGTCCGCATTTATCCCGGTGAAACAATTGAAGACGTGACAAAGCACCTGAGAAAGGTTATAAAGAATAAAAAGGCAGAAATCACCGTAAAGCCCGGTTGGAAGAATCCCTCAAAGATTTCTCCCACAGATTCAAGAAGCTTCAGAATTATTGAAGAAATCTGTATGGGAATGAACTCCGATAATATTGTAGCACCTTATCTGGTTATGGGCGGTACGGATGCCTGCCATTATGAGAGAGTGTGTGAAAATATCTACAGATATTCTCCCTTCCTTGTCAATACGGGACTTCTTCTTACAACTCACGGCACAAATGAAAGAATTCCCGTAAGCTCAATGTCTGACGGTGTTGCTTTCTTCAAGAGATTTATAAGAAAAGCTTCCGAAAAGTAATTATCAGAATTTTATGAAATGTAAAACGGACTGTGTTTGCCACAGTCCGTAATTATTTTATGTGCCCCGCCTTGCCGTATACAGCGATAATAACCTGCTCTCAAGCAGGTGGGTACCATCCTGATTGGTTCACGCTCCCTTCGTCCGAAAAATCGGGAGGTCTGCAATCCGCAATCAGAGACTAATTCCCTGAAAATGTGTGTTGGGTTAATATAACTGTACGTTTATCGCACAACGCAGGGTAAAAAACTTAATTATTCGACTTCTTCTTCGAAAATGAACATTTCGCTTAAGCGTTCTTCAAAGATTTCGCCGATTTCGTTGAATTCATTATCATCCTCAATAGGCTCAAGATAGAATCCATCACTTTCTTCGATAACTTTCAGAATAATGAGTTCATTATCTTCGTCGGACACCTCTTCTTCAGATTCGGCAAAAGGCAATAATGCAACGTATTTACCGTTATCGGTTTCTATTCTGTCAAGTTCTTCAAAAAGATGTTCGTTTCCTTCTTCATCAAGTATGGAAACGATTTCAGGTGTAAATTCGTCCATAATATTTTCTCCCGTTTTTACTGTAATATAATTTTATAATTTTTATGCTTTTCTGTCAATAATCAATCAATAAATTCTGCAGACCACTCGAATGTAAATATTTCCTCTGAGGGAAGCTTATTGATTGCATCCTTTTTTGAAATATCATCCTTTTTTTCAAAGGAATCATTTACGCCGAACCAAGGTTCAATGCATACATAGGGAGCGGCGGGCTTTGCCCATATTCCGAGATAGGGTGATCCGCCCATATTGAATTTTACGGTATTTTTGCCGTTTTTATGCTTGAGTGTAATATTTTCAGACTGAATACCGTGAAGAATAAGGGCATCCTCATCAAAAATTGTTTCGGTGATTACGATTTCGTTATTGTTATCAAGAACGTTGAAGGTCTCGGGTAATCTTAATGAATTAACAAGGTCAATCTTTTCTGTGTCAAGAGTTTCGTTTTTGTCAAAAACAAGAGAATCACCGATTTCACAGTTAAAGCCGGGATGGGCGCCGAGTGAGAAATACATATCATATTCGTTTTTGTTTACAACGTTGTGAGATACCGTAAGCTTATTACCTTCAAGTGTATAGCTTACAATGAGGTCAAATTCAAAGGGGTAGATTTTAAGGGTCTCTTCCGATTCGGAAAGAATAAAGGACATTGAGTCTTCCTCTTTGTTGAGAAGTGTCCAGTCTGTTTTTCTTGCAAAGCCGTGCTTGGGCATTGTATATTCTTTTCCGTCAAAGCGGTACTTATCTTCAATAAGTCTTCCTACAATGGGGAAGAGGATGGGGGACTGACCGTACCATACAGCTTCGTCACCCTGCCATAAATATTCATAATCGGCCTTTTTTGAATAAACGCTCGTCAGTTCGCAACCGGCTTCCTTTACTCCAACCTTAAAATAATCATTTTCAATATAATGAATCATAATATCCTCCGAAGCTAAGTTTTTATATTATTATATATCAGAATGCAGATGTTTTCAATAGAAAAAACCGCTGTCACGGGGACAGCGGCTGAAAAATATGAAACTTATTATGCTTCATCCTTTTCCTTGGAAAGAATAAGATTGATAACAATACCGAGAATAAGAGCACAGGCAATTGTTGTAATGGTAACCTTGCCGAAGGAAACGGAAAGACCGCCGATGCCTGCAATAAGAATTGCAGAAACAACGAAGAGATTTTTGTTCTTTTCAAGGTCAACCTTCTGAATCATCTTAAGACCGCTTACTGCAATAAATCCGTAAAGAGCCATACATACACCGCCCATTACGCAGGAGGGAATGGAGTTTACAAATGCAACGAAGGGATTGCAGAATGAGATGATAATTGCAAGAATTGCAGCTGTGATAATTGTAGCAACAGAAGCGTTTCTTGTGATAGCAACGCAAGCAACGGATTCACCGTAGGTAGTGTTGGGGCAACCGCCGAAGAGTGCACCTGCCATTGAGCCTACACCGTCACCGAGAAGAGTGTTGCTGAGGCCCGGATCCTCAAGAAGATCCTTTTCGATGATAGAAGAAATATTCTTATGATCAGCAATGTGCTCAGCAAATACAACGAATGCAACGGGAATGTAAGCAGCAATAAGAGTGCTTATGTATGTGAAATCGATGTCCTTGATGCCCTTGAATGCGGTCATAAATGTAAAGTCGGGAACGGATACGAAGGTGTTGAGAGTAATGCCGTCTGCCCATAATGCGGTAATGGGAGAGAAATCGGAAATAAGAAGTGCGGGATTGTTTGTGGCCATACCGATAGCAGTAATAATACCTGCTGTTGCATAACCTGCAAGAATACCGATAATGAAGGGGATAAGCTTCATCATCTTCTTGCCGTAAACGGAAACGATAATGACCACAGCAAGGAAGTCGGAGGCCAAGCGGTCTTAGGAAGACAAGGTAGA
>JAZOWG010000183.1:0-8991 GCA_045659105.1 Acutalibacteraceae bacterium
AGTGCCGTGCGGTCGCCCTCTTCATATACATAAGCGGATGCTGAGAGAGTGAGGCTCAGAAGCAGAAGCACGGACAACAGAATAACTGTAAGCTTTTTCATTTTCCGTACCTCCTTAACCTATAAACAGATTGTAAAGAACCGTAAGACCGAATCCGATAACAGTTCCCACAGCCGCAGAAATTCCGAAATATTTTTTGAATTTTCCCTTGTCAACGGGGAGATCGCCTACAAATTTTCCCGTCTGCCCGTTCATTGCAAAGGTAAACTTTTCACCGTTAAAGGTGGTATTCAGAAGCCATACGGGATAAAGGGCATATTTTGAAGAGCCCGAGGTCATATTTACATTACAGCCCGAGGGTAAAACGGTTGTATAACCGCTGACTGTTGAAGCAAAAGCATCGGATGTGCTTTGCTTTATTCTTTCGTTCGCACGGACAATGCTGTCGTTGACATTTACGTCATACTTGTCAGCAAAGAAGCCCGAAAGATAGGCGGTCTGAAAATCAACCGCTTCTGAAAAATTGAAGGGCTCGATTGATTCCATAAGCTCATCTGCCATTTTTGTTGAGCCGTCGACAGGAATCTTTGAAAAAGCCATATTTCCGCTTCTGAATACGGAAAAGTGTCTTGTCTCCGTATAGTTATAATTGCTGTCGCTGTAATGGCGCACTCTTGTGGCCTTATATTGTGCGCTGCCCGTAACGGAGGCGTCAAAAAGCCAGAAGGGGACATAAACCCCCTTTATTTCATCTATGTGATTTTTGTCCTTGAAAACAGACGGCAGAAGCTTTTTGCCCGTGATGTGCTTCTGATACGCATCCATAGCCTGTTTTTTGTCGAGCTTAAAGGGAATTACAAAATCGGGCTTCAGAAGACCTTTAAGATTATCCGTCATAACAACGGGATTTCCGCAGAAGGGACAGCTTGTTGCAGCTGTGGTTTCGTCGGTTATAATTTCACCGCTGCAGGAATTGCAGAGATAGCTTTTTATGCTGCCCGTTTCTGCCTCTTCCCAGATATTTTCATTGCTTTCGTCCCAATTGAAGCTGTCTTCCTTTGTTTCTTCTTCATTGAGTGCAGCATCAAGCGCTTTCAGATCCTCGGTTTCATATTCCGTATCGCAGAAGGGGCACTTCATTTTCTGAAGTGACGGATTGAACTCAATTTTACCGCCGCAGGACGGACAGATATAATCCTGAAGATTTGCCATTAAATCACATCCTTGTAAGATTATTGTATTTTCTTAAGAGAAATAAATATATCAGAGGGATCTTATTATGCCCTTGTATTTTTCTATGAATGCTTCATTTATGGCATCGCCGCCGTCAACGTTACTGCTTGAATATACCTCGGGGGTAATGCCCTCCTTAAGCATTATTTCAATTGTGCCTGCAACTACGGCGTGAAGAATTGCGGCACCGACACTGGTGGAGGTGGGGCAGGCCTTTCTTCCGAGCTCGGGAAATTCCACCGAAGCGTCACCCGGCTCTCCCATATTATCAAGGACAATATCTGCAATTTCAAAAAGTCTTTTTCCGCTTCTGTGTCTTGATGCACCTGATTGTGAGTGATTGATGCTTGTAAGTGCAATTACGGTCAGCCCCTTTTCCTTTGCAAGAAGTGCCATATCTACGGGAATTCCGTTTCTGCCGGAGTTTGAGGCAATAACAATTACGTCATCCTTTTTCATATTGTAGGAATTGAAAAGAATCTCGGCGTAGCCCTGGAGTCTTTCAATTTCCGTGCTTTTTGATGCGGATTCGTGAAGCATAAGGGATGTTTCAAGGACGGGCTGGAGCTTTACAAGACCGCCTGCTCTGTAAAAAAGCTCCTCTGCAAGCATATGTGAATGTCCCGTGCCGAAAAGGAAAATTGTCCTGTCATTTTTAAGTGCCTCTGCGAATACCTCGGAGCACTTATCAATTGCAGGCATTTGCTTTTCCGAAGCCTCGGAAAGAATTCTTATAAGATTGTCAAAATATTCAACTGATTTTTTCATGCGTTTTTCTCCTGTAATTTCATTCCGAATGTCATTGAGTCCGGCGTTTCTGCAAGGAGCTCAAAGCCGTATTTATTGTAAAAATTAATGCCTTTTTCATTCTTTGCATTAACCTCCAGAACAACACCCCTTATGCCTTTTTGCTTCAGATGTGAAATGAGTGTATCCATAAGCCTTCCTCCCAGGCCCATTCTGTGATAATTGTGCAAAATATCAATATGAAGATGGGCAGGGTAGTCTTTTTTGAACTTCTCCTGTGTTACGGTTGACATTGAGGCATAGTATCTGCAGGATGTATCCTCTTCGGGGATTCTTGTAAAATATTCCTCCCGGAAAATCTTTATAAATTTATCGAAATCCTCTGCGCAGATAATATATCCTACCGCTTTATCGTTTTCGTCTGCCGCAACAAAGCA
This sequence comes from Acutalibacteraceae bacterium, assembly GCA_045659105.1. Taxonomy (GTDB): domain Bacteria; phylum Bacillota; class Clostridia; order Oscillospirales; family Acutalibacteraceae; genus RUG806. The sequence goes on from JAZOWG010000183.1 coordinate 2,418, forward strand.
GTTGAAGGGCTCTTTTTCTATGTAGTAATCACAGTAGGTTGCAAAAAGGAAATTCTTTGTGCTGTCCGAGTAATTGTCGGGACCGTCACAGTAAAGGCAGGCATCGTGCACAGCCTCACGGTCGGTTTCTTTATAGGGTCTTATTATCATTTCTCTTCTCCGTCTTTTTCTTTATTACAATATAACATTTTAGCTCGGAAAATGCAATAAAAAACAGGTATAAGAAAAATTCCTATACCTGTGAGAAGTATTATCAGCCGGGAACAGCCGTTTCGTGGGGAACATTTTCCTTGACAGCCGCCAAAAGCTTATCGATTGTGATAACCTCAATGTTTTCACCGAGATTATCAATAAAAATCTGAAGGTCGTCGGGGCCTACTGTCCAGGGATGTACGTTTATAACCGTGTAGCCGTTTATTGAGCTTATATCTGCTGTCTTGCCGTTAATGATTGCAGCCTGCTCCTTAAGCCAATCCTCCGTTACCTCGTCTGCATTTCCGCTAGGATACCAGAGACTGAAGCCGACACAGATAAAGGGCTTATCATTTGAGAACATTACTCTGCCCTTGCCGCCTGAATAGTTATCGGGGTCAAGCTGAAGAATACCGCCCTCAATATTATCGTATCTTGAGAAATAAGAGAGTCTCTTCTCCATGCTCTTAAAGAAGCTTTTTTCGTTGCCTTTTATTGTGTCAAGGAAGGTCATAATGCCAAGACCCGATTCCTTCATAACAGCTGCTGTGTAATCGGAAAATGCTTCAAGCTCATCTGAGTTCATATGCATAATTCTTGAATATCCTCCGCCTGTGGGACCGGTGATAAAGGCTGTATTATCAGCAATATCAAGAGTCCGCTTTATGTCGACCTCGGAAAGCTCCGTAAGAAGAGGACAGAAGGTCCAGCTGACGGGTCTTTCTTCATTGTAGCTCTGCCAGGTATGGTATTCGGAAAAGCCGTTCTGAATCCACTGTGCATTGTCACCGTCGCTGTAAACTATTGAAACGTAATGCTTCTCGGGATCAAGCTCAACGTTTTCGGGAAGTGAGGTGCTGAATTCCTCATTGATTGCATCAAAGCAGGAGAGAATACTTAAGTTATAGGAATGGTCTGAGGGTATAACCGTATGACCGAAACGGGATGCAGACTGAGTGAACTTTATTTCGTACTGGCACCAGCCGAAAATGATAGAAGAGGGAGTAAGCTCACGCATTATTTTGTCACGGAAAAGTCTGCCTGTAAAATCACTGTCTTCTATGTAAATCACAAAAATATTCTGCTGAATTGCAAAATCCCTCATACCCGATGCATAGTAGTACAGATGTACGAGGCTGTCGTCGCGGAAGCTGTCCTTATGCTCCTCATAAAATTCCTTAAGGTACTTAAGGTCAATATTGTCCTCGCTGATATCTGCACATTTTTTAAGACCGAGGCTTATTGCGGTCTCTTCAAGCTCTGTTGTTACGGGAAGCCAGCCGTTTATTGTTGCAAGGTTTGTTGCGGTGTTAAGCTGACCGTGATCCTCGTGGGTTTTGTAAAGAATATATCCGCTGTCTTTTATGTACGAGCTGAATTTCTTTATAATGCTTTCGAATTTCCACGGATTTCCCTCTTCATCGGTACGGGAAATTGTATAGCCTGCTTTTTCCATTTCGGCAAGGGCATACTTATGTGACGCTGAACCGTAATCAATAAATATTGCAGGCTTTTCACGGGCAACAAGGCCCTGAAGCGAAATTATTGTGTGACGCTGAGCCTCTGAAAGCTCACCGAGGTTTATAACGGTAATTTCGTCGGCTATATCGTAATTATCGAAAATATCCTGAATTTCTGCGAGCTCCGTTTCGCTTTTTGCCTCGGGGGCAGGCTTAAGGAGAGATGCATCAATTGTGTTGAAAAGAATTGAAAACATCATAACAACAAATGAAAGTCCGTTTAAAATTTTTACCATAAAATTTTCCGCCTTACATATTTATTTTGTTTCCGGATTAATCAAGCGCATCAGCAACTCCGCCGAGTAATGCACCTAACACGCCTGCTGTTTTTGTACCGGCAGATGCAGGGGCAGAGGGTGCCGTGGAAGAGGGGAAGCCGCCTATCGTACTGTCAATGGGGGCGAGAAGTACCTTACCGGTGCCTCTGTAAACATTGACAAAGCCTTCGCCCGAGGCTGCAGAGCCGATAAGAGTTTTGCCTGAACGCTCTACTGTAAATGACAATGAATCACTCCATGCAATTGCAAAGCTTCCGTCAACCCTCAGAACGTCGTTTTCAAGAGAAACCTCTATAAGCTCCTCCTGAGGACATCGGCATTCAAGAACTGCAATTCCGTTGCCGTCAAGAGCAAGATTGAATAAGCCCTCACCGCCGAGCACTGCAGAGGAAATATTTGAACGGGCAACTAATTTCTGTCTGATTGTTGCTTCGCAGGCAAGAAACAGTCCGTCATCAAGCACAACCTTGCCGTTCCATTCACTTGTATCAAGAAGAATAAGGTGTCTGTAGGTGGGTTCAAGCACAAGTGTTCCGTTGCCTACGTATTCGGGCTTTATTGCACTTTCACCGGTAACCTTTCCCTTGACCAGCTTGCCGAGAAAGTCTGACGCACCTTTAACTCCCGTGGTAGCTTTTACGTCGCCGACAGTCCATTGCATAGCACCTGCCTGACAGATAATTCCCTTTGACTTTGACAGATCGCATACAACCTGTCTTTTTCTGATGTTCATTTTGTCGCAGAAATAAGCAGTAACCGCTGTAGACGGTGAAACGCTTAAATCTCTTTTATATTGAATAACCTGAAAAGGACCTTTTTCCGCAATGATTGTAACGTCATCGTTATTTGTAAAATTATTAATCTTAAACATTCTGTGTCCTCCCGAAGCAGATTTTAACCACACTGTGGCTTATACTAAGAATATCATAATATAGGATGGATTTGCAATATATTTTATGTGATTCTTAATTTATTCTTTACGGATCTCTGAATGCATTTTTAGAGAAGAGTGAATAGTGAAGAAGTAAAAATCCTGAAAACCTTAACTTGTTGAAAGGACATTTACATCAACAGATGTAATACTCATAAAGTATAATAGCAACAGTATAATTGATAAGCAGAGTAGTTTTACATAATGACAATATATCCGTATTTTCAACAGTATCAGAATCGGTGTGAATTATTGTTGGTGGTATAAGGTTATAATCACATTTATTATCAAAATCAGTCTTTTCTCGCCAGGAAAGAGTGGCACCGTCAAGCCCATATTTTCTGAACGGAAGTAAATCGTGTTTTCCGGCCGATACAGGACAGTAAAAGTCTGCCTCTGTACAATTTCCTATAATTGCTTTTGCTGTTGTGAGTGCATCGCTTGTCGGATTGTTTTCTGCTTTGCGGTATTGATATGTGTCAGTTACCGGTTCGGTGCTCACACATAAGTAATAATCCTTGTCTGCCTTTGGTTTTCCGGTCATATCAAGATTAAGTATATATTTATGCCTTTCAATTGATGCAGGAGAATTTTCAGTAGACTGTGAGATATACCAACAATATCTATAGGCTCCGTAATAGCCAATTTCCTCCCCGTTCAGAAAGCAAAAGCGTATTTCGCATCCGAAATCTGCTCTTGTGTTATTCATAATTCTCGCAATTTCAAGTAAAGAGCTTACTCCTGTCGCATTGTCAAGTGCACCTTTGCCTTCTTTTGCCGAATCATAATGTGCACAAAGAACAATAATGTCGGGATTCTTAACAGCTGTAGGAATTTTAGCATAAATGTTTTTTAGCTCTATTCCGTCAATATAGAATTTATCATTTACTAACCTATTTCCGGCAAATCCATAATCACATAATTTGTTCATTATATATTTTGATGCTTTGTTATTGCTGTCTTTAGAATACCATCTTGAACCGTATTTTTCTGAAATTGAAGTAAGGTTATTTATAATTTCATCTGCATCAGTCAAATTAACAAGAATTTCTGAAAATTCCGTTTGAGAAAGCATATAGTCATCATCACTGAAATTGCAAATTTCACAAACAGGTATGTTTTGTAAACTCAAGATATTCCATTTATGACCTAAATAGTCACAGTACGATATTTCTGTATTTTTTATATATCCGCATATCGTACACGTAAATACTTTTGTTGCCTTTTCAGTTGGTGTAGGTTCATTTATAAAACTACCACTGTCAAAAATATGGCCAGTTACCGGAGTCACTCCATTTACAACTATGCCACAATCACTACATTTTGCCATATAACTGCCGAAGTCAGTACAGTTTGCAGGATTCAATTCAGAAAACTCAAAAGAATGTTCCTGTTGTTTTTCAAGTCCGACAGCTGTTCTGAGTATAATTCTTGCATCAGCAGCATCGATTGAGCCGTCATAATTGCAATCGCAATAAATGTATATTTCCGGCGACAATAAATGAATCCCAACGGCGACTCGTAACACAGCTCTTGCATCAGATGCTGTTACATTTTCATCAAAATCTGCATCACCCATTTTGCAAAACAAAAAATTTTCAGATATTTGTTGGTTCTCTGAAATTATTGTAGCATTAATTGTAACAGGCAAACAATTTATAAGTAATACAAATAAAATAACCTTAAACAGAACAAATTTAATAAAATGCCTCATTCAATTCACCTCTGTAATCAATTCTATAAAAGACAGTAAAGTTCAACAAGGGACAAACCATTACATCAGTCGATAATATATGTACTGTGTAATGTTTTGTCCCTTGTTGTTAAAATGAAATAATATTATAATGATATCGGTAAAGGAGGTGTTTATCAGATGGATGGACAGAGAATTAAGAATCTTAGGCTTCAGTCCGGTATTTCACAAGAAGAACTGGCAAAAAAATTGTGGGTTTCTCGCGATCTTGTTTCAAAATGGGAAACAAACAAACGACGGCCCTCTTACGAAATGGTTGAAGCTATGTCGTTAATTTTTGATGTTAATCCTGAAGATATTGCACCTCTGAATGATACTTTGATTGATGAACTGAATTCATGTATTCCGAACGACTATATATTTACATCCTTACAAATAGAAGCAGAGTTGAATTCTTTTCTTGCTGTTCTGACACCTCGGGAACGCAACATATTTATTTCTCGCTATTATTATTTTAATGATATATCTGAAATCTGTCAGCAATATAAAATTTCTAAAAACTATGTACGTGTTATTCTTCACCGTAACAGAAAAAAACTAAAAAAGCATTTTGAGGAGGTATCAAAATGACAGGTAAAGATTTATATTATGCAATTTCAGGTATAGATGAAAGATTTCTTATAGAAAGAGAAGAAGAAATCAAGACAGTTAACGAAAATATGCGAAGCTTCAGAGCCATAAAAATCACAGTCAGTCTTGTTGCTTGTATTTTTCTTGTTATATTTGTGTTTATTTTAGAAAATAAACAAGTTTTAATAACCCCAAATACACCAACTATTATCACAAATACAACAGAAAAAGATGATATTGAATCACACGGCGGTGACGGTAATTCGATTAAAATTGATGTTTCTGTTGCAGAGCAGATTCCAAAAGAATTGCAAATTAATTCAAATCTTTCCGGTACAGTTAATTATTTGAACCGTATTTTTACAGGTGATCAGTATTATTCAGAGGTTAATAATACTCCCTCAAAAGCTGAAGAAAGACTCGATTCCTTGAATGCTATTATATCTTTTTCTGAAATTGAAGATTATTCGGTTGAGTATGATATTGATGGTATCTTTCCTTTCGTGCAATTCACTGATGCAAAAATCACAAGCTTTACATCATATTTTTCTATCGAAAATGATATTTTTACAAACACCACTACCGAGGTGACTGATGCTGATATAATCAATAGTCTATGTGAAAACAAATATACAAATGCAGCGATGCAATTCATAGGAGTTGATAAGAATAATTTATTTATTTATCGAGAAACTCTTTTCTCATATAGTGAAGATTCTGCCAATTCCGAGCCGTTATCCAAGCAAACAATAATCCGAATTGCAAATTATTCAGATTCTCCACAAGAACTTTCATTGAATCTCCAAAGTAATTATATTAAATTCTGGATTACTGAAAATTTTGTCGACAATTCCATTACGGTATCTTCTATATACGGATATTATGTTCCGGATAATTGTAAAAATGAATTAATTGATTATATATCTTATGATAAAGCAATTGAGCTTGCTATACAAAAAGCAGAGAATTTTTCTGCAGAAAAAATTACTATGTGTACAATAACTTATAATCCGAATTTAGAATCAGGTAACCTGATGCCTTTTTACAAGTTTTTTTATAAAATAGATAACGAAAATCATACCGTCTGTATTCCATTAGCAAATTAAGAAAATATATGCACTAAGACAGTCTCAAACACTATGATGTGTATTTGAGACTGTCTTAATTTGTTTGATATGAGTTAAATATAAACAAAAAATCCGAACCCTTTTCCTATTGGGAAAATTTGGTTCGGATTTTTCTGGTTTGGTGCGGGTGACAGGGGTCGAACCTGCATGCTTTTGGCACAAGAACCTAAATCTTGCGTGTCTGCCAATTCCACCACACCCGC
>JAZOWG010000184.1:0-25935 GCA_045659105.1 Acutalibacteraceae bacterium
TTACAGAGATTTACGAGCTCACTGCTTTTCACGGGCTCGTGTTCCCATAAAATAAGGCAGAAACGGTATTCACTTTCAAATACTTTTGGTGTGTCCATAATTGACATCTCCTTTCTCTAATCTGTTAGAGCAATTTTATTCTAATGCATTAGAGCGGATTTGTCAATAGCTTTTTTGCAAAAAAAACAGCTCCCGTTTTTCGGGAGCTGAAATTTTTATATGTTTTGGCTTATTTGCCTGCGTAGATGCATTCTTCAGCGAAGCGTTCAGCGATAACGCCTTCGGGTTCGCCTGTTCTCTGAGATTCTGTAAGGATATGTTCAACAGTGTTGTAGATGTTGTTAACCTTCTTGAGAACTTCTTCCTCGTTGTAGTTGCCTGCTGCTTCGCCTGCTGCGTTGATAACACCGCCTGCGTTGATGATGAAGTCGGGAGCATAGAGGATGCCTCTTGCCTTAAGAGCTTCACCTGAAGCAAGGTCAAGAATAACGTTGTTAGCTGCACCTGCAATAGCCTTGCAGTTGAAGTTAGGAATAGTCTTGGGGTTAACGATTGCACCGAGAGCACAGGGAGCAAAGATGTCACATTCCTGAGTAAGGATTTCGTCAGCAGTAACGATTGTTGCACCGTACTTTTCTGCTGCAATTTCAAGGTTAGCCTTGTTGTTTCTGTTTGCAACGTAGAGCTTTGCACCCTCAGAAGCGAGGTGCTTACAAAGGTCAAGACCTACCTTGCCTACACCCTGAACGGCAATTGTTCTGCCTTCAAGGTTATCGGAGCCGAATGCTACCTTTGCAGTAGCCTTGATGCCCTGATATACACCGATTGCGGTGAAGGGAGAGGGGTCGCCTGAGATGTGGGGAAGACCGCAGATGTGCTTTGTCTTTCTTGCGATGATAAGAGCATCGTCACAGTCTGTGTTAACGTCTTCTGCTGTGATGTAGCAGCCGCCCAGAGCGTTCATAGCTTCACCGAATGCCTCGAACATAGCCTCTGTCTTCTGTGAGGGGTCAGCAATGATAACTGACTTACCGCCGCCGAAATCAAGACCTGCAGCAGCATTCTTGTGTGACATACCGCGTGAGAGTCTGAGAACGTCGAAAAGTGCTTCATCCTCGGAAGCGTAGGGGAGAAGACGGCAACCGCCGATAGCGGGACCTCTTACTGTGTTGTGAACAGCGATAATAGCCTTAAGGCCTGCTTTTTCGTTGTTTACGAAAAGGATTTTTTCGTGACCGTATTTTGTAATTTCCTGCATTACATTCATTGTGTATCATTCCTTAGGTTTTTGATTTTTGAAATACTTCCCAAAAAATATCTCAATTTAGTTAATACTATACTGCAAAAATTCCCTATTGTAAATATTTTTTTGCTGATTATTAATGTAATTTTTTAATAAAAGAAATTCGATGAATTTATTTAATATTCCGTTGACGAAAGCTGCCCCGTAACACTTTTTGTACGGAGCAGTAATTATTATTTATAAAAATCGTGTTCGGCGAGGTACTTGAGCTCTCTTTCCTTGTCGTTCTTTGAACGGGCTTTTACGTAAGCGCGAAGCTCTTTGCGATTTTTGCCGATGATTCCGTTTCTTGAGAAGGATACCCAGAACATACCTATAACTGAGCCGGCTCCTGCAAGAATCATATCAATCATAGTATCCACAAGTCCGTCTTCGCTGAGTATGGGGGATACCTGAAGGGTGTAGCCGTAAAGGCGGTCCATTGTGAATTCGTAAAATTCCCAGCCTACAAGTATAAAGCAGGAGAAGCAAAGGGCAAAAAGGGAAGCAAGTCCCGGGCTTAAATGACGGGAGCGTCCCTGAAAGGCTACTGCAAAATCGTAAGCAAAGTAGGAAGCCACAACACCTGAAATGAAGTGCTCAATTATATCAACATAGGGGAAATTGGTTTTTGTGTTAAGCACATATCCTATTACCACGCCGAAGCAGATGAAGAGATTGAGCATTGTCTGTGCCTGATAGGTAACACGGGTGATGAAGGATTTTCCGCCGAAAAGCTGGAACATATCCCAGAGATGTGTAAATGCAATTGCAAAAAGCCCCATAAGGAACTGTGTTACGGAGTCGTGGAGAAGCCCCCATACACCGAAAATTATAAGAGATGCACGTACCAGCCACCATATTACCTGATGAAACATGGGAATGGGCGTGATTTTGTTTAATTTTTTCATATATAATCCTCTCATCGGAAATTGGTTTCTGTGCCTATTGTATTCATAACAGATAAAAATACACTCAATAAGTAATAATTGAACTGAAAATTGTAATAATTTTTCCGTTTTATTGTAACTTGAAAAGCATTTTGCCCTATGGTATAATTTTTATGTCATAAAACCACGGGAGGAAAAAGGATGAGCCGTATTTCAAACTGCGATATGTGTATGAATTATGAATATGACGAGGAATACGATTGCTACAGATGCTCAGTTGACCTTGATATGGACGAGGCAGAGCAGTTTATGACATATTCCGTCAGAAGCTGTCCCTATTACCGTCCCGGTGACGAATACACTATTGTCAGAAAACAGAACTAAGGTGAAAGATATGAAAACCGATGTTGTTATTGTAGGTGCCGGTCCCTCCGGTATTTTTACCGCTTTGGAGCTTTTAAGAAAGGGCAGTAAGAAAAAAATTGTTATAGTTGAAAAGGGTAAGGCTATCGAAAAACGCCATTGCCCCAAAACCAAGACTAAGCAATGCGTAAACTGCAAGCCTAACTGCCATATTACAACGGGCTTTTCGGGTGCCGGTGCATTTTCAGACGGTAAGCTGTCCTTAAGCTATGAGGTTGGCGGAGATTTGCCGACCCTTATAGGTGAAATGTTTGCGCAGGAGCTTATAAATTACACCGATTCAATTTATCTTGAATTCGGTGCGGACAGCCACATTGAGGGTATCAATGCATCGGAAGAGGTAAAGGAAATAAGAAAAAGGGCAATTCAGGCAGGATTGAAGCTCGTTGACTGTCCCATAAGACATTTAGGTACCGAAAAAGCTCAGGATTTGTACTATGCAATTGAGCAGTATTTACTTAATAACGGTGTCGAGATTTTCTTTGATACAGAGTGTCTGAGCTTAATTCTCGACAATGAAAACGGTGCTTGTCGGGGTGTTATTACCTCCGGTAAGGGCGTGCCCGAAGAGATTCTTGCCGACCACACCATTATTGCAACGGGCAGACGCGGTGCCGACTGGCTGGAAAAGCTCTGTGCTGAGTATAATATAGCTCATCAGCCCGGTACCGTTGATATCGGTGTCAGAGTTGAAGTAAGAAACGAGGTTATGGAAACCGTAAATAAGGCTCTTTATGAATCGAAGCTTATAGGTTATCCCCGTCCCTTCAAAAATAAGGTGCGCACCTTCTGTCAGAATCCCGGCGGCTTTGTAAGTCAGGAAAATTACGATAATAATCTTGCGGTTGTTAACGGTCATTCATATAAGGAGCTTAAATCCGACAACACAAACCTTGCTATTCTCTGCTCCCACAATTTCAGCACTCCCTTCAATCAGCCTATTGAATATGCGCAGAAGGTTGGCGAGCTTACGAATATGCTTGCAAACGGACATATTCTTGTTCAGCGCTTCGGTGATATTCTTGACGGCAAGCGCACCTGGCCCAAGGAGCTTATGCAGTCAAACTTAAAGCCCTCCCTTCCCGATGCCGTTGCAGGGGATATTACAGCCGCTATGCCTTACCGTGCAATGACCAATATAATCAATTTCATTCAGGCTATGGATCACGTCGTTCCCGGCTTTGCTTCTTATGAAACGCTTCTTTATTCTCCCGAATTAAAGTTCTATTCAAACAGAATCAAGATGGATGAAAGACTTAACACAAATGTAAAGGGGCTTCATTGTCTCGGTGACTCCTCAGGCTGGACAAGAGGTCTTATGATGGCATCCGTTATGGGTGTTCTTATGGGAAGATATATATTTGAGGAAGAGAATTAAAAAAATTCAAAAAACTTAAAAAAAGGCTTGACAAGAGGGATTATATCTGTTATAATTCCTCTTGCGCTCGAGGGAATACCCTTAGGCCGAAGTCGGTGTCTATAACATTGAGGTCCCACCCGTTCCCATCCCGAACACGGTAGTTAAGCTCAATCGTGCCGAAAATACTTGGCGGGCAGCCGCCCGGGAAGATAGGTCGTCGCCGGCATAAAAGAACAGCTCACAGTAATGTGAGCTGTTTTTTTTGTTATCATTTTTTATTAAAGCTTGCTGTGAACCGGGAAAATCAATTCCCGGCAGGCAGCTTCAGCTTTTCAAGTGAAACGGAGGCTCTTAATATGTCTCTTGCATCGGAGGAATCAATTACGCCGCCGTTAACGTTCAATGCTTTATATGTTAAGGAATCCGCTTCATAGCTTTCAAGTCCTACAGCCAAACGCAGTGCCAGTCTTGCGTCGGATGCGGTTGCTTTGCCGTCGCCGTCGGCATCACCTACTATAATTATAGTGTTTCTCAAGCCGTTAAGCCCTGCAAGGGTCATGCCTGTGCCGGGAAGCTCGTCGAAGCCGAGACCGTTTTCGTTGTCGGCAAGAATATATGAGCCGGGGTCAGAATGAGAAATAAGCTCGGAGCAGGTAATTTCAGGCAGAGCAAAAACCATACCGTCTATAATTTTTGCGGAATCACTGTCTGTAAACGGTGAATTTGTCGGCGGAATTTCCTCTCGTCCGCTGATAAACTTGTTGCAATCGTTACAGAAAACACCTTCTGTATATCCGGGATAAAAGCTTGTTGGCTTTTCCATAGGGGCAACGGTGGTGTTTTTATGGGCACAGCTCACAAAACGGACCTTTGTCTGTTGGTTGTCATATGCATTTACAATAATTCTGATTTCATGCCATTGGGATAAGGTGCCGTAAAAATTGATATCGGTAAATGCAGGGCATTCGGCAAAGGCGTAATCTCCTATTGATTTAACCGACGGATGGAGTGTAATGCTTTTAAGTGAGACACATCCGCGGAAGGCCTGTGGCCGTATTTCTTCTACCGTAGCGGGAATACTGATGCTTGTAATTGCTTTGCAGTTTGCAAAAGCGGTGTAGCCTATTTCGGTAATGCCTTTGGGCAGGGTAATATTTTTCAGCTTATAGCAGTCTTCAAATATACCGGATTCAATAAGGCTCAGCGTTTTCGGAAGCCTTACTTCTTCAAGGCTGTTACAGCCTTTGAATGCGTTCATTCCTATTTCCTGTACGGAATCGGGAATTGTTATTTTTTTAAGAGACTGACAGTTATAAAAAGCACTGCCTCCGATGCTTGTTACGGTATCGGGAATATTAATGCTTTCAAGGGATTCACAGTTGTGGAATGCACAGTAATCAATGCTGATTACACCTGAAGGAATGGTGACTTTTTTAAGATTAACGGCACCTAAAAGCTGTTTGCCGATGTTTTTTACATAAGACGGTATCACAACCTCCGTTGCCGGCTTATTGCCGATATAAAGGTCAGCACCCCAGGTAAGGGGAGAGGTGCCGTCTACCGAGCCGAAGCTTATCCCGAATAAACAGTCAACACTGTCATAATACACCTCTTCTATGTTGTTGCAGAATACAAAGGCACTGTCATCAATGAGCTCTACTGCGCCGTGTATTACAACCTTTTTCAATGCAGAACAATCAGAAAATGCGGATTTTTCTATTTTTGTTATTCCGTCCTCAACAATAACGGTAGTAATCTTGTCTGTCTGTCTCCACCACGGGGACTTCAGGAATTTCATTTCACCCGAGCCTGAGATTGTCAGAACACCGTCATCGGTAAGTGTCCATAAAGCATCTTTACCGCAGGTACCTTTTGCAACAACGGCAGGCTCAGCAGCATTTACAAGAAGTGCTGTGTTGACGTTCAGTAAGAGCAAGGGGAAAATCAGAACAAAAGAAATAATTTTAAGGGCAGATTTCTTATTGCATAATCTTTTCATTTTGCAAAACCTCCGTTTGTTTTTGTGTAATTTAATAATATCATACGAGGAAAATCAATTCAATTAATTCGGGACAATTACAGAATTTTCTTTGACAAAAGATGGTTTTTAAGCTAATATGTTCCAGGGTGGCGCTTTTCTTACTTATCTTGAAACAGTCCGGTGATTTTATGAATTTATTAAAGCAATTAACTGATTTTGTGCCCTCGTCTTCCGAGGAGGCGGCGGATAAAGAAGCCTTTATTGACTTTGTTAAAAATAATGAAAATTGTCTTTCCCGTGAAAATTCAGCGGGACATATCACGGTCTCCTCCTGGATTGTGAATCGGGACAGAACAAAGGTGCTTTTCTGCTACCACAATATCTATAAATCCTGGAGCTGGGTCGGCGGTCACGCAGACGGAAATGAAAATCTGCTGTCCGTTGCCCTCAGAGAAGCCAAAGAGGAAACGGGAGCCGATGTAAGTCCCTTAAGTGAGAAAATCTTCTCTCTTGAAATCCTTCCCGTGGCAGGGCATTTCAGAAGGGGAAAATATGTCCCCTCGCACGTGCATTATAACGTAACATATTTAGTTCAAGCGGATGAAAACGAAAGGCTTTGTATTTGTGAAGAGGAAAATTCGGCTGTTGCGTGGATAAGCCTCCCGGAAATCCCTGAAAAATCTACGGAACCGTGGATGATTGAAAATATTTATAACAAAATAACCAAAAAACTGCGCTCCGATTTTTAACACGGGGTGCAGTTTTGTCTTGTATATGTATTTGTTTTTTGTTATTATTGAATTAATAAAAGGAGGTTTATTTATGCTTCATCATACCTTTAATCCCCGTGTTCTTAAAAATCTTATAAAGCAGCTCGATCCGTATGTTACCGAGACTGCGGTTTCAATTCCCGAATGGGATTCCTATACGGGTGTGCACACAGAGCCTGCTGTAATAGAGCTTGACGATGCTCCGAAGCACAAAATGAGGCTTGGCGACCGTTGGAGCGCAACTCTTGACACCACAAGATATTTTGAAAATGAGTTTATTGTACCCGAATGTCTTGCCGACAGAAAGGTTTATCTTACAATTGATTTCGGCGGCGAAGCAATTATCCGTATAAACGGTGAAATTGTCGGTGCCGTAAGCTCCCGTGAGGCCTCGGGTTGGGTTGCGAGAACAGAAATTCTTTTCCATAAGCCCCTTAAAGCTGGAGAAAAGCTCTTTATTCAGGTCGAAAATGCCGTTGACTCGTGCGGATATTTTAATTATGCTTTCCCCGACAAGAAGCCTATTACATATACATTGGATACAGCAAGCTTCCGTGTTGTGAATGAAGCTGCTGAGGATATATGGTACGACATCAACTGTGCCTGGGATGTTTACGAGCAGACAGAGGATGAATACGTAGGAAAGCGTATTTATAATGCCATAGATAATGCAATTCACAAGCTTGATTTCGATTTCGGCAAAGAGCGCTTCTATGAAACAATTCCCGAGGCTAAAAAGACCCTCTGGGAGGAGCTTGCTAAAATCAATTTTGCAACTCCCGGTGACGTTATAATCTGCGGTCATTCGCATCTTGACGTTGCGTGGCTGTGGACTGTCAAGGAAATACACCGTAAGTGTGCAAGAACCTTCTCGAATAATGTGTCCCTTATGAAGGCATATCCCGACTTTAAGTTCACACAGAGCCAGGCTGCGGTTTACAGCTACGTAAAGGAGCACTATCCCGAAATTTATGAGGACGTTAAGAAGTTCGTAAAGAACGGTCAGTGGGAAATTACGGGTAACACCTGGGTTGAAGCCGATACAAATATTGCATCGGGTGAAAGCCTTATAAGACAGCTGCTTTACGGCAGAGAGTTCTTTATGAAGGAATTCGGCATTTCCTCCGATATTTACTGGCTTCCCGACTGCTTCGGCTTTACTGCCGCTCTTCCTCAGGTTATAAAAAAATCGGGGATGAAGTATTTCCTCACTTCAAAATTACAGTATAACGACACAAACGAATTCCCCTTAAGCGTTTATAAGTGGCGTGCACACTCGGGGGATGAGGTGCTCGCTTATATGCAGAAGGTTCACTACGAGGGTGAGGCTGATGCAAAGTACGTTAAGGATACAAGAAAAACCAACCGCCAGAACGACCTTGTTGATGCTTCAATGGGTATGTTCGGCTACGGTGACGGAGGCGGCGGATGTACCTTCGATATGGTTGAAAAGGTTCGCCGTTTTCAGAAGCTTCCCGGTCTTCCCAATGTGAAGATGGGTCAGGCAAACGATTTCTTCAAGGCAATAGAAAAGGATATTGATGCTCTTCCCGTATGGGACGGCGAAATGTATTACGAAAACCACAGAGGTACCTTTACCAGTCAGGCATTTGTTAAAAAGAATAACCGCCGCGGAGAATATATGCTTCGTAATGCGGAAATGCTCACCCTTATTGCAGGTCTTTACGACAGAGAAAGAACGGAAAAGCTCTGGAAGCTTCTGCTTACAAATCAGTTCCACGATATTCTTCCCGGTACTTCAATTGAGGAAGTATTTGACAATACAAGAAAAGAATATGCTCTTATGAACAAAGAGGGTAATGAGATTATCACTGAGGCACTCGGCGTGCTTTCCGAAAAGGCAGGCGTTGGCAAGGTCAGCATTGTTGTATGGAATCTTCTGCCCTATACCATAACCTCTCCCGTTTCCCTTGAAATCGCAAAGGAAAATGCAGGTGTCGCTGACCTTGAGGGCAATGCTATGAAGGCTTCCCTTAAAGACGGAATTCTTGAATTTATAGCCGAAAACGTACCTCCTATGGGTTATAAGGTATTTAGGCTTACCGAAGAAGCAGAAGCAGCTTCTGTTTCTGCAGGAAAGGACTTCCTCGAAAATAAATTCCTTCGTGCAGAGTTTGACGAAAACGGAAAGCTTACCGCTCTTATCAATAAAAAGCTCGGCAAAAACATTCTTTCGGGTAAGGGTAATCTTCTTTCCGTATCCCACGACAAGCCCATTCACGAAAGCGCATGGAATCTTGAAAACGATTACAAGATGAAGATGTGGTATCTTGATACCGCTGATTCCGTCGAGCTCGTTGAGCAGACTCCCGTTAAGGCAGTTATCCGTGCGGTATATTCCTTCAATAAGTCCGTAATCACTCAGGATATTACGCTTACAGCTGATGCCGAAACTCTCATTTACGACACAACCGTTGACTGGCACGAGAGAGAAAAGGTCTTAAAGGCTGAATTCCCCCTTGACATCAGAAGCCGTGTTGCCACCTGCGAAATTGCTCACGGTGCTCTTGAAAGACCCACCTATGCAAACAATTCCTACGAAAAGGCTATGTTTGAGGTATGCGCTCACAAGTGGGCAGACCTTTCTCAGGGTGATATGGGTGTTTCCGTTATCAATGACTGCAAGTATGGCTACGACATTGACGGCAACGTTCTGAGAATTACTCTTATGCGTGCTCCGATTCTTCCCGATGCTACCGCAGATAAGGGAATTTCCACCTTCCGTTACGGTGTTTACGTCCATGAAAACCGTTGGGACGATGCCAATACCGTTAAGGAAGCATTCAAGGAAAATATTCCTCTTACTGCCGTTTATGTACAAGAGGGCAAGGGTGAAAAGGCTCAGTATTCATATATCACCGTATCTGATGAAAGGATTATGATTGATGCCGTAAAGCCGGCTCAGGACGGTGACGGTGTAATTATCCGTGTATATGAAACCTCCGCACATTCGGGGGATGTTACGATGACTCTTCCCTGTGACAATATAAAGGTAATTGAATGTAATATGATGGAAGTTGACGAAATGGAAATACCCTCTGACGGCAACTCCTTTACCTTCGGTATAAAGCCGTTTGAGGTTAAGACGTTCAGGGTGAAGATATGAAAAACAGAACACTTACAGCCGAACAGCTGAAAAAGAAGGCCATAAGACGGGAGAAGGAAATTGCCCGTTGGGAAAAGGAAAAGGCCCGTCCCAAAAGAAGCTATTACATAATTTATCTCATTTTTATTATTGCGCTTATTTATTCCGTTGATGAAATTGCCTCGCAGATAGGTACTCTTATGAAAACGGAAATTGCAAACGACCTCTTCAAGACAGGAAATTCAGCTTCTCTTCTTGATATTCTGTCGGGACTTGCAATTCCCTTCCAGGCAGTAGGTCTTCTTTACAGACCTCTTGCCGACCGTTGGGGCAGAAAGCTTTTCCTTATAGTAAATACCTTCGGTATGAGTGCTGCGCTTCTTGTAATATATCTTTCCGATAATATTCCTCTTTATTTTATCGGTGCGTGTATCGTTCAGTTCTTTATCCCTCACGATATGCACGTGGTTTATATTATGGAATCGTCCCCCAGTAAGCACAGAGCGAGAATTTATTCCTCAATAAAGTTCTTTGCGAACATTGCGGTTATGTTAGTGCCCTATCTCCGTGACAAGCTGATGACCAACGTCAGCGAGTGGAGAAACGTTTACTTCATCCCTGCTGTTGTGGGTGTTGTTGTGTGTTTTATTGCCCTTTTATGTGCAAGAGAAACCGATGCATTTATTGAATCCCGTCTTACCTACCTCAGAAAAACTCCCGAAGAGCTTGAGCGTGAAAAGAAGGAGGCAGATGCTGCAAGCAAGCAGGGCGGTCTTATTCCGGCTCTCAAGTTCTCAATGAAGCACAAGCAGCTTCGTTGGCTTTACATTGTGTCCTCTGTTGCAAATATCGGCTTTATTGCAAGTATAAACTATCCTATCGTATTAAACTACGGATATGCCTCAAATCTTTTCTCATCGGGTGCGGCGGCTACTCTTGAAGAGGCTGTTGCAACCGTAGGTGTCACAACCTACACCGAGGCTATTTTCCTTTATCCCTTAGGACTTGCAATTGCGCAGGTAATTATGGGCTTTATTTCCGACTGGAAGGGCAGAAAGGCGGCGGCTGTTACTACCGCATTCAATTGCGTGCTGTCATACGTGCTTTTCTCCGTCGGTGCTTACTGCAACTGGAATCCCCTTATTACGGGCTTCTTCTGCGGTGCAGCTATAGGCAGCTACTATTCAACCAATGATGTTATCATTATGATGATAGGTGAATCTGCACCCACTAATCTTCGTTCCTCTGCAATGTCCGCGCAGTACATTGTAACGGCTGTGGGCTTTGCACTGTCCTTTATTCTCAGTATGCCCTTTACTCTTACAATCGGGAATACTGCCATGGCAGCCTGCTGTTTCGCACTTTTAGTGCCGGGCTTCTCTGCCGCCCTCGTGCTTCTTATAAAGAAGACCCACGATACAACGGGTATTGATATGGATACCGTTACGGGCACGGAATGGGATTGAAATTTTTCCGCAGGAAAAATTTCAGGTAAGAAGTAATAGTGAATAGTGAAAAAGTAAAAGGCTTTGACTAATCGGTCAAAGCCTTTTTTGTTTATGTGATGCTTCCGTCCTTGTCACAGGTTAAGGTAAGTGTTTTGTTTACGGTTTTAAGCTTTACTCCGAGCTTTGTCTGCTGTACCGAAAAATCAGCAGTTGCCGTGTTACCGTCTGCCGAAGACTCCGAAGATATGATTTCCCAATCGTTGTCATAGGTTTCATAATATGCCTTTGCATTTTTACAGAGAGAGGTTTTTCCGTTATAGGAAAATTCTGCTTCAAGAAAAACGGTCCACAACAAATTGCCGTTTTTGTCGTAATAGCGTGCGTACTTGGTTCTTGAAATTGTCTTATTACCCGTGAAAAACTCAATAAGCTTTCGGAAAAATTCAAGAATTTTTGCAAAGACATCAGAACTCTCATTTTCAATAACAGATGATGTTCCCACCGTCATATATGAGCCGTCTTCAAAATATTCCGTCTGTACGTCGCTGTCGGGCTCTTTCGCACTTGCAGTAAAGCAAAAGGGAATAAACGTAATTATAAAAGCAATAAAAATACTCAAAAACTTTTTCACAGGTTACCCTCCGTTACGTAACTGATAATCAGCATACCCTCGGTTAAGGTGCCGTGGGCTTCCTGATGCACGTCAATAAGACTTATAACTGCAAAGGCAAACCATATAATGAGCGCGGTTATTACAGCCGCAATTATCACCCTTTTTACATCAAGCTGTTTCTTTACCTTGGTGAAGCTTCCGTTTTCTATGAAGCTGAAGGCTATTTCTTCTGGGGTGCCGAAAACTGCGCTTATATCCTCAATCGTGCAGGTGGGATTCAATTCTGTATATTCGTTTACGGCGGATTTAAGCTCCTTTATAAATGCTTTTTTTAGTTTGCCCTCGCAGACCATCAAGGAAGAAATCTCCTTATAATATGCTTTTAAATGCTTATTCATTACCGTCACCGTCCTTTATAATCAGTTCAACACCTGCTATATTTTTCTGATATTCTTCTAATAATTCACGGTAATACCGTTCGCCCTTTTCTTCAAGGTGGTAGTATTTGCGAAGTCTTTTGCTTACGATTTCGTCTCTATCGGAAATATAACCGTTTTCCACAAAGCGGTAAAGCACGGGATATAAGGTGCCGATGGGTGTTGTATAATTTCCGTTGCTTTTTTCCGAAAGAGCTTTTACGATTTCATAACCGTACATATCCTTTTGTCTCAGTACGGCAAGCACCACAAGTTCTATTGTACCGCGCTTGAAATTCTCATTGTTAACCACGTGTTTTTCCTTTCCGTAAACGGATTTTCCTGTTTATGCGTTTATTTTAACACGGAAAAAGGTGAAAGTAAAGTGGAATATTGTAATGCATTATATTTTGTGAGACAAAATATACCTTGACACAATAATACCTCCGTGGTATATTGAAAATGAAGAAAATACGTACGTTTTTCAGAATATGACGAAAGGCAGGCGGTGAAGGAAAGCGATTTTTACAATAAATAAGAAAGGAAAAAGAAAAAATGAATAATATTGTTGCGTTATTTGCGAAGATTGTTGCCGTTATAATGAGCCTTTTCTATATGTTCACAGGCGGCAATCCCGAAAAAATTGAAGTGTGTATAACTGAACCCGTAACAACCGAAAGCACGGAAATTGAATATGTAATTACAAATTACACCGGCAAAACGGTACATGCAGATAAATTTTTTGCCGTTGAAAAGAATACTGACGGACAGTGGACGGCAGTGCCGTTTGTTGAAGGTACTGCAACGGAAGAAATTGCAATAGTTCTTCTTAACTGTCAGTCCGTTACGTTGACGGTAGATTTGTTCGAATATTTCGGTAAAAACCTTGAAAAGGGAGAATACAGGTTGGTACTGTCTGCAGTTTCGGCTTCGGTTGAATTTACCGTAGCATAAAAATCAAGGCATAAGATTGTGTGGAAAACACACTCTTATGCCTTGTATTATTTATTAAGCTTTACTTTCTTTCAGCGCCGTAGTTTACGGGAATCTTTTTAAGAAGATTGTGGTTGTAGATAGGTGTCCACTGGTCGCCTGTTTCTACATTCTCTTTGAATTCCTCTTTGCTGAGGGCGATGTTAAGCTCGGGGATGCCCCTGATCTCTCCGCCGTCCTCATAGCAGCTTTCCCAGAAAGCGTGGTGGCCGATAAATTTAACGGAGGAGGGGATATAAACATAATTCATAGAGGGGTTGTAGCTGAAAGCATCGGTGCCGATATATTCAAGTCCCTCGGGGAATGAAAGATAGGTTTTAAGCTCCGAAGCTCCTTCATAAGAGGTATCTTCCACTGCATTTTCGGTTATGTAGGTAAAGAAATCTCTTACGTTGGGCATTTCGAAGAAGCCTAAGTTTTCAACCCTTTTAAGTCCCTCGGGGAGATAAACCGTTGCAAGGTTTGAGTAGTTGAAGCAAAGCTCACCGACTGTCTCAACAGTTGAGGGGATAACGTAGGTCATAACCTTTTCACGGTATTCTTCCCAGATAGGAGCATAATCCTCAGCGGAAATTATGTCCTTTCTGGCTGAATCCTGAGGTACCCATTCCCACATTTCCTTGGGGAAGCCGTACTTTTCTCTTAAATACTGGTCACGGTCACAGGGGTAGCACACAACAGTCTTTTTATCCTTTGTGTAAAGAACACCGTCAATGTCACAGTAGTTGGGGTTATTTTCGTCAACGATGATTCTCTGTAAAGCCCAGCAGGAATAGAATGCCTTACCGTCGATTTCGAGAACGTTTTCACCGATGTAAATGGTCTTTATGTAGCCGTCACCGTTTATTGCGTATTCCTTAATTGAGGTAACGGGCTTTGATGTGTCCTGGGTTATCTTGTAATCGGGGTACAGCTCCATTTTTTCGTTTGCCGCAAGCTGCTCCTCACGAAGAAGATATTTATTATATTCAATAAATTCTTCCTTTGTCTTCACGGGAATTTCGGGAAGACTTTCGGGGGCATCGGTTACGGTTATGGGCTTTGCGTCCGTCTCACCGTTTTCGGGATATTCAATATCCAGCACCCAGTTTATTGTAAGCTCGTCAATATATCCGGGATTTGAGAATTTTGTGAATTGATAATTACCGTCGGAAATTTCGGCAAAGGTGAAGGTATCTGTTCTCAGAATACTTAAGCTGAAATACATTGAAAGGGCAATTGAAACGACAATAACGATAATGAAAATTGCCTTCTTGAGGGTATAGTGCTTATAGGGCTTGTTGATGTGGGGCGGTGACAGACCTTCTATGTGATAGGTATATATCTCGTCTTCGGGAATTTCGATAACCGTATCATCCGTGAGGGCATTATTCATCTTTTTTTCTTTTTTACTCATAACTGCACCTCCTTAACCCTTGTATCCGCCGGAAATCTTTTCGCCTGCCTCGAGGGCACGTTTTTCTGTAACCTCGGCACGGCGTTTAAGCACCTGCATAACCTTGTTCTGCTTGTTTGCATCGTAGTCCCAGAATATGAAGGGAATAGTCATAAGGAAGAAGCCTACAACGTCAATAAGCAGGGGAATTACAACAATTTTAAGTCTTGCTTCGTCAAGGAAGAGAATATCCCAGTTGCTGTTGAAGCCGTAAGCAAGAAGCATAAGGGGAATGATAAGTCCTACGAAGGATGTGATGGGGCCTGTGAACCAACCGAAAATACCCGAGAAGCTTTCAAGTCTTTCACCTGAAAGATACATCTGATAGTCGTTGATTTTTACATTCATATCGTGGCCTGCAGAGGTGGGAACTGTCTTTGTCATTTCCATTAAGAACATAACAATGATACAAAGAGTACCGCAAAGAACAAGATTGTCTCCGCAGAACCATATTGCCGCAACAAGTCCTAAGTTGCCGAATGCACGGGTCAGCTGATAGAATATCATAATCTGCTTATAGGAGAATCTCTTTAAGAAATAGGGGGTAAGCAGATCCGGGGGAGTTCCTGCAAAGGATACAAGAAGTGTAAGAATTGAGTAGGGAAGACCTGCAAGACGGAAGGTGTAAAGATAAAGAATGCTTGTAAAAGCAAGCATACCGTTTCCGAGGGAGTCAATAAGTCCTACCATAGTATTTATCCAGCGGTACTTGTTATGTAAAACACCGAACATACCGTCCCAGAATTTGATATTGACCTTCTTTTCAAGAGGCGGCTGAGGAATTCTTTCCTTGATTGTGTTGGCACCTATCATAGTAAGCACCGCACAGGCAATGAATGTTCCGGGAATAACCCAGCGGAAGAAGTTTATGTCTGCCCAGCCATTCTTGAGAGTACCTACAAGGGCAGGAATGATAATTGTCATAATAGTCTGTAAGAAGTGGGAAAGCTTTACGGGGTAGGTTCTTACAAGAATTCTTTCCGTGGGGTTGGGTGAAATGCTCTGTGTTGTGGTTTCCAACACGTTTCCGAAGCCGAATACACCGTAAACAGCAAAAAGAAGGTTTGCAGCCCACACACGTGTTGAAACGTCGGCAATTTCATAAAGAGGAAGCCAGCCGATAAGAATTACCACGATACACTTGGGTATAACGTCGGAATAAAGGGAATACTTGTATCTGCCGAATTTGGGAATAAGCTTTTTTCTCCAGAAAATATTTCTGGCACCTACCCAGCCCGAATACAGGAAGTGTGTGCCGAATACCTTGAAGCAGGCAGTGGCACTCATACCCTCAAGGGAGTTGAGGAAGATGATAAACTTTGAATTGGGGTCGAAAAGAGTTGAAGCATCGAAGAGTATCAATGAAAGACCGAATGCTATCATTGCTACATATACCGTGTATAGCTTCTTTTCCGTCTTGCCCGGCAGGAAGCCCAGGTTATCGCATACAAACCACCAGATAAGGGCGGTTACGTAGCCTAAGGGCATATTGATGATGCTTATGATTGAGAACGTGAGGTAGGGCAGCTTATAATGGTGCATTATAAGGAAGCAGCCTGTTGCGAAATAGATATACTCCAGCACCTTTGATGCCGTGTAGTTTGCACCTACCGAAAAGAATATGTTGAGATATTCCTTATAGGGAACGTATTTTCCCTCGGCAGGAGTTTTCCAATGTGTCTTTACTTCAGTAAAAAACTTAGAGAAAGCTTCTTTGTTTACCTTAGCCATAACACCTCTCCTTTAATATAATTAAATATATTATATCATTTATGCGTATAAAACACAACATAAAACGGTGTATCAATATGTATAATTCGACAGAGAAAATTTGAGCAAAAAAGACAATTCCCGTTCTTCGGAAAATCCGGAAAACGGGAAATTTTTTATGCAACGAGCTTAGTTTTCATAAGATCTGTCTTTTTATAATAGATGTAAGTGATAACGGAGCAGACAATCCATCCTGCAGGATAGCCCATAGCAATGGGGAGGATTTCGTTTGCTATGAAGTTTGCCGTGACGAAAAGATAGGTCTGTCTGAAAAGCACGAAGGAGAAAAGCATTATTATCATCGGTACCTTGCTGTTTCCGGCACCTCTCAGCGCTGCCGCATAAACCTGATTCATACAGCAGGTGAGGTAGAAGGGGGACAGCCAATGCAGAAGAAGAGTTGAATACTCGATTACCTCGGGCTTGTCGTTGAAGAATGCACTTGCCTGCGGGGCAAACAGCATAAGAGGCACCATAATTACCGCCGTACAGGTAAGGGACATTATGTAAGCCTTTTTTACGCCCTCTTTTGCTCTTACGACGTTGCCCTTTCCGAGGTTCTGTCCCACAAAGGTTGTGGCGGCAATGGAAACTGACTGCATCGGAAGGAACATAAACTGGTCAAGCTTTGTGTACGTGGTCCAGCCTGACATACAGTCGGGTCCGAAATAGTTTATGTAGGACTGCACGAAAACGTTGGAGAAAGCCGTGATTGCAAGCTGAA
The DNA here is from genome assembly GCA_045659105.1 of Acutalibacteraceae bacterium. Taxonomy (GTDB): domain Bacteria; phylum Bacillota; class Clostridia; order Oscillospirales; family Acutalibacteraceae; genus RUG806. The sequence continues at coordinate 17,212 of JAZOWG010000184.1, forward strand.
TTGCGGCAGGTGTGCCGACTCTCAGAATGAGCTTCAGCTGTTCAAAATGAATTCTGATGCTTCTGAAAACTACTTTGATGCAGCCGTCCGATGTCATAAGTGTCAGCATAACAAGTATGGCAGATGCACCCTGTGCGATTATTGTCGCATAGGCTACGCCCTCAACGCCCATTCCGAAAACCAATACAAACACGAGGTCAAGCACGGTATTGAGTACAGCGGAAACCACAAGGAAAATAAAGGGACGCTTTGAGTCGCCGACAGCTCTGAGAATACCCGAGCCCATATTGTAGAAGAGAAGTCCCGTAACACCTGAGAAATAGATTATAAGATACTTCTGTGCTTCGGGGAAAACCTCTTCGGGAATTTTCATTGCCTGAAGCATCAGGGGTGTTGTTATAATTCCTACGGCAGTAAAGATGACTGAGAAAATTGCGGTGATTGCAATACAGGTATGAACTGTTTCCTGTACCTTATCAAGCCTTCCTGCTCCGTAAAACTGTGAAATTACAACACCTGCACCGCTTGAAAGTCCCATAAAAAGACCGATAAGCACGTTTACAATGGGACCTACGGAGCCTACAGCAGAATAAGCCTCGTTGCTGACGTAATTGCCTACAACCCAGGTGTCAACGGTATTGTATAGCTGCTGAAAAACATTACCTGCAAGAAGCGGCAGAGAAAACATTATAATATGCTTTACAATGCTGCCCTCGGTCATATCCTTGTCTTTTCTTTTTGATGTTCTTATTGCTTTTGTCATATCTCAATATACTTTTTTACAAAATTATATACGTTAGTCCAATAAAATTCGGGTTCTTTTGAAACGGATTCCGCATGGGCCGCACCCTTTACTGTGAAAAAATCTTTTTCTGCCGCACAGGCAGTATAAACCTCATTCATCATTCTGAAGGGGACAAAATCGTCTGCTTCGCCGTGTACGAAAAGTGTGGGAGTTACGGATTTCTTTACAGCCTCTATGGGAGCGCATTTTTTGAAGCTCATATTGCCTCTGAGCTGTGAATAGACGCTCAGCGTGGGAAGAATAGGCACAAGGGCAGGAGAAATTGTGGTTTTTGTAACGTGCGTATATTCGTCCATAACCGTTGTAAAGCCGCAGTCCTCAACCGCACACTTAACGTTCCCGGGAATATTTTCACCCGTAATAAGCATTGTTGTAGCGGCGCCCATGCTTTCGCCGTGAAGCACGATTTCGGCATCGGGATACATTGTAGTAATGTATTCAATGAGGTCAAGACCTATGTGCTTATCGTGCCAGCCCATTGAAGCATATCTGTTTTCATCCTCTGAGTGTCCTATCATTGAGGGAAGAATACAGTTAAAGCCCATCTGTGAATAAGCGAAGGCATAGTGATACATTCCGCCGGGACCTGAGGTGAAGCCGTGGAAGATGATTGCCCATTTTTCGGGGTGTCCGTTATTAAAAACCTTTGCGTGGCGCCTCTGTCCCTTTTTGTTTGTTATGTAAATGTCATCGGGCTGATGCTCGGGCATCCATTTGTCCATAGCAGGAAAAAATCTGTCGGGCTGCTTTTCCTCTACGGGCTTTTCGGGAGCTGCTTCCTCTGCGGGGGCTTTAGCTGCGGGAGGACTCATTTTCTCACCGATTTTAGCTGCAAGACGTATGTTGAGCATACATTCGTATGCTACGGTGTTGAATACGCCGAGAAGTGCACCTGCACCTGCTATAGTGCCGATAATAGCTTTTGTTGATTTCTTCATTGACATAAAAACACACCCCAAGCTTAAAGTAATAAGTAAAAGTGAATAGTGAAGAAGTAATCTGTCAGGGAAATTAACCCTTCATTGTGAGAGAAATTCTCTTCTTTGCAACGTCAATACTGAGAACCTTGACTTTTACAATGTCGCCGACCTTGAGCACCTCAGAGGGATGCTTGATGTAGCGGTTTGTAATCTGAGAAATGTGAACGAGTCCGTCCTGATGAACACCGATATCAACAAACACACCGAAGTCTATAACGTTTCTGACCGTGCCCTGAAGCTCCATACCCTCTTTAAGGTCTTCCATTGAGAGAATGTCGGAGCGGAGCATAGGTGCGGGAAGCTCATCACGGATGTCTCTGCCGGGCTTTTTAAGCTCTTCGGCAATATCCGTTATTGTGGGGATACCCACACCGATTTCCTCTGCGGCTTTTACCTTGCCGTAGGCTTCAAGCTTTTCTTCAATGTCGCTGATGCCGTCCTTGGAAATCTTTTTGCTGTCTATTCCGAGGAGCTCAAGAAGCTTCTTTGCGGCATCATAGGATTCGGGATGAACTGCCGTGTTGTCAAGCGTTTCCTTGCCTCCGGGGATGCGAAGGAAGCCTGCACACTGCTCGTAAGCCTTGGGACCTAAGCCCTTTACCTTTTTAAGCCCTGCACGGGATGTGAAAGCACCGTTTTCATCACGGTAGGCTACGATATTTTTAGCGGTTGCGGCTGTGATGCCTGCAACGTATTTAAGAAGTGAGGGTGAAGCCGTGTTAAGGTCAACGCCTACTGAGTTTACGCAGTCCTCAACAACACCCGTAAGAGATTCCTCAAGTCTTGCCTGAGGCAGGTCGTGCTGATACTGACCTACGCCTATGGACTTGGGGTCGATTTTAACAAGCTCCGAAAGAGGATCCTGAAGTCTTCTTGCTATAGATACTGCAGAACGGAGGGAAACGTCAAACTCGGGGAATTCCTGAGCACCGAGCTTTGATGCGGAGTAAACGGAAGCACCTGCTTCGTTTACAACCATATAGCTTACCTTACCGCCGTACTGCTTTATTGTGTCGGCAACGAAAATTTCCGCTTCCTTAGAAGCCGTACCGTTACCTATTGATATGCAGTTTACACCGAATTTTCTGATGAGAGTGTGTATCTTCTCGGCTGCCTCCTCCTTTTTGTTCTGAGGGGGAGTGGGGTAAATAACACCCGTTGAAAGCACCTTTCCGTTTTCATCTACAACTGCAATTTTACAGCCCGTTCTGTAAGCGGGGTCAACTGCAAGCACACGCTTATCTTTGATGGGAGGCTGCATAAGAAGAGGTTTTAAGTTCTGACCGAACATCTTTATAGCCTGCTCGTCAGCCTTTTCTGTCAGCATATTTCTTATTTCTCTTTCAACTGAGGGGAAAACAAGTCTTTCCCAGCTGTCAAGGGCGGCTTCCTTTACAAACTGTGTTGTGATACTGCCCGACTTTACGAAATAGCGGTAGAAAATACCCATAGCTGCAAAGTTTTCAATTTCAAGGCTTACTTTAAGGAAATCCTCATTTTCACCGCGGTTAAGGGCAAGAATTCTGTGGCTGGGGATTTTTGAAACAGCCTCGGAGTAGTCGTAATACATCGAGTATACGCTGTCCTCCTCGGTTTTTGCCTTTGAACGGATAATGCCCTTTGCCGAAATCATTTCCTTAAGGTCGTGTCTTATTTCGGGAGAATCGGACATAATTTCTGCAATAATATCGTTTGCACCCTGTAATGCAGCTGCAACATCGGGTACATCTTTTTCTTCATTTACAAAGGCTTCCGCCATTTCTTCAAGTGTACCCTCGGTCTTTTCCTGTGCGAGAATTTCCAGGGCTAAGGGCTCAAGTCCCTTTTCCTTTGCTATGGTAGCTCTTGTTCTTCTTTTCTGCTTGTAAGGACGGTAAAGGTCTTCGAGCACTGCGAGAGTTTCGGCGGCAAGAATGTCTGCACGGAGCTCTTCCGTCATTTTGCCAAGCTCTTCAATGTGTGCTATATAGTCCTCTTTTTTCTTTTCGAGGTTTCTTAAATACTGTAATCTGTCAGCGATTTCACGAAGAAGCTGGTCGTCACAGCTTCCGTGCATTTCCTTACGGTAACGGGCAATGAAGGGGATAGTGTTGCCGTCGTCAATGAGGTTAATGATATTTTCCATGTGGTCCGGCTTTACCGGAAATTCTTTGCAAAGTTTTTCTCTGATGTCCATTTTTTTCTCCGCTTATACTAATTGTTTATAAATTTCACTTTTCTTTGTGTTTGTTTCTTTAGCCGCTTTTTTTGCCGCCTCATTTATGCTGAGTCCTTCGGCAATATAGCTTTTTGCAAGCTCTACGGGGTCAATATCTTCCGATTCTGAGGCTATCTCCTCTTCGGTTTTTGCTTCGATTATTATTACATATTCCCCTTTGAGCTTCATGCCGTCGTATTTGCCGTCAAGCTCTGCGAGAGTGCCGAATTCAATATTCTCGTGAATCTTTGTAAGCTCCTTTACGAGAGCGATTTTTCTGTCACCGAGTGCGGTATGCAGGTCGTGAAGAGTAGCCGCAAGCTTATGAGGAGCCTCGTAAAAGACCATTGTTTTTCTCTCGGTCTTGATTTCCTCAAGATGCTCTCTTCTTTTTGGTTTGTTACCCGTAAGGAAGCCTTCGAAGGTGAATCGGGAAACCTCAAGCCCCGAAAGGGCAAGGGCGGTGATTATTGCGCTGGGACCGGGCACGGTGTTTACCTTTATTTCGCTTTCGTGGCAAAGACGCACAAGGTCCTGCCCCGGGTCTGAAATAGCAGGCATACCTGCATCCGTCACAAGAGCACAGCTTTCCCCTGTAAGGATTCTTTCAACGATTGAGGGCCCCTTTTCGGCACGGTTGTGCTCATGATAGGCTATGAGCTTATTTTTTATATCAAAGTAGTTGAGCAGTTTTATTGAAACTCTTGTGTCCTCAGCCGCTATGAAATCGACGGTGCGCAAGGTCTCAACGGCTCTCGGTGAAAGGTCGCCGAGATTTCCGATAGGTGTACCTACTACGTATAATTCTCCTGCCATTTTATTTCTCCTTTATACTGCTTATATAATCGCAGTTGAAGGTTATCATTTTGCCCTTTTTGTCTTCGACGGAAATCCAGTTGCCGCTGACTTCGGTTACCTTACCGACAATACCTGCAACATAGCCGTTTGTCTGTACTACACATTCTTTTCCTATGTATCTTGAAAGCAGAGAGTTATCCATTGTTTTGTGTTCCTTTCTTCTGCGCCGTATTATCTGTCCGATTTGCTGATTTTTCCTTTTCTGTGTCATCAGTACCACAAAAAGGATAAAAAATACAGGGAAAAACGATTCCATAATATCAGTCCTTTTTGTAGCTGCCGATAATTTTTTTCATTTCATCCGAGGGACTTCCGTCGGGGTTTTCTATATGAAGCTCCTTTTCAACTATAAGTCCCGGATTTCTGCCCTTTTTTCCTTCGAGTAAGAAAAGCCACGGAGCCTTGCCGTCACGCTGAGAAACAAAACGAAGACGCTTGGGCTCAATTTTTGCTTCTCTCATTCCCATCATCGCTTCAGTAAGCCTTTCGGGGCGAAGGCAGATGCACATTCTGCCGCCGAATTTCAGAAGACGGGAGGCGGAAAGAAAGACGTCGGTCAGCTCAAGACTTGTTTCGTGACGTGCAATTTTGTCTGCGGCAGTCTCGCTTATGATTCCGTGCCCCTCAGCGGTGTAAGGGGGATTCATTGTAACAAGGTCAAAAGCACCTGCTTCAAGCTTCCCCTTCAGCTCTCTTAAGTCTGAATTATAAAGGGAAAATTTTTCTTCCAGGGAATTCATTTCAATGCTTCTTGTCAGCTGGTCGCAGGCAAGAGGCTGAATTTCAACGGCGTGTACCGTCTCGACCCCTTCTCTTAACCAATAAAAGGGTATAATTCCGCAGCCCGTGCCGAAATCGCATACGGTATTTTTTCTTTTCGGTGCGGAAAAGGCAGCCAAAAGCAAGGCATCCGTACCAAAGGTATGGCTGTCGGATACTATGAGCTTAAGGCTGCCGTCAATGTATTCTATATGTTCCGATGCTTTTAAATTCTGCATTTTATATTCTGTTTCTCTTGAGGGCTAAAACAACAATAATGACACCGATACCTGAGCCCACGAGAAGGAGAACGCCGATGGCGGTCTTTATGGGGTTTGTGTCATCCTTTATCGATGAAACATCGTCTTCAACAATGGGCTTGAATACGGTGGTTGTGAATGCCTCTGTATAAATCTGCTCCGGAGGAATAAACTGGAAGGTTGTAGTCTCAACGGGAGGCTGAGTTGCGGGAGGCAGTGTGGGATAAGTGTAGGAGGGATATGTGGGAGTGTAAACGGGAGGAGGTGCCTGAGTTGTGGGGGCTTCGGTTGTGGGCTCTTCCGTCGTGGTTTCAGGCTCCGCTGTTGTGGTCTCCTGAGGTCTTGTTACAGTAGGAGGGGTCATATCTCCGAGATACTTCTCGAGCTCGTCAAGAATATCTGCCACATTGATTCCGAGAATGTTCATAATTCCCGAAAGACCGCCCTCTCTTATTTCGTCAATTGCATCCTGAATGCTGCCGGGATCATCAAGGTTTATTCCGAAAAATTCCAGGACTGATTTGATATTATCAGGGTCAGCCAGTGCTTCTGCATTTGCAGTGCTTACAAAGGGAATGAACAGAAGGCAGGATATGAGCATTGTGAGAACAATTTTCTTAAAAGCTTTCATAAAATCACCAAAATAATAAACAAAATAATACAAATGTTATAATAACAAAAAAGAAGAAAAATGTCAATTGTTATTATTTTACAATGTGATTAAGCCAGTAGGCTACATGGCTTGCAAAGCCGTGACAGCAGGATGCGTAGTCTGTCATATTCTCCCACAGCGTGCCCGTCTTTTCAGCCATAGGCAGGAAGAAGCTTTCGATTTCCTTTAAGAGCTTATCGTACTGCCCGTCCTCAAAGAGGATGAAGAGGCGGAGATAATTTCCGATAAAAGCATTTGAAACGGGAACGTCGGGATAGGTTTTTTCCGGGTCTCTGTCGGGACCGAAAACCGTAAACATTTTTTCGTAAAGCTCAGGATGTGATTCCTTTGTTGCCGTGCCGGAGAAAAATGCGTAATACTGGCAGGTTTCACTGTGATTTTCTGTGTTTACGGGTATTTTGTCTTCATTAAGAACTGCATTGTCAATAAAGAACTCGCCGTCAAAGGACTTTTCGACGATTGTCTTTCTGAGAGCAGCTGCTTTTTCGTGAAGAGCTTCATCGCCGTAAAGGTCTGCAACGGCATCAAGCACCCTTGTGTAGAGCATATTTGAGGGATAGTTTACGTCACGGACAAAGTCGTTTGCCTTTGACCATTCAACGAAAATCCAGCTGTCGATATTCTGAAGAAGACCGTCTTCATTTTCGTATTTCTTTGTGAATTCAAGGAGCTCATAAACTCTCTTTTTTGCGGCGTCAACAAGCTCACGGTCGCCCGAACGCTCAAGATAGCCCTTTAACTGCAGCACGAACCAGAATGCCCAGTTGTGAATATAAGTACCGTCATAATGGTCGGAGGGGTAGCACATGGGAAGCATACCCTCGGGGATGTTTTCGAATTTTTCGGGAAGAAGGAAGTTTTCTATAAAGTTATGATCAACGAAGCTGTCACCCGTAAGCTCCTTTTCAACACGTGAGGTAAAGAAGCTGTCACAGAGCCAGCCGGCTCTCTCTCTTGAGGGACAGTCCATAAATATATCTGTTGAATTCTGTCGGAAGGTCTCAACTGCGGCATCGTAAATTTTCTGTAAGCTCTCTGTGGGCATCTTTTTTGTGTTTGTTACAAGATTTTCGGGGTAGCACTCCTCATAAAGAGATACGTTTGTGACAAGTGTGGGGGCATACATTGAGATAATCTGAATATAACGGAAGGTGTAGGGCTCGAAGGATACGATGTCGTAGGTTCTTCCGCCCTGGATAGCCCATTTTATTACATTCTGACAGGCGTCCTTTCCGGGGTCGGGACAGTTGCCGTCGGGAAGAATTTCATTGAAAACAGCATAAATTACCGTATCGTGCTCGGCGGTAAGGGAAAGGCGGATATATCCCGTGTTGTTTCTGCCCATATCGTAAATACAGCAGCAGTTGATTCCGAGGGAAACGCTTTCCATGCCGTAGCCGCCGTCCTCCATAATCTGTGTTTTATAGGCATAAAGCTCGTTTACGGGAGATGTGTCAAGCTCCTTTTCGGGGAAGCCCTTAAGCTCGTTGCAAATGCCCGTAAGGCTTCTGTCTTTAAAGTATCTTCTGTCCTTGTCGGGAATAAGAATACCCTTTGAAATTATTTCTTTTACCTTTTTTTCGGTATAAATGCAGAAGGGCAGGTTTCTGTCTATGAAATTCTTTTTCTCAGTGGGGGCAATTTCAATCGGCTGGAGATGAGTGTCGGGGTCGGTCATAAAGAGGTCATAATAAGCGTCGAGTATGTAAGCCTCGGTAAAGGGACGCTGGAAGGAATAACGGGGAGTTTTACTTATGCGGGATGCATATCTTGAAGCTTCGAATTCATTTTCGCTGCCCGTTGCATATAAAATCTCACCGTTCCTTGTGATTTCCGCAGCAAGGAAGGAGGGCTTGTCAAGAAGGTAAAAGCTATTTACGTTATAGCCTGCCGTGATGATTGAAATTATGTTTTTCTTGTCAGAAAGCTCATTTTTTAATGTATAGTCACTTACTCTGTAAAAATCGTGTCCTGCTCTTGCGGGACCCGCAGCAAAAAACACACCGTTAACAAAAATCTGATATCTTGAGTGAGCTGCAATGCTTAAGGTTATTTCCTCATTTCCTTCAATTACCGCTCTGAAAACAAGGGAGAGGTTTTTTGTAAGCTCCTGCCCCTTTTCCCATACGGGAACGGCTTTTCTGAAATTGTATTCTTTGGATATACCTTTGATTGACATAATTATTCCTCCA
>JAZOWG010000185.1:0-8933 GCA_045659105.1 Acutalibacteraceae bacterium
ACCCTTGTACTTAATGTAATCCTCATAATGCTCAAGTGACCAGGTCGGATGATTGTAGGTTACAAAAAAGCCCTTTTTTCGGCAGATTTCTATAGCCTTATTAATACAGTCGGCATCATAGGCTTTTTCAAAATCGGGCTCGGACTCATCGAAAACAATTTCGCAGTTTCTTTCGGGGTTATGATATTTCGTTCTGTGAAAGCAGGGCTGTGTTACGTTATCCCTCGAAAGAGATATAACACACAGGTCGCAGACACGGGCGTGAAGGAAATCCTCACACTCCTCGTCAAAGCCAAGCTCAAAGCCCGTCAGCATAAGAAAATCATCGTCCGTAAGGTCGTGATGGGGCACCATAATCTCGTGGTCGGTACAGCAAAGAATACTGTAGCCGTGAGATTTATACAGCTCCTTCATTTCGCACGGTGTAAGCGTACCGTCGGAAACCGTGGAATGAGAGTGCAGATTCGCTTTATAAAACTGTCCGTTTTCGGGTAAGAGATAATATTTCATAGTCTGCCTCCGTAGAAATGCCTGAAAACATTCTATCATTATAAAAAGCGAAGTGCAACTGTATTTAAAACAAAAAAAACGTTTTGTACAAACAAAAAAACCGTATTTTACTCAATCAGGTAAAAATACAGTCCGTTTGTACGAGGCTCACTGCCCCTTTATATGTAAGCCCTTGCGGGCATTGTTGTCGGAAAGCCCTTGAAGGCTGAAACCGTCCGCTCTTATGCGTTCTGATAAGTTAAGAGAGCGTTGAGTTCCATAACCTTAAGGAGCTTCTTGAAAGAAAACTTCATTGTTGCAATTTCATTCATAAGTCTTTCTTCTTCTTTGCGCATTTCTCTGTTGTACTTTGACATATTCAAGTACTCCTTTCGTTTGTGTTTTTTGTTTACATCCACATTATATCCGATTTTCCAAAAATGTCAAGTTATTTTGCACAATTTTCAATATCTTCATTTGTGCACTTTGCACAATGGGCGTTTTTGACAGAAAATTTACACCCCTGACAGATTAACCAAAGTAATATAATATATTTTGTGTAGTTTGCACAATGAATTATTATACATTTGTCGGTTTTAAATGAACAAACGGAGAGCCGTAAAGCTCTCCGCAAAAAAAGTTTGTATATTATTTTCTGAAAATTTCTCTTAATAAAGAGGATATTTTTCAAGAAGAGTGTTGACTTTTTCTCTGATTTCGTCAGCCTTGTTCTCAAAATCAACCGTTGCAAGGTAAATACACTCTGCAATAACCTTCATATCTTCTTTTTTAAGACCTCTTGTGGTAACAGCCGCTGTACCGATTCTTACACCGCTTGTGATAAAGGGACTCTGAGGGTCACGGGGAACAGCGTTCTTGTTTACTGTGATATAAACCTCGTCAAGTCTGTGCTCAAGCTCCTTACCCGTAATATTCATATTCTGTAAATCAAGAAGAATGAGATGGTTGTCGGTTCCTCCTGAAACAAGATTGAAGCCCTTTTCCTTAAGTGCATCTGCAAGAGCTGCCGTGTTTTCAATAACACCCTTCTGATATTCTTTAAATTCGTCTTTGAGTGCTTCACCAAAGCAGATAGCCTTACCTGCAATAACGTGCTCGAGAGGACCGCCCTGTGAGCCGGGGAAAATTGCCTTATCAATTGCCTTGCCGAGCTCCTCCTTACAGAGAATAAGACCGCCTCTGGGACCTCTTAAGGTCTTGTGGGTTGTGGTTGTTACAATATCGGCATAGGGCACGGGTGAGGGATGAAGACCTGCAGCAACAAGACCTGCAATGTGTGCCATATCAACCATAAAGTAAGCACCGCACTCTTTTGCAATAAGAGAAATCTTTTCGAAATCAATGATTCTGGGATAAGCGCTGGCACCTGCAACGATAAGTCTGGGCTTAACCTCAAGCGCAAGCTCTCTTAATGCATCATAATCGATTCTTCCCGTTTCGGCATCAACGCCGTAGGGAACAAAGTTATAAAGCTTACCTGACATATTTACAGGTGAGCCGTGTGTTAAGTGTCCGCCCTCCGCAAGTGACATACCGAGTACCGTATCACCGGGCTGAAGCACAGCAAAATATGCGGCAAAGTTTGCCTGAGAGCCCGAATGAGGCTGAACGTTAGCATATTCCGCACCGAAAAGCTTCTTTGCTCTTTCAATTGCAATTCTTTCGCACTCGTCAACACATACACAGCCGCCGTAATATCTCTTTCCGGGATAGCCTTCCGCATACTTGTTTGTGAGAATACTGCCGACCGCTGCCATAACTGCAGGGGAAACAATATTTTCGGAAGCAATAAGCTCCAGATTTCTGCGCTCGCGCTGAAGCTCGCTCTCCACAGCAGCACCGACTTCAGGGTCCTGCAGCTTGATGAATTCAGTTACATTCTGAACATTAAACATTTTTTCTTCCTCCGATAAAAGTTATATAGCCTTGGGGAGATCCCATTTAAACACGGATGCAAGGATTCTGAGGGCAAATATAAGTGTAATTCCCACAACAGAGGAAATAACAACCCCCTGATGAAGCATTATATACATTACATAATAAGCAATTCCGCCTGCTATTGATGCTACGGCATAGACCCTTTTTCTCAGCACAAAGGGAACCTCGCTGACAATTGCATCTCTCAGAATACCGCCGCCGCAGCCCGTTGTCATTCCGAGAAATACAACGAAAAAGAAATTGTCCGAAAAGCCGCTGTTTATTGCCACGTTCATGCCGACTATGGTAAAAACACCGAGACCTATTGCATCAAAAATATTATTGACCTTATCAATTAAAACAATATTTTCGGAAAACTTATTTTTAAGGATGCTTGCAATAATGAACGTAAGAAGACAGGTTGCAACCGCAAAAATAAGGTATATGTAATTTCTGAACATTGCAGGCGGAAGGTTTCCTAAAAGCAGGTCTCTTACGGTACCGCCGCCGAGGGCTGTTATAATGCCCGAAAAAATGACACCGAAAATATCAAAGCGTTTTGTAATGCCGAGCACCGCACCCGATATTGCAAAAGCACAGGTGCCTATAAGCTCAAGCACAAGAAGCATCGTGTCCATAAACACAACCCCTCATTAATATAAATAATAATGAAAAAAGTATAACAAAAATCAAAGCCTTTTACAAGGAAAATATCGTTTCGGGGGAAAATTTGTAAATAAGGCAAGTAAAGTAAATTTACCTGCCTTAGAAAATGTATAAACTCAACAAATCAGAAGCAGAAATACTTCTCCATAAACTTCTTCATTCTGCCGTTTATGGCTGTCAACTGCTTTATTGCGTCTTCTCTTTCTTCCTCGGTGCCTACAGCACAGATTCTCATAAGTCTGCCCTCTTCCCTGCAAAGCTCGTCGTGACGGGGGAAGTAGTTTTTAAGAAGGAAGCAGGAGTATCTGACGAAACGGTTTTCACCTACAAGACGGAATTCCGTGCTGATTGTGTCAACTGCAACGGAGTAGAAATCTCTGATTGAGGAAATAAGTGCCTTTCTTTCGTTTTCGGGGGAGAAAACGATAGTGGAGCAGATAAGGGCGCCGTCATTTGATACGTAAGAGGAATGGCTGTCGGTGCTGCCGACAACGGGGTAATGTCTGCCCTTCATTCTGTCCTCATAGTATCTTATGGTCTGGAAGCCGTTGTGCTCGTAATATCTTTCACCGCCAAGCACCTCAAATGCATCGAAATCCTGATTCGCCATAATGTATTCAAGGAAGGGAGTGGGTACGTGATATGTATCGCTTATCCAGCAGGGATGGGGGAATATTGCAAGACCGCCTGCCTTTTTGATTTCAGCGAATGCCCACTTCATAACCGCTGCGGGAATCTTGTCGACCTTTTCGGGTACGGGAGTAGCTTCCGCCAGAGCCTCCATCTTATCCTGCCATACCTCAACGGTATCTGCCTCGGGAGGAGTAACACCGGGCATTGCTCTTACCCAGCTGTCGCCCGTTTCACCGAAATGCTCATCCTTTACAAGGGCATTAATTGAATATTCACCGCCGAAGTTTACTATGTGTGCATCTGCCTCCTTGCCGTGAACATCAGGAAGGTGAACCTCTTCACCGGGAACGATATTGAATTCCGTGGGGATATTCTTAAAAAATTCCATAGCACGGATTGAGGGGTAATATCTGTGATGGTCGGTAATTGCAAAGAAGTCGTAACCGTGGCTTCTGTACATACCGCATACAACCTCGGGAGTCTGTCTGCCGTCTGAGCAGTTTGTATGCATATGAAGGTCGCCTCTTAAGGGATAACGGCCTGCAAGGTCGCTTTCAACGGCATAAACGGGGAACTGATTGATTCTTCTGCCCTCTTCATTTACGACACGGATAAAATACTGCTGCTCGCTGTCGTAGGTATGAGTCACATCAAAGCCCCCGATTTCATTGCAGACAAGAGTTTTTTCTCTGTAATCACCGGAAGAAGGATAGTCGTAAGGCTTTCCGCCCTCAAGGGCGCAGATAAGCACCTTATATTCCTTTCCGGGGATAAATTCGGGACGTCCGCCCGTAGGTCTTATATGTACGGTTACCTCTTTTCCCACGGGGAACACAAGGGGAAACACGTCGTAGTTAAGAAGCTGGTCTGTCATTGGAAAATTCATATAAAAAACCTCCGCTTAAGTTTATTTACTTTTTTATTTTATCACTTAATTAATAAAAATGGTAGTGGAAAAAGGAAAAAATATGTAAAAGCCGTAAAAATATATAAATTTGTTGATTTTCGGCATTTTCGGTGTTAATATATTTAGTTGTATTAAATTTTTGAAGGTGAATTTTTTGAGCAAAAGAGAAGATATAAGAAATATTGCAATTATCGCTCACGTTGACCACGGCAAGACCACGCTTGTTGACAAACTTCTTAAGCAGAGCGGTACTTTCAGAGAAAACGAGGTTGTTGCAGACAGAGTTATGGACTCAAACGACCTTGAAAGAGAAAGAGGTATTACAATTCTTTCAAAAAATACCTCGGTAACCTTTAACGGCATCAAAATCAATATTGTTGATACTCCCGGCCACGCAGACTTCGGCGGTGAGGTTGAAAGAATTATGACAATGGTTGACGGCGTGCTTCTTCTTGTTGACGCATTTGAAGGCTGTATGCCCCAGACACGCTTCGTGCTTTCAAAGGCTCTGGCTCTCAAGAAGACTCCCATGGTTGTCATAAATAAAATCGACCGTCCCGGTGCACGCCCCGACGAGGTTATAGACGAGGTACTCGACTTATTTATTGAACTCGGAGCAGACGAGGATCAGATTGAATTCCCCGTAATCTTCGCATCCGCAAGAGACGGCTTTGCTTCCTTTGACAAGACAGCAACAAGCGGTGATATGCGTCCTCTGCTTGAGGCTATTATCGATAACATCCCCGCCCCCGAATGTGAGGCAGACGCTCCCCTTCAGCTTCTTTTCTCCGCTCTTGACTATGATGACTACGTAGGCAGAATCGGTGTGGGCAGAATTGAAAGAGGCTCTGTAAAGACAGGTCAGTCGGTAGTTCTCTGCCAGGCCGACGGCGGAAGAAGAAACGTAAAGGTTTCCCGCCTTTATCACTTCACGGGGCTGGGCAGAACCGAAACAGACACCGCAAGTGCAGGCGATATCGTAGCTGTTTCGGGTATTGAAAATCTCAACATCGGTGAGACAATATGTGCTCCCGACTGTGTTGAGCCTCTCCCCTTCATCAAAATTGACGAGCCTACCCTCGCAATGACCTTCCACGTAAACAACTCCCCCTTCGCAGGTAAGGAAGGCAAGTTTGTTACATCCCGTAACATCCGCGACCGCCTTTTCAAGGAGGTAGAAACGAATGTAAGTATGAGAGTTGAGGAAACAGACTCCACCGATACCTTCAAGGTTTCCGGCAGAGGTGAATTACACCTTTCTATTCTTATTGAAACCATGAGAAGACAGGGCTACGAATTCCAGGTTTCCCGTCCCAAGGTTATTTACAAGCAGGAAAACGGCGTTCTTCTTGAGCCTATGGAGCTTCTTATCGTTGAGGTTCCCACAGACTATGTAGGTGCTGTTATGGAAAAAATCGGCTCCCGCAAGGGTGAGCTCGAGAATATGGGTACCCGTGACGGCGGAACAACTCACCTTGAGTTCAGAATCCCCGCAAGAGGACTTATCGGCTACCGTTCAGAATTCCTTACGGATACCAACGGCTACGGTATTATGAACAATCTCTTCCAGGGCTACGAGCCCTATAAGGGTGACATACAGACAAGAGAAAGAGGCTCTATCGTTGCCCACGAAACAGGCGAAAGCACAGGCTACGGTCTCTGGAACACACAGGAAAGAGGACGTCTCTTCATCGGTCCCGGTGTTCCCGTTTACGAGGGTATGATTGTCGGCGAATGTGCAAAGGCTGAAGATATCGTCTGCAACGTATGCAAGAAAAAGCAGATGACAAACACCCGTGCGTCAGGCTCCGACGACGCTCTTCGTCTTGTTCCCCACTCCGTTCTCTCTCTCGAGCAGAGCATGGAATTCTTAAGCGATGACGAGCTTCTTGAGGTAACCCCCGTTTCCCTTCGTCTTCGCAAAAAGATTCTTTCAAAGGAGCTTCGTATGAAGCAGCAGTTCAAGAAAAACTAAAGGATAACACGTTATGGAAAAGAATAAAGTTAACATTACCATAAGAAATCAGCAGTACACCATAGTTTCCGAGGAAGCTCCCGAGGATATAAAGCTCCTCTCAGAGGTTGTGGACAAGAAGCTCGGTGAAATTATGGGAGCGGGCGGCAGAATTTCCCTTACGGAAGCACTCGTGCTTGTATCCCTCGACCTTGCAAACGGTATGAAGAAGAGTGCCGACATCGTTTCAAAATATAAAAGCGAAATGGCAGGCTATCTTGAGGACGTCGAAAAGGCAACAATAGAAAGAGACAAGTACAAAAGAGAGCTCGACAAAATCAAGGGCAAAAACTGAAATCAAAGCAAACAAACAAAAAAAAGAAGGCGGATATTCCCAACAAAAGGAATATCCGCATTTTTATTTTTTCGTAAAAAAGCTCCGGAGAGGAATTCTTCGGAGCTTAATTTTATTCAATTAGTTTCTTTTGTCGCGGCGGGGGCCCTTGCCGAAGTCGCGTCTGGGCTTTCTGGGTGTATCATCAAGCTCGTTTTCGGGAGTGAGTCCTTCAACTGCGATAAGAGCGTTTCTTCTGGAGAGGTTGAGTCTGCCCTGGTCGTCTGTGGGAAGAACCATAACGATGATTTCATCGCCTACATTTACAACGTCCTCTACCTTTTCGGTTCTCTTAACGTCAAGATGGCTGATGTGAACCATACCTTCCTTGCCGGGAGCGATTTCAACAAATGCGCCGAAGCTCATAAGTCTTGTTACAACACCCTTGTAAATTGCACCCTCTTCGGGATCGTTTACGATTGTTTCAACAATGCTGAGAGCCTTTCTTGCACCGTCAATATCTGTAGAAGAAATAAATACGCTGCCGTCATCCTCGATGTCAATCTTACAGTTGCATTCTGCACAGATTTTCTGGATAACCTTACCCTGCTTACCGATAACATCACCGATCTTTTCGGGGTCAATCTTTGTGGTAAGCATCTTGGGTGCATACTTGGAAAGCTCTGCACGGGGTTCTGCAATACAGGGAAGCATAACCTCATCAAGAATCTTGCATCTTGCTTCGTAGGTCTTATCAAGAGCCTCACGGATGATAGCGGGAGTAAGACCGTGAACCTTGAGGTCCATCTGAATAGCTGTGATACCTTCCTTTGTACCTGCAACCTTGAAGTCCATATCACCGAAGAAATCTTCGAGACCCTGGATGTCAACCATTGTCATAAAACGGTCGCCTTCTGTTACAAGACCGCAGGAGATACCTGCAACGGGAGCCTTGATGGGAACACCTGCTGCCATAAGTGAAAGTGTGGAGCCGCAGATTGAAGCCTGAGATGTGGAGCCGTTTGAAGAAAGAACCTCGGAAACAAGTCTGATGGTATAGGGGAATTCTTCAACGGAGGGGATTACGGGAACAAGTGCTCTTTCAGCAAGTGCACCGTGACCGATTTCACGTCTGCCGGGGCCTCTGGAGGGCTTTGTTTCACCTACGGAGTAGGAGGGGAAATTGTAGTGGTGGATATATCTCTTTGACTCTTCCTCGTCAATGCCGTCAAGAGCCTGAGCTTCGCCGATTGTACCGAGAGTGGTAACTGTAAGAACCTGAGTCTGACCTCTTGTGAACATACCTGAGCCGTGAACACGTGAGAGAAGGTCAATCTGAGCGTCGAGAGGTCTCATATCATTGATGCCTCTGCCGTCAACGCGCTTACCGTCATCAAGGAGCCAACGGCGTACGATGTACTTCTGAAGCTTATACATACAATCGTCAATCTTTGCGATTTCGTCGGGATATACTTCATCAAACTTTGCGTGGACTGCATCGTAGATGGGAAGAAGTCTTTCATCACGGATTCTCTTGTCGTCTGTGTCAAGAGCAACCTTAACATCATCAATAGCAAATTCCTTGATAGCTTCAAACATTTCGGGTGAGGGATCCATTGAAGGAACTGAAATCTTTTCCTTGCCGATTTCAGCCTGAATACCCTTGATGAATTCAACTATCTTCTGATTTTCTGCGTGAGCAAACATAATTGCATCATACATAACATCATTGGGAACCTCGTTTGCGCCTGCTTCAATCATAGCAACAAGGTCTGCTGTGGAAGCAACTGTTGCAGCCATTTCAGACTTTTCTCTTTCAGCCTGTGTGGGGTTGATAACAAACTTACCTTCAACAAGACCTACAGAAACACCGGAAATGGGGCCTTCCCAGGGAATGGGAGAGATTGAAAGAGCGATAGATACACCGATCATAGCGGTGATTTCGGGAAGACAGTCGGGGTCAACTGACATAACAGTTGCCACGATACCTACATCGTTTCTCATATCCTTAG
>JAZOWG010000186.1:0-6408 GCA_045659105.1 Acutalibacteraceae bacterium
CGCAACTCACAGAGTGACACTCGGTGAAATTACAGAGCTTCTTTATTCCTTCAGACGTCAGGCAGATACTCTTGTTATGCCCGAAATTCCGGGAGGATCATTTGCAAAAAAGCTTTATTCAACCTATCTTTCTTATCTTCCTGAGTCCTTGGTGTCCGTGCCTCTTAAAATGAACGTTGATATGAGGGGAAGCTTTACAGAGATACTTAAAACTGCCTCCTGCGGTCAGTTTTCCGTGAATGTAAGTCTTCCCGGAATTACAAAGGGACAGCACTGGCATAATACAAAATGGGAAATTTTTGTTGTTGTGTCGGGACACGGTCTTATTCAGTTGAGAAAAATCGGTTCCGATGAAATAATAGAATTTGAGGTAAGCGGCGATAAGATAGAAGCAATTTATATGCTTCCCGGCTACACTCATAATATAATAAACCTTTCTGAAACACAAAATTTGGTTACTTTAATGTGGGCAAACGAAAATTTTGACCCGAATAAACCCGATACTTACGGAGAAACGGTATAAATGCCTGAGAATTTTGATTTTCTTACAAAAGAGCAGAATCTGCTTATAGAAGTGCTGTCGGAGGTTTTGTTCCCTGAGGGAAAGTCACCCTCCGCCGACGGTACGGATTTTCTGAAGCTATGGAATGAATCGCAGCTTCAGACTGTTTCCGTGCTCGTATTTAATAAAATGCCCCTCGTAAGCTTTTCTGCAGAGGCTGCAGCTTTTGTAAAAAACAATCTTAATAATTGGTTTCTTAAAAACATTCTTATTGCAAGAGAGCACACCCGTCTTCATAAAATGCTTGATGATGCAGGTATTCCATATGTAATCATCAAGGGTATGGCGTCTGCAAGATTCTATCCCGATGACCTGATGAGAATGATGGGTGACGTGGATTTCCTTGTGAAGGAATGTGATATGGAGAAGGTTAATAAGCTTCTTGAGACTGACGGTTATACGGCAAGAAAGAAAGAGCATTCTCATCATATCACTTATAATAAAAACGGCATACGTGCAGAAATGCATTTTCTGCCTCCCGGAATTCCCGAGGGCAAAACGGGAGATGTGATAAAATCTTATTTCGGCAATATAACGGATGAAGCAAAAGAGGCTCAGACCTCTGTCGGAAGTATTAATGTGCCCTCTGATTTTCACCACGGTATGCTGCTGCTTCTTCACACAATCCATCACCTTACGGGTGACGGCTTAGGACTGAGACATCTTTGCGACTGGGCGGTTTTTGTTTCAGCTTTCAGTGATGATGAATTCAGAAATATGTTCGAAGATAAGCTTAAAAGCGCAGGAATGTGGGAATTTGCAAAAATTCTTACCAAAACCTGTGAGATATTTTTAGGAGCTCCGCGGATACTCAGCAATAACGATGCCCATGAGTCTGTGTGTAAAAGGCTTATTATCGATATATTTTCTTCAGGCAATTTCGGACAGAAAAGTGAGAACAGAAGTCACGAGAGTCTTCTTATTTCCTCAAAAAACCAAAAGGGTATCAAGGAAAAATCTCTTTTTGGTCAGGGAATAAAATCAATAAACGAGATCGTTTACAGAAATTGGACTTTTGTCAGAAAATATAAGCTTTTGCTGCCTCTCGGCTGGTTGTTTTTCTGCGGAAGATATGTTTTCAGAGCCCTTAGAGGAAAACGTCCCTCCATACATCTGAAAACCGTTTTTTCGGAAGCCGCCCTGAGAAAGGAGCTTTACTCTGAGCTGAAGCTCTTTGAGACTGAAATGTAATTTTTCGGGAGATAATCTTATGAAACTTAAAGATATAAAACTTACAAAGAAAAATGCTGTTCCGATTATTATTCTTATTCTGATTCTTCTGCTTTTAATGTCAGTATTATTTGTCGCAAATAATTTTCTCGGGAAAATCAACCGTGAAAAAGAAGAGGATTTATCCTATGTCGAGGAGTATTTTGAAACCGACGTGCACAATGAAAACCTTGAAGAGATTAATCCTGAGGACGTTGACTGGAATAATAAGGAGCTTTATAACGACGACAAGCTTGTGAATATTCTTGTTGTCGGACAGGACGGCAGGGAAGCCGTTGGCAGAACCAGAACGGATACAATGATTCTTCTTTCCTTTAATCCCGAAACGAACGAGGCGTCAATGATTTCATTCCTTCGCGACCTTTATGTGCAGATTCCGGGTCGTTCAGACAACAGACTTAATGCTGCGTACGTTTTCGGCGGCTTTTCGCTTCTTAAAAATACGTTCAAGGCTAATTTTGATATCAATATTGACGGCTGCTTCAAAATTGACTTTGAAGGCTTTGAGGATGTTATAGATATTCTCGGCGGTGTTGATATTGAGCTTACTGCCGCAGAGGCTAAAATTATAGGTGACGGTGCACACGAGGGTGTCAGCCATCTTGACGGTCCCCACGCACTTATGTATGCCAGAATAAGAAAGCTTGACAGTGATTTCGGACGTACCAACAGACAGAGAAATATTGTAACAGCAGTATTCAATAAGGTTAAAAAATCAAGTGTTTCGGATCTTCTGAAGCTTGTTGATGTTGTTCTTCCTTATCTTTCTACGGATATGTCAAATTCGCAGATTATGCGAATTGCAATTAAGTATGCACCTGCTCTTGCATCTCTTAAAATTTCAACACACAGCATTCCTGCAGAGGGAACCTATAAGGATGCAAGCATAAGAGGTATGGCGGTTCTTGTGCCCGATCTTTATAAAACAAAGAAGCTTCTTTTTGAAGAATATATGCCCTTTAATTAAATTAAACGGAGAAAATAATTTTGGAAAATACAGTAATCAGAAGTGCCTGTGCCGATGATGCGGAAAAGCTTCTTGAGATATACGCACATTATGTAAATAATACTGCGGTTTCTTATGAATATGAAGTGCCGTGCGAGGAGGAATTCAGGCATCGTATCGTTACGACTCTTGAGAAATATCCTTATCTTGTCCTTGAACGTGACGGAGAGATTATCGGCTATTCATATGCGGGACCCTTCAAAAACCGTGAAGCCTACAGGTATTCGGTAGAAACCACAATTTATCTTAAAAACGGTCTTCAGAAAAAGGGATACGGAAGGCTTCTTTTGTCCGCTCTCGAAAAAGAGCTGAAAGCCGGAGGCTTTACCAATGCAAATGCCTGTATAGCCTTTACTGAGCCGGACGATGAATATCTCAACAGAAACAGCATGGAATTTCATTCTCATATGGGCTATTCTCTTGTGGGCAGATTTCATAAATGTGCTTATAAATTCGGCAGATGGTACGATATGATATGGATGGAAAAGCATATTGGTGAGCATCGTTGATATATTTGCATATTAACACAATTTTACAAACAGATAATTGCAAGGTTAACAAATCTATGCTAACATAAAAAGGTAATACATTTTAGGAGCGATTTTTTATGGCAGTTTCTAATATCGGTGTTTTTCTCGGAAACATCGTTTTCAAGGGCTTCAGTCATTTTACCTCTGTTCCTATGGAAACTCAGCAGAAAACACTTGAAGCTATTATGAAAAGAAATAAGGACTGTGAGCTTGGAAGAAAGTACGGATTTTCCGAAATCAGAACGCTTAGGGATTATCAGGACAAGGTTCCTCTTTCCACCTTTGAGGATTATCTTCCCCTTATAAACCGTATGGTTGAAAATAATGAGGAGAATATTATTACGGGCAGCAAGGTTATCAGATACTGCTCATCCTCAGGCAGTGTAGGTGTTCCGAAATTACAGCCCAAAACGGCAAGAGACCTTTTTAATATGCAGTCAATGGGCTTTGCCGCAACGCCCGCGTGTGCCGCAAATTATTTCAGAGAAAAGGGTATTTATAAGAAATTACCTGCACAGATGGGACCTCTTCTTCTTTCACTTAACGGACATCCTCTCAAAAACGGTATGCGCTGTAACGGAGCGGGACAGATTCCCTTTACATATCTTTTGCCTCTTATTCCGTTTTTCTCTACAACTCCTCTTGATATTCTTTTCCCGGAGGATGAGGAAAATACGGATATGTCATATTTCCAGTTAAGATTCGCCCTTGTGAACCGTAAAGTAACCTATCTCGGCTCAATGGTAATTACTCTGATGCTTACGATGTTTGAATATCTTGAAGCAAACTGGGAAATGATTTGTAATGATATAGAAAAGGGAACAATTGACCCTTCGGTCAGATGTCCCGAATCGCTCAGAAGGAAATATGAAAAATTAAAGCCGAATCCAAAAAGAGCCAAGGAGCTCCGTGCTGAATTCGAAAAGGGCTTTGATACGGAAATTCCCATAGCAAAGAGAATATGGCCTAAGGTTTGCTGGGGCTACGGAATGATAAGCTCCACGCTTTCCGTGTATGTTGAAAAGCTTCACAGATACATAGGAGACCTTCCTCTTCACAATATGGGATATGCTGCATCCGAAGGCTTTATGGCTATGTCCGTAACCCTTGATGCAAATGATTATGTGCTCCTTCCCAGAAGTCTTATTTATGAATTCCTTCCCGTGGATGCTCCCGAGGGTACACGCCCTCTTCTTATGGATGAGCTGGAGGTCGGAAAGGAATACGAGATAATCGTAACAAATTTCTCGGGACTCTACAGATACCGTATTCTTGATATCGTAAAGGTAACGGGAATGCACAACAAAACGCCGAAGATAGAGTTCCTTTACCGTTCAAATATGGGTCTTAACGTTGCCAACGAAAAGACAACCACACAGATGCTTGATTACGTTGCGAATAAGGTTCAGCAGGAATTCGGAATTTCCTTTAACGGCTACAGCTTCTATGGTGATACCGATGAAGCAGGAGCACTTCCGAGATATGCTTTTCTTTGTGATACCGCATCAGATATTCCCACTGAGAAAAATAACGAGCTTGTGCAGTTTATTGACGAGGCATTCAGAGAGTGCAATGAAAAGTACGACAAGTACAGACGCTGGGGAATGCTCAGAGAACCCGCTGTATATCAGCTTGAGACGGGCTCTTATGCTGCCTACAAGTCTTCTCTTGTAGCTCAGGGGCGTGTGCTTAATCAGATCAAGCCCGTTGTTGTTATAAATACCCCCGAAAGAAAAGAATTTTTCTTTGCAAGAATTCAGAATAAATAAGTGCAGTTTTAAGTAACGGAGGAAAATTATGGAAAAGAAACTTACTAAAAGGACCTGGTTTAACATAATACTTTTCAGCCTCACGGGTCAGCTTGCCTGGAACGTTGAAAATATGTGCTTTAACGTATTTATGTATAACTCAATTTATGCGGATGCAACTCAGGAAGCCGCTTCAAGCTTTGAAGCTATGTCCGCAGTTAACGTAATGGTTGCCTGCTCTGCGGTTGTTGCTGTGCTTACAACCTTTATTATGGGTAACTTAAGTGACAAATTCAGAAACAGACGTCTGTTTATCTCCGTCGGCTATATTGCATGGGGCTTTGTAACAGGTCTTTTCGGCTTTATCACAAAGGACAATATTGCTTCTCTTACGGGCATTTCCGACGAGGTAAAGCTTCTTCTTGCAAGCGTATGGGCAGTTATTATTATGGACTGCATTATGACCGCAATGGGTTCAACCAGTAACGACTCTGCCTTTAATGCGTGGGTAACGGATATTACAACTCCTGCAGTAAGACCTACAGTTGAAACTGTTCTGGCTGTTCTTCCTCTTGTTGCTACCGTTGTTGTTCTCGGCTTCAATACACTCGCTCAGTCAGGAACAATTTCCTATACAACCTTCTTTATCGGTCTTGGTGTATTCGTTATTCTTTGCGGTGTTCTCGGTCTGTTCATTCTTGAAGAGCCCAAGTCCAAGAGCCCCGAAAATGAGAAGATTCCTTATTTCAAGAATCTTATTTATACCTTCCGTCCCTCTGTTATTAAGGAAAACAGCCGACTTTACCTTGCACTTGCCGCTTTATGCTGTTTAAGTGTTGCTTTCCAGACCTTCTTCCCCTATTTCTTCATTTACATTCAGCACGCACTTCTTCCCGGACTTGAGGGCTTTAAGATTTCCGCCCTTCCCATTATTGCAGTAGTTATCGGTCTTGCTGTTTCCGTTGCGGTTGCAGTTGTGTTTATGAAAATGGCAGCAAAGGACAAGAAATCAATTTTTATTCCCAGTATCGTGCTTGTTTTTGCAGGACTTATGGGCGCAATGTTTGCAGGAAATAACATTTTCTACTTTATTGCATTTGCGCTGCCCGCAGTTGTTGCATATTTCATTTTCTCAATTCAGCTTGGTGCTTTAGTAAGAGACTTCACTCCCGAGGGCAAGGCAGGACTTTTCCAGGGTATCAGAATGATTTTTGTTGTTCTTATTCCTATGGTTATCGGTCCCAAGCTCGGTGAAATTGCAAGTAAAGGCTCACAGATTTACTATGAAAATGAGGTTCACGTTCAGAAGCTTCTTCCCTCTGCAAGTATGTT
>JAZOWG010000187.1:0-2589 GCA_045659105.1 Acutalibacteraceae bacterium
TAGACCTGCCAAACAGAGAATTTTTTGTTTTGACGAAGTCCGAAGAACGCAGGAATACTGCCGTATTTCAAGTGATGAGGCAAAGTCAAACGGAAAATTATCGTTTGTCAGGCGTGATGGGTTCAACTCCCGTCAGCCTAAAGTTTATCCGTACTGAGTTGTATTTTCATCCGCTTGTTTCACGGGCGGGAAATAAATATTCATATCAACCCTTGAGCTGATTCCCTTTACCGTGCCCGAATCAGTATACTGCCACATATTGAACTTATAAATAAACGTGGGATACTCGCAGTACTCGGCAAGCCAGAAATCATAGCCGTTGATACGTGCCAGATTATACTCAAAATAACCGATTTCGCGGTTAAAATAAATCATAACCTCTCTGCCGGCCAGCTCAATTTCATTACAGAAATTTACAGCACATTCGGTTATCTGATCGCTGGTCATATTTGCGGTTCTCGCCTCGGCATTGTCAACGTATTCCCAGTCGTACACAACGGGCATCTGCAGTTCTCTGTCACCGAGAGCCGAAAGCACGTACCGTGCCTCTTCCCTCGCCTCCTCGGCATTTGTTGCCTGAGAATAGAAATATACGCCGACCTTAAGCCCTGCACTCACGGCACCGTCATAGTTCTTATAAAAATTGTCGTCAATTCCCATAATACCCTTGGAGCCGTAGCCCCTGTAGCCGATTCTGAGAATTGCAAAATCAATACCGTCTGAAGCTACCTCTTCCCAGTTGATATTTCCCTGAAAAACGGAAACGTCAATTCCTGTAAGAAAAGTGCGTGTTTCATCCGCATATCTCATTCTGCCGTTTTCATCGGGATAAAAGAGCTTCGGGTCAAGCACACTTTCATCAACATCATCGTGCACGGGAACAAAATCCCCGTTTATGTCAGTTGCATAGGGAGATGATACCGGCTCATCCGGAATAATAAACGCACAACCCGACAGTATTATTGAAATTGAGATAACTAAAACAATCAATTTTTTCATATAAACCTCAAAAAAGCGTGTATATCGTACATACGACATTATACACGCTTTTTGTTTTTCTTTCAACAGAAAAGTTTTAACATTACTCTTCTTCCGGAATTGAATTGATGTCGTAGGGAGTAGTCTGATAAACAAAATAATTCAGCCAGTTGCAGTAAAGAAGATTTGCGTGAGCTCTCCAACGTACAATCGGCTCGTTTTCGGGATTGTCTTCGGGGAAATAATTTACGGGAACCTTGATATCAAGTCCTTTTTTTACGTCTCTGTCGTATTCTTCTTTAAGTGTTATGGGATCGTATTCTGAATGTCCCATAACAAAAACCTGCTTACCCTTTTCCGTAGCAACACAATAAACACCTGCTTCATCGGAAGAAGCAAGAATTCTGAGCTGAGGAACATTTTCAATATCCTCTCTTCTTACGCTTGTGTGTCTTGAATGAGGCACCCAGAA
This sequence comes from Acutalibacteraceae bacterium, assembly GCA_045659105.1. Lineage (GTDB taxonomy): Bacteria > Bacillota > Clostridia > Oscillospirales > Acutalibacteraceae > RUG806. The sequence continues at coordinate 1,451 of JAZOWG010000187.1, forward strand.
CTTATCATCAAAGCCTCTGAAAAGAATTGAACGCTTATAATCAACCTTATGAGGGAAAACACCGAACATTTTCTCAGGAAGGTCATATTTTTCTATACCGTAGTGGTAATAAAGACCTGCCTGTGCACCCCAGCAGATATGGAAGGTGCTGTGCACGTGTGTCTTTGACCACTCCATAATTTCGCAAAGCTCCTGCCAGTAGTCAACCTCTTCAAAGGGCAGCTGCTCAACGGGTGCACCCGTAATAATCATTCCGTCAAAATATCTGTCCTTTACATCCTCAAAGGTTTTGTAGAAAGCAAGAAGATGCTCGGCGGAAATATGTGTGGGAACGTGGCTTGCGGTCATTATAAGCTCAATTTCAATCTGCAAAGGGGTATTGCCGAGAATACGCGACAGCTGTGTTTCCGTGGCTATTTTCTTCGGCATAAGATTAAGAACAAGTATTTTAAGTGGTCGGATATCCTGCGAAATAGCTCTTGTTTCCGTCATAACGAAAATATTTTCGTCGGTGAGAGTTTTTACCGCAGGAAGCTCATTGGGAATTTTAATGGGCATTAAATTTCTCCTTAATTAACATTATTAAGTGCCTGTTCAATATCGGCAATAAGGTCAAGGCTGTTTTCAAGACCGCAGGAAAGACGTACAAGGTCAGCAGGAACACCTGCTGCAGCAAGCTCCTCCTCGGTCATCTGACGGTGTGTTGCATTTGCAGGGTGAAGACAGCAGGATCGTGCGTCTGCAACGTGGGTTTCAATGGCAATAAGCTTTAATGATTTCATAAACTTCTCAGCTGCTGCTCTGCCGCCCTTTACTCCGAAGCTGATAACACCGCAGGAACCGTCGGGCATATACTTCTGAGCAAGTGAATAATACTTGTCATTTTCAAGTCCCGAGAAATTAACCCAGGATATTTTTTCGCTTGCTTCAAGATATTTTGCAACTGCAAGAGCGTTTTCAAAATGACGCTTCATTCTTACATGAAGGCTTTCAAGACCGAGATTGAGAATGAATGCACTCTGAGGAGCGGGGGTTGAACCGAAATCACGCATAAGCTGGGCTGTTGCCTTAGTAATATAAGCGCCTGCAAGACCGAATTTTTCGGTATATGTAATACCGTGGTAGCTGGCATCGGGAGT
>JAZOWG010000188.1:0-3647 GCA_045659105.1 Acutalibacteraceae bacterium
GGCTTTTGATGCAACTTTCCCTGAAAAGGAAAAGAAGTGGATGCCGAGTCAGGAAGAATTCTATATTTACAGTCATTCTTCAGTGGTAAGATAATCAATTCAGCAAATGCCAATTTGTTGAACTATGGTTCTAATGTGAGACGTATTGCAAAAAAAACGACAAGTTTAGACAGAAACTTGTCGTTTTTAGTTTTATTCGCCCGACAGCGAGTTATATTGGTAATCACAAATTCAGTCATAAACCGGGGGAGACAAAGGAAGACGCCGCTTACAGAAACATAAGTCTTGCACGGTCGCAGAAAAGATTAAGATACAATATCACGTCATTCATAGTTTTTATATGCCTCCATACACAAAAGAGTTTTCTCCGGTCATCTTCACGAAAATTTTCAAGAAACAGTGAACGGTAATATATATCAGATTATAACAGGTTGCTCAACTGTAAGAGAAATTCTCATTGATTAATATTCACAAAAAAAATACACTTATTAGTATTGATTTGTGCATTTTGTTATATTATAATATGTTTAACAATTTAATTTGGAGGTTGAACAAATTGAAAACCTGGCAAAAGGCAACGTTCATAATCGTGCTGGTAGCATTTATCATCGCATCTGTTACAATTTCATTCATTTCTATGGCAAGAGCTCCGTTTGAATTTGAATATCAGACGGCAGCTGAGGGTGAATATGGTATTGACGGTTGGGTATTTTTCGGCTTTAACGGCAACAATTCTACAAAAGAGGTGCATATTGACTTTGTACGTGATGCAGACGGCAATAATCCTGATGAGTCAAAGCCCGTTTCAGCAGTAGGTAAATATACAATGAATACCGATGAATATGTTGAAATCATTTATATCGGCAAGGATGTCGAGTACATAGATGAAACTTCATTCTTCTATTGCAAGGAGCTTAAGTCAATTGAGGTTGACGAGGCTAATGAGCATTTTGTTTCGGTTGACGGAGTGCTTTTTACGAAGGATATGAAAAAAATGATTCTCTATCCCCTTAAGAAGGCAGAAACTGCATACACAATTCCTGAAGGTGTTGAAAGAATCGCTTCCGGTGCTTTTTATAAAAATGAAACACTTACAGAAGTGAATTTGCCCTCAACTCTTAAAGAAATCGGTGATATGGCATTCTTTAAGTGCCAGAACATTGCACTTGTTACTCTTCCCGACGGACTCCGTGAGATCGGTCCTGATGCATTCAGTTATTGTCAGGGAATGTCACCGGTTATGTATATTCCTGATTCGGTTACAGAAATCGGAAGCTTTGCTTTCTATTCCTGTTCTAATCTGAAGGAATTCTATATGGGAGCACAGAGCGAAGAGCAGATAGCTGCAGGTGACAGCTGGCTTCCCAAGAACATTAAAAAAGTCGCAATCAATGTTGCGCCTGAGGCACAGTACGGCAAGACAAGAGAAGAATCGGTTGCCAGAATAAATGAACTTATCGCAGAAGGAGGAGAACGCTGATGGCAAAATCCAAAAGTAAAGATAAAATGAATATCTTTCAGGAAATGAAAAAATACTGGAGCACTCCTGCTGAAGGAAAATATGTTCCCTACAAAGAATATTTCTCAATTTTTGGTGCAGTCGGCGGAGATTACACATTGAAATATCTCCAGAGCTTTCTCTCTTTCGGCACAGGCTGTTATCTTATTGCTTACTATTATGAAATCCCCCTGCTTACTTTCAGTGCGATAAATGTATTTTTCATTGCAACAACATACTTCTGGAATCTTCTGTCTATGGGTGTTGATGCAAACTTAGGCTTCCTTCCGAAAAAAATTGAACGGAAATATAATGCAGTGTATCTGACCTTTGCAATATTGGGTCTGTTGATGCTTGTTTTTGACTTATCCTTTATTGTTCCTGACAGTATTGCCGCTATATTGGATACCAGATGGAAAGGCATCAATACTTTCAATATTTTCAAAATCTTCGGTGCACATTTCCTTGCAAACGGCTGGAGCGGTTTCAGAAACATTCTTATCAGAAAGAAGCTTCTGAAAAAGCTTGGCAGATATAAGATTTTTGCTTATGCAAATGTTATTCAGTGCATTATTGTTGTTGTGCTTATCTGTACACTTCCTCTTTATGAGCTTCCCCTTACAGACAGAGTATGGACACTTTATCTTCTTTTCCAGCTTTACACAATATTCAATTATGTCGGCTTTACACATTCTGTTGCAGACAATATCAGCCCCAATGTACATGAAAGGCTGTATGTCCGTGCGTTTCCCGTTAAAATCAGCCATTTTGTGCAGAATATAGTGAATGTTGTTCTTCCTACAATCGCAGGTGTAATGTTCCTTGACGGCATCAAGGATATCGGAACATTCAGATACCTTCTTCCCATATTCTTTGTTGCTTCATCAGGAGTTATGTTCATAGGACTTCGTAATATCAAGGAAAGAATTCCTATGCCTCCCATTGAAAACAGGGAATATCTCTCATTCTGGCATTGTGTTTCGGGTATTTTCAAGAATAAATATCTGTGGATAACAAAAATTGCAGAGCTCCTTGACTCATTAGGCAACGGTATGCTTAATATGAAGACTATTCTTCTTATTTATACCTGGCGTGAAACAGGACTTATCTTCTCACTTTGTGAAATACTTTATAAAATTTCAGGCAATCCCGGCGAATTCCTTGCTCCTTGGATAAGGAAACGTTTTCAGTTCAAGCAGCTGATAATTTTCAAGTATATTATCTGTGCAATCAGAAACGGTGTGTACATTCTTGCAATTCTTTTCCTTGGCAATACTCATATTCTTTGCGGTGTTGCAATCTATATTGCAATGTTTCTCAGTAATATTCTTGAATCTGCAGTCAGCCTTGCACAGAGCGATAACAATATCCGAGTCACCGACTATCAGATGTATATTTCAGGAGAAAGACTTGAAGAATATCAGAAAATCATCACCTGGTTCACAACTCCTATCACAACTCTTGTTTCGCTCATTATTCCCCTTATGTTCTACCGTATAGGCTTTACATCCGACTGGGATGTGCTTTACAGAAACGATGTAAGAGTACAGTGTATGCTTATAGGTCTCGGCTTTGACCTTGTCGGATATGTGCTTATGACACTTCCGTATCTGTTTATGTGGGATTTCTCCGACGAAAAGCATGCTCATATTATGGATGTTCTTGAGCGCAGAGCTGCAGGTGAAATTGTTGACGAAGATCCGTCAGAACTCCGGAAAATTGTTTCCGCACCGAAAAAGACAAAGAGAACAAAGGAAAAAGTAAAAAAATAAATTGAAAAGGTCATCATCGGAGGTTTAATGATGAATCAATAACAAAATCCTAACCGCAAAATGTATACCGAGGCGGGTGAAGATATAACGGAAACTCTATGGGAGAGTGTTCCTATCGGGACTCTCGGTAAAATTCCCGCAACACAGTGGACTTCTCAGGTAAGTATGAATGAATGTATAGAAATTCTGCCGTTACTTTACAACGGTCATCTTAATGACAAAGCATTGATGCCTGTATTCTACGGTACAATGCACGGTGAAGAAATCTGGAGAAAATACGGAAATGATCCTGCTGACTGGGCTGCCGCATTCATTAAGGATTTCTGCACTTATCATGTGCCGTATATTTACCTTAACCGTTATAAGAGACTCGGATA
>JAZOWG010000189.1:0-26611 GCA_045659105.1 Acutalibacteraceae bacterium
CGGAGAGAGGCTTGAGTTTTACGGTGTTACCTACGGCGAGGGCTTTATGATTGACGGCTCATTTACGGGCTTCTCCGATAAATCTGACCTTGTCACAACCTCCTGGACGAGCTCAGACCCCTTAGTTGCAACTGTTGAAAACGGTTATGTAACTTATGTCGGCAGGGGTGAGACGGAAATCACCTATACTGTGACTGACGGCACTACAACTATTACAAAATCCGTTACTGTTTTCGCAACCAGTCAGGAAAAGCCGAAAACATACTATCTTCTCACAAATACACTCGTTGACGGGGGACTTTATGTTATTGCAAGTGCGAAAGAACTCGGCATAGCAGAAATGCTGATTCCCCCTGTAGTAGAAACCGGAAAAACTGACCATAACATCCGTTTCAGTGAAACCGATGTTACAATTACGGAGATTGACGGACTTCCCAATGTTGCTACAATGAATAAAACTGCAGTATGGGAAGCAATAAGCACGGGAACAGACGGCTATTTCTATCTTCGTAATGTAGAAAACGGCTACTATATGTATGCTAATAATGACTCAGGTACAAATGACCTTGGCTCTACAGAAAGCACATCAACAAACGGTACGGTATGGCATGTCAACAGCGAAGGCTTCCTCGTAAGTAACGACGGTATTTCAATTAAGCACAGCAGTGACGGAAATTTCCGTGCCTGTCCGGAGAAAGATGCTGCAGAAAGCTTTCTCTTCCGGAAAACCGAATTAACCCGATGGGTAAATATCCGTTTAAGATATCGGAATGTTCAGAACAACGTACTGACAAGACAGAATGTCTGTCCCTTCCAGTCTGAAACACTTCTTGCAAGGCCTGAACTGTTCACTGTCAGCTCTGATAAAATAACGTACACGTGGGAATCATCGAATACTGATGTTGCAACTGTTGATGAAAACGGTGTTATAACATACACGGGAAAACCGGGTACGGTTAAATTTACCGTTGTTGCTACCGCTACTGTTCCTAATGCCGATGGTGAAATTGAAACAGCAACGGCAACGACCACAATTATCGTTGAGCCTCAGATAGCCACATCAGCTGATACCTTTGTATTGACCGATAATTTCACGGATGGCGAATATTATGTTATTTCCGGTTCAAATACTGAGGGCTCTGCTTATATCCTCGGAAATGAAAAAGATACCACAACTTCAAGCTCTGAATATCGTCTGAACGGTGTAAAGGCCGATATTATTCAAAATGCAGAGGATGTGATTATCTCCAATTCGGATGAAGCAAATATCTGGCAGGCTGAAGATGCCGGCGACGGCTATTTCCGACTTAAGAACGTTCAGTCCGGTGAATATCTTGCTTTGGTTGCCGGTGGTAATTACACCCCGAAAAGACGAGTAACAACAGCTCTGCTTGGTGTGTATGATGATGCGGCGTATCTTATCTCAAGAAACTCAGGCAATCAGCTTTTCTCGAAGCAGTCTATGGCATATGAATCAAATAGCATCAGAATGTATGAAGGATATTTCCGTTTGTCAACTGAAAGCAATAAGGGATACATTTATCAGAAGGTATCGGGCGAAGATTTTATGCCGACTGCAGAAATCAGGGTTTCGACAGTTCTCGGCACTGATAATATAACAAATGAACTGCAGAACCGATATAACATTAAAGCTGGGGATACGGAGCGGCTTCTCAGTTATACCAAAAATTTTGAAAAAGTAGAAAGTACCGAGTGGGTGGTAACTGACGAATCAGTTGCAACAATTGATGAAAACGGACTTCTTACTTATACCGGCAAAAACGGCTTTGTTACAATAAAACTGACTGTCACAGGAACGGACAGCTCCGGAAATACCGTAACAGAGAACGTAATGACAACGATGAATGTTTCAACAGAGGATTATGAGTCTCCGACTGAAGACTATCCCCATTATCCTCACGAGGGTGCGGTCAGAATAAATAAAACTGCATCTAATACTGCAGGCGGTCACTCCTTCCAGACTACGGGTGTAACCGAGGTTGAGCTTGCTGTTACGGGTGTGCCTCTGCCTCAGGCTGTTGACGTTGTTGTCGTTTTTGACCATTCATCAAGTATGAATGACAACGACCGTCTTACCAATGCAATTGCAGATACCCGTGAATTTGCAATGCAGGTCGTTCACGCTAACAAAAGCAACAGAATTGCTATTGTAACATTTGACCGTGCAAGAAGTCTTTATAATGGTCTTACAAAAACAACCACTTCTTCTGACAGCGGTTCGGAAGACAAAATTATTACAGGCGACGGAACTCCTGAGAATGCATTTATGACTGTTAATGATTCCGAAGAGCTTATTGCACAGGTTGAATCGTTGGCATATAACAACGTTGCCGGAACAAACTATGACTACGGTCTTCAGCAGGCTTATCAGATTCTTAAAGCAGCAAAGAGTGATCCTAATGCAAATAAAAATCAGTACGTAGTATTTATGTCAGACGGTGAGCCCTTCGGCTTTAACCGCGTTGACTTCGGTGCTGCTACTGATGCCGGTTATGAGGGCTGGCATACAGGTAATGAAGATGATGAAACAGTTGCGGATATTCTCGCAAATTCGTCACAGTATCCGACTGCCCAATACTTCAATACAAGAGGTGAAAACTGGTACGCAGAAATAATCAAGACCCCTGAAGGCGGAACTATCAGCGATATGCCTGAGGTAAATTACTATGACGGTTACCGCGAAGGTCTCGGTGCAACAATCTTTACTATCGGTTATGACGCCGGTGAAACGGGTACCGTAACTAATACAATCCTTACACAGATGGCAAGTGCTCCCGAGAATTTCTACTATGCGGAAGGTAACCTTCAGGGTGCTTATGACAGAATTCTTGAAAAGATTCTTTATGCCGCAAACAATGCTGTTGTAACGGATAAAATGGGTGAAAACTTTAAGCTTCAGGTAGCTCCCGCAATCAAGCTCGAAAATGGTATGGCAGTAAATGTCTTAGAGCCTGCACCATATATCGAAATCGGCTCCTGGACACTTAATTCCGACGGAACAAGAAATAAATACACCGTACATGAAAAAATTACCTTTGTTACCAATGATAACGGTGTGCTTACAGAGGCTTATTCGGATGCGAAGGAAGGGAATATCTACAATGCCGCAACAAGCGTCATTGAAGGCTCGGTCGTTTCCTATAATATGCTTTCGGAGGAATTCACCTGGCATATAGGCGATATCACAAGAGACGAGATAACGCTCAGATACTACGCTTATCTTGAAGGCTCCGCAGAGGGTGAAAGAGAAGCAGGTATTTACGATACCAACGAATATGCAGAGCTGGATTATACCAATTACCGAGGAACTGCTTGTAATCAGGTTTTCCCTGTGCCTTCTCTCGGCTGGAAGGAGGCTGCGGTAAGCTATGAGTTCTATCTTGTAAACGCAAAGGGTGAGCCTGTCAATAACGACGGAATTGTCGTTCCTTTTGCGGAAAGAGTTCTCTTAGGACAGGAGCAGACAAACGAAATCCTTCTTAACAGTGCCGGTGAATATACAGCGTATACACTTGTTGCAAAAGAGGAGCTGCCCGAGGGATATGTGCTTTTCAATGAGGATGCCGCATATCAGATTGCAGTTTCCAGCGGTGATAACCCCAGCAGAGCGAAAATAATTGATGATGCAGATATAAAAACTACTTATTTCCGTGACGGTACACAAACCTATTGCGGAGACGGCGTGGTTCCGAATGTACGCGAATATACAAACACCCACGTTTCCTTTGCCGTTCTTTATACAAAGGGTATTGTTCCCGATACTGTGGTAATTGACTACGGTCTTCCCGTGAAAATCAGCGTTCTTGCAAATGACTATGCTGTTTCAGGCGGAAAAATCACCAAAATAGGCACTGCATTTACTAAGTCGATAGAATATAATAATATTCCCTTCGACGTATCTATGCTTGCAGACGGTGTTGATTCTGAGCTTGCTCTTCCTGACGGAACAGCCGCAATTGACGGAGAAAAAATCGTCTTTACCCCCACAACTCTTACAATGAATACGGAAAATGTATTCTATTACGAGTATCAGGATACTGACGGTAAATTCTACTATGCTGAGGTAACCGTAATTCCGGCAGCCAATATCTATTATGAAGAATCCTTCTTCACGTTCAAGGACGGAGTCGGATATACCTGGCAAACTGCCGGTGAAGAGCTTAAGAACAAATTCCAGGCAGAGGACCGTCCCGGTAACTTCTCCTTTGCCGATGCGGATGCAAACTTTGTTTACGGCAGAGACGATGTCTACAATGACAGTTATACCTATTCGCTCGGAAGTGCGAAGTATACCTCTGTAGATTCTGCCTCCTTTGGCAAAGAGCCTACTGCAGAGTTTACATTCTGCGGAACGGGATTTGATCTTTTCAGCGTAACAAATTCCGATACGGGTGCGGTGCTTGTAAGCGTTTACAAAACATCGGATAACAAGCTCTTCAAGAACTTTATTGTAAACACCTATTACGGATATACTTATGATGCAGAAACGGATACAATGGTACCTGCACCCGACAGCAGCAAGTGTCTGTATCAGATTCCCGTTATAAGTGCACGTGGCCTTGGTTATGATACCTATAAGGTTATCGTCAAGCCTCTTTACAGCTCAATGTTCGATATGTGCTATGACAAAGAAGCAACAGATAATTCATACGATATTTACGTTGACTCCGTAAGAATCTACGACCCGGCAGGGGACAAGCTTGTTTCGAATTCCGGTATAGGCTCGGTTTATGCCGAGGACGGTGAATTTTCACCCGGATATCTTGAAATCCGAAGGAATGTCCTTAGTGCCGAAACCTTCTATTCCGAGGTTGTAAACAGCGGTTCGTCTCTCGGTAACGCAGCAATCTTTATTGATGGCAATGACGAGCTTACAGAAAACGGTATCAGCAATTCTTATCGTGAATACGGCCCCAACAACGAGCTTTATCTTGCTCCCGGTCAGGCGATTGCCTTCCACATTGTAAGCGACAGCAAATTGCCGCTTTCAAGCCTTCAGCTGGGTATGAAGGTGGTAAACGGCGGAGAAGCCAATGTTGTTATGATGAATTCACACTCAGCTGCGTCCCGTGAAATTACAGTTTCCGGGGCAACTGAAACCTACAGAAGGCTTAATGCTGCAATTATCTGGGATCAGGAAGAACTTGAAACAACCGGTAAATATCAGACAGAATATCCCGTTATTATTCTCAATAACTCCGAAAACGGTGCTGTTTTGTCTCTTACTCACTTCAAATGGGCATTTTCAGGTCCCGTGACCGTTGCAGATCCCGAAGCGGTTTCTGTCGCTGTTGATGAGGAAACTCCCGCAATGGCATTCAGGGCAGTAAGACGAGTGCTTCAGCCTGAGCCTGAAGAGGAAGGCTTCCCATATACAGATGAGGATATTACGGTTACGCTTCCCGATACCGCACTCACTCTCGGTGATACGGCTGTTATCACAATAATCACACCCGCAGATGTTGTAAGGGTGACGGTTGGCGGAATTGAAGTAACGCAGTGCGAAATAACCGAAAACGGAAACAAGCTCTGGACCTACAGCTTTACCGTAAACAAGACCGGAGAAAACAGCTTCGAAATTCTTCTTTACGATAACGAAGGCAATGCAGGTCAGCCGATAAAGACAGAAAGTATCACGGTTGAAGAAAGTGTTACGGCGGAAAGTGAAAAGAATATCTTTGAGCTGATACTTGAGTTCTTTAAGACAATTATTACATTCTTCAGGAGGCTGTTCGGATGAAAAATTACATAAAACCTGATATTTCATTCCAGCGGCTGGAGCTTTCTGCCTCAGTTTCTGCAGGATGTGCAATTGTATCAAACAGTGAGCCGACGGCTTGTCCCGTTGCAATCCCCGGACAGGGCGGACTGACTGTTTTTCCTGAGGGCGCCTGTATGGCTTATTTCCCCGGTGTAGAGGACACGCTGTGTTATCATGTGCCCGTTATGGATAGTAATATTTTTGAGTCTTAATTTACATAAGCCGAGTCTTCTGACCCGGCTTTTTGTCTCTTTGGTGATTTTATGAAATACCTTAAAATTACAATTTCAGTACTTCTTATGATGTGTGTTTTCTGTCTTTTCGGCTGCAATCAAAAAGATGATACGGCTCCAGACGGCATAAGCTTTCCCTTTGCTGTCGAAGAGGGTATTATTATTGAGGACAGCTTTTTATACAGCGGTGTTTTCCCCGAAGACGGAAAAGACGATATAAAGGAGAATATCCCTGCCCTTAAGGTGAGAAATAATTCGGGAAAAGATATTCAGCTTTTAAGAATTTTTGCAAAAACAGATAAGAAGGAATTTCTTTTTGAAATTACCACCCTGCCTGCAGGTGCCGTTGTTACTGCATTTGAAAAGAATGCGGCAGCTCTTGGTGAAGGTGAAAGTATAATTTCTTTTACTGCAAAAAACAGAATTGACTTCGAGAAGCCTCTTCAGCTGCATTCCGAAATTTTTGAGTTGACGGAGCACAACGGTATTTTTAACATAAGAAACATATCGGAGAAGGACATCCGTTCGGAGATTTACGTATACTATAAAAAGAAGGATAGTGACGGAAATTATTTCGGCGGAATTACATTCCGTGCCGGGGCTGAGGGACTCTCTGTAAACGAATTGAAACAGCTTCCCGCAACGCATTTCAATACACAGGACTGTGAGGTGTTGTTCATTGACTTCGCAGAAGAATAAGTATATTTTCTGCGGCTGTAAGGTAGAGCTTATCTGCGATGAGCCTGTGGCGGAAGAAAGCACCTTTTCACTCTTTGGCGGAGATTTTTCTGCTGCGGATTACTCTGTCACGGTAAAAAGAGTAAGCTCGCTTCCTCCTCAGAGCGGAAAGCCTGTTTATTCTTCACACCGCAGAAAGCTTTTTGTTGACGGCAGACGTAATGAATATACGGCTTACTATGATATTACAGAAAAAAAATATATTGATTTTGCCTGTAAAACGGATGATTCGGTATTGTATATTTCTTATCCCGGTATCCTAAGGGAGGTTACGGTTTTTGACGGACTGAATCTTCCTGATATGCTTCTCAGGAAAAATATCGGAATTCTGCATTGCTCGTTTATTGAACATGAGGGAAAGGCAATTCTTTTTACGGGAAGAAAGCAAATAGGCAAATCAACTCAGGCTGCGCTTTGGGAAAAGTACAATAATGCACAGATTATAAACGGTGACAGAGCAGCAATATTCTGTGAAAACGGCAGAATATATGCCTGCGGTATTCCGTTTTGCGGCACCTCGGGAATCTGTAAAAACAAAAAGCTGCCCCTGAATGCCGTTATCTGTCTGTCTCAGGGCAGTGCTAACAGTGCACAGAGAATATCAGGGGTAAGAGCATATACTGCAATTCTCAGCGGATTTACCTATAATTGTCAGGATACGGCAGCGGCGGATACTGTTTCGGATTTGACAGAAAAAATAATAAAAGAGATACCTGTTTACGCTTATTCCTGCCTTAAGGATGAGAGTGCCGCGGAATATTTAAAAAACCTGCTGATACAGCATTTTTGATACACAATATTCAGGGAGAAAAGCTATGAAAATTCTGTTGGAATTATTTCTGACCTTTGCCAAAATCGGTATGTTTACCTTTGGCGGCGGATATGCGATGATATCCGTAATTGAAAACAACTGCGTAGAGCGTAAAAAGTGGATAACTCACGATGAAATGATGGATATGACCGTTATTGCGGAGTCGACTCCCGGTCCCATAGCAATTAACTGCTCCACCTTTACGGGCTATAAGATAGCAGGCATCCCGGGGGCTCTTGCCTCAACTGTCGGAATGGTTGTGCCGTCCTTTGTTATAATTTTTATTATATCAATGTTTCTTGATAATTTTTTAGAGCTTACGGTGGTGGCGAACGCCTTCAAGGGCATTAAAATTGCCGTAGGACTTCTGATTCTCCAGGCGGCAATCAATATGATAAGGAAGATGAAAAAGAAGCCTCTTCCCGTGATTATTTTGGTTTGCTCGGCTGCCGCAATGCTTCTGATAAATATCTTTTCTCTGAATTTTTCGTCGGTAAGTCTTATGCTCATTGCCGCCGCTGTAAGCCTCGTTATATTCGTGCTGAGCGGTGAAGGTAAGAAGAAGGGCGGTGCACGCAAATGATTTATCTTGAGTTGTTTCTGGGCTTTCTTAAGGTAGGATGCTTTACCTTCGGAGGCGGCTATGCTGCAATACCTCTTATTCGTGATGTTGTGCTTTCGGGCGGGTGGCTCGATGAGGAAATGCTGACTTATATGATTGCCGTCAGTGAAAGCACGCCCGGTCCCATTATGGTGAATATGGCGACCTATATAGGAAGCAGTCAGGCAGGTATTTTGGGTGCTTTAATTGCTACTCTTGCTGTTGTTTTGCCGTCTTTTTTCGTAATTCTTCTTATAACCGCACTTCTTAAAGCCGCCATAAAAAATAAATACGTTCAGGCGGTTTTAGGTGGGCTTAAGCCTTGTGTTATCGGCATTGTGCTTGCAACGGGACTTTATATGATTTTCGGCAATTTGTTCGGCTCGGTTTTAGAATTCGGCATTAATATAAGGGCAATTATTATCTGTGCGGCGTTGGTGCTTGCTATGGTGTTATATAAGCTTACTGCAAAAAAGAAATTATCCCCCATAATGCTGATTGTATTATCTGCAGCTATAGGCATTGCAGTTTACGGGATATAAGAAGGAATCAGCAGAACACTTTGCGAAGCTTTCATAATTTAACTCATACAGTTTAAGGGAGTGTATTATGCAATTTTTACAGACAATAATTTCTTATCTTGCAATAGCAGGAGCTTTGATTTCTTCATTATTTTCGTGGAGTGAGACCGAAATGGTACCTTTTTCAAATGAATATAATATTCCCGAAGATATTCCCGGATACTGTGTGATTGATACTGAGAAAAAAGCCGATTGGCAGGCTAAGTGGATATGGGATGAAGGAAATCTTACAGAGAAAAACGTGTGGATGTGCTTCAGTAAAGCAGTAAACCTTGATGAGGTCCCCGAAGAGCTTTATGCTCATATCTCTGCCGATTCTAAGTATTGGCTTTACATAAACGGAGAAACGGTAGTTTTTGAGGGAAGTGTGAAACGTGGTCCCGATGAAGACAGCGGGTATTATGACAGTATAGATATTGCGCCTTTTCTTAAAGAGGGTGAAAATTCCATTTGTGCTCTGGTGTGGTATTGGGATGATGAAACAAGCTATTCCTATAACGGCAGCGGTCAGGGCGGCTTTATTTTTGAAGCAGTAAATGATGATATAACCATAATTTCCGACAAGAGCTGGAAGGTAAAAAGAAACGAAGCTTTTGTTAACAGCCCTCTTTATCCGCCTAATTACAGACTTCCCGAATACAGTATATATTTCGATGCAAGAAACGATATGGGTGCTTGGACGGAAGTCGGCTTTGATACATCAGCTTGGGAAAATGCAACCGAATATGCCCTTGGCGGTGAGGGTGCTTACGGAGGGCTTTACCCCAGAGGAATACCGTTTATCAAAGACTTCGGTCTTAAAGCCTATGAGAATTCCGAGAAATACGAAAACTATACTGTAAAAAAGCTTTTCGGTGAAAAAATTACTGTAGATATTCCCTATAATGCACAGGTGACGCCTTATCTGAAGGTGGTGGCCCCTGCAGGGAAAAAGATAAGAATAACCACGGAAAACACCTTAATCGGCGCAGTTTCAACTACCTACATAACCAAAGATGGGGAGCAGGAGTTTGAGTCTCCCGGTTGGTTTAACGGCGAGCATATTACATACAAAATTCCCAAGGGTGTTACTGTTGTGTCTTTGCAGTACCGTGAAACGGGATATGACACCGAATTCAGCGGTAACTTTAAGTGTGATGAGGAATTCCTGAATTCACTTTGGCAGAAATCACTTCGTACTCTTTACGTTACAATGCGTGACAATTTTATGGATTGTCCCGACAGAGAAAGAGCACAGTGGTGGGGCGATGTCACAAGTGAAATGATTATGACAATGTACTCTTTAGACAGTAATTCCTACCTGCTGTATCAGAAGGGTGTAGAGGCTATGCTTTCACACGTTGATGACACAAAGGTGCTTCAGACGGTAGTGCCCATAAACGGTGACTATTTTGAGCTTCCCGTTCAGCAGTTAGCAGGAATTGTAGGCTTTCTGACCTACTATGAATATACAGGCGACAAGGCTTTTATCGAAAAGGTGTATGATGCTTCCCTTGACTATCTGAAGCTTTGGGAAATCGGTGAAAACAACCTTGTGGTTCATCGCGCAGGCTCTTGGGATTGGCCCGATTGGGGCAGTAAGGCGGATATGACCGCTATAGAAAATGCCTGGGTTTACTATGCACTTTCAGCTGCCGAAAAAATGGCAGACATCATCGGAAAAGCTGATGATATTAAGTTTATTTCCGAAAGAAAAGAAGCTATCGAAAAAGGCTATGAGGCTCTCTGGACAGAAGACGGCTTTAAGAGTGACGATGTAAAAAAGCCCGATGACAGAGCCAATGCCCTTGCTGTTTTATCGGGACTTGCAGGAAAAGAGCAGTATGACACTATTCTGAATGTGCTTATGAACACTAAAAATTCAAGCCCGTATATGGAATACTATGTTCTTGAAGCTCTTTGCAAAATGGGTGAATATGAGACAGCGTATAACAGAATCAAGAGCAGATATTCAGATATGGTCACAGAGGATTATTCTACTCTGTGGGAATTCTGGGATGCCTGGAGAGGTACAAAAAACCACGCCTGGAGCGGAGGACCTCTTGTTATTATGAGTAAGCACTTTGCAGGTATCACGCCTCTCAGTTCAGGCTATGAAAGAGTAAAAATCGACCCTCAGTACAACCTTTCCGATAAGCTTTCCTGTACCGTGCCGAGTGTCAGGGGACTTATTACGCTTGATTATGAAAAAACGGACGGAAGCTATACCGTTGACCTTACAATACCGGAAGGAATGAAAGCTGTTTTGTATATCCCCGAGGGGGCTTATGTCAGCATCAATTCAGCTCCTTTCTATAACGGTGGTGAATATATAAACAGCTCCGCTGCCGAAACAATCGAAATTATCGTAAAGCATTAAACCAAGTTTTTGCGGCTTTATTACTTGTGTAAATGTAAAGGTTTCTTGAAAAATTAAATTACTGAGTTTTATGCAGAAATAATTGCCCCGAATTGTGCGAAAAGTACAATTCGGGGCAATTTCAATCCTTACGGGGGATTTTTTCTTATTTGTGATGTTTTTTATTTAGCCGAGAGCAACCATACTGAACACGAGTGCAAAGAGAGCTACTGTTTCACAAAGACCGACAACCGTGATATACTGTGAAAAGCCCTTGCCTGTTTCTGCGAGAGCATCTGCGCCTGCTGCACCAGCCTTACCCTGAACATAAGCTGAAACTGCCATTGCAAGACCGGATGCGATACCGAGACCGAAAAGGAATGCGGGATCTGCCTCTGCTGATTTCATCTGCTGCATAAGAAGGAAGCCGTAAATTGTCTGTGTAAGGGGAGCACCTGCAAAAACAGTAAGAATAAAGGGTGCTGCCTTATTGCTCATATAACATTTTTTCCAGGCTCCGATTGATGCCTGACCTGCGATACCGATACCGATTGCAGAGCCGATAGCTGCAATGCCCATTGCCAATGCTGTACCTAATAAACCTAAATCCATAATTATTTTTCTCCTTTAGTTAATTTTTTCTTCAAAGGGTCTGAATTTGTGTCCGCTCCAGGACATATCCAGATGTGATGAGAATTCCAGTGTGTTCAGTCGTATACCGTGGACGATAACCGAAAGAACATAGAGTATCATATTAAGTCCGTGGCCGAAAACCAGAAGGACTATGGCAATTATCATAAACATAAAATTGCCGAGCATAGGACCTGCAAGCTCATTCACGGTTGCAGATATTGCCGCACCTGCAAGACCGACAGCCCAGAGTCTTATATAAGAAACTATATCGGAAAAGACGTTTACTACACCAAGAAGCACGGAAACTATATTCTTAAGGCTTTCGAGAACGGATTTTATAATGCTTCCGTTGTAATTTGCGAATACAAAGTTCATTACGAAGCCGACTGCCACAAGAATCAGTGCCGTAGTACCTACGGGGACTGCGCCGATAACAAGTCCGAAGGGGAATACCTCGGGGTTTACAACGAAGCTTAACACCACGTAGAAAATTCCGACAAGCTGTAATATTGAACCGACATCGCCTAAAACCTTAATTGATTTTCTGTTGCGCCTTGCAACCTTTATGTGTGCCACAACCAGCTGAATAAGTGCAAGTGAGAAGCAGAATATCTGCAGATTCTGTGCGGTTGTCAGTCCTGCCTCTCCGTTTGTCCAGAATGGATACCATATTTTATCGGCATACACGTTTGAAATAAACGGAATTGATATTTTTTGTAAGAACAAGGGCAGTTTTTCAGCGGGAAGACCGCCCCATGTACAGGTTACGGTTCCCCATATAATTGTCGAAATACCGAAAAGACCGACAAGCAGAAATGCAGGTGAGATTTCCTTTTTCGACAATTTTGCTTTGATTATCAGTGCTGCTGCGGCAGCCGTTATCAGCAGCCCGTAAACGCCGTCTCCGAATATAATTCCGAAGAAAATAAGAATAAAGCCCAAGAACCAGCCGGATATATCGTATTCAAAATATCCGGGTACCGTTCCGAGGAAATCCGTAAGAGGATAAATAAGACTTACAAACTTATTATTCCTGAGCTTTGTCGGTACATTGTCCTCCTCTGTCGGGTCTTCTATAAGAAGTCCCCAGGAGCTTTCCTTGGCAATTTCCTTAAGGCGGGGAAGGTTTTCTTCCTCAACGTAGCCTGTGAAATATGCAACGGAAAACTCTTTTTTGCCGTTTTCCGATAAGCTTTCGTCCGACATACCCGTGGCATAAATTTCGAACTCAATTTCCTTTTCAAGGACCTTGACTGCATTTTTTATGCTGTCACGAAGCTCTGCTAAGCCGTTTATTTTTTCATCGGTTTCCTGAATATATCTGTTTGCCTCTTCGATTTTCTGCTTTATAGCGGATGAGGAAAGCCTCGGAAGTTCAAAACGGTAGTGTCTTATGGCAGAGATAATTTCTTCAGCTTCTGAAGAGGGACTTATTACAGCACATTTTACCGAATTCTTAGTTTTTTCAAGACATACGGTTTTTACCGTTTCGGGAAGAGCTGCATATTCTTTTTCGGGTATTTCATAAAGTGAAATTTCAATGCCGTTTTTCTGTAAATCAGAAAAATCTTCGGGATTTATCTCTCCCCATTTTCTGATTCTCTCAAGCTCAGTCGTCAGAGAAAGCTTTTCACCGAGAGCAGCTTTTTTAGCTTCGGTCAGATGAGCAATTTCTTCAGCTGCGGTGAGAGCCTCGGAAGGGGATATCTCTTTTTGCACGGTGTTTTTGTTTTTCTTTTCGCTGAGTACAAAAACAGCGTTTTCAAGAAGAGCAATCTGCGTTTTCAGCTCACCGATTTTTTTGCCGGAGCCTTCTGTGATTTCAATATGAAGAATCCCTGCTTTACGCAGCCTTTTAAGGGTTTCTCGCTTTTTATCTCCCATAACCATAAGAGAGATTTTTTTCATAGGGACTATCATTCGGCGGACACCTCCGTTTCGGAAGAGGCTTCATCACGGGCAGCGATTTTGCGCTTTGAGATTTTGGAACGCACAACGGCACTTACCTGCTGGTCTGCCATATAAATTGATATTTTTTTGATATTTTCCTGAGTTTCGGGGATTTTTACCTTTTCGAACAGATTGACTCGCTGTGAGGTTGACAGCAGTTCTTTTTCCAGAAGCCTTACCTGTTCATCCAACACTTCCGCCTCCAGGTCAAGCGATATTGCTTTTTCCATATGATTTGCGGCTATATCTACCCAGAGAGGAGTTTCATACAAATTGTAATCTCCTCTTGAAAAGTCCGCTCCCTCGAAGGTAGGAATTGTAACACCTGCAATATTACCCGTTCCTTTACGGACGTTGCTTACGGTGATTATTCCTTCGGGGAATGCGTTTTCCTCGCTGAATACTGCAATCCAGGAGGAAAAGCCCTTTTCTAAGCTTTTGCGCTCCTGTCTTACTGCGATAGCCTTTGCTTCAATTGTTCTTATTTCTGATTGAAGCTGTTGCTTTTTTAGTGTCAGGGTCGGCAAATATCTCCGGTACATTTTAAGTGCATCCTTTTGTACCTTTAACTCATTTTTGGTTAATTTGATTTTTGCCAAAGCTCAGTCCTCCTCAATCTTCAGGCCAGAATTCTTCTGTGAGGTCCGATTTGATACCGGTTTCATCCTTACGGAAGCATTCGGCAAGAATCTGCCAGCCGAGGTCAAGAGACTCTTCAAGGGTTAAGTTAACGGACAGATCCATAAGCCTGCTTTCAAAAAGGTGACCGTATTTCAGAAGCTTTTCATCCCAACGGTTCATAGAAAAGCCCATATTTTTCTTTTCGAGAGTCTCCTTGTAGGAGGAATAAAGTCTTATCATTGAGTCCATAAGAATACGGTGGTCCTTACGGGTTTTTCCGTTAACGTTCTGCTTAAGACGGGAAAGTGAGCCGAAGGGCTCGATTCTGCCGCCCTTGAGATAATACTGACCCTCCGTGATATAGCCTGTGTTATCGGGAACGGGATGAGTAACGTCATCACCGGGCATTGTTGTTACGGCAAGCACCGTGACGGAGCCTGAGCTGTCAAAGTCAACAGCCTTTTCGTAACGTGAAGCAAGCTGAGAATAAAGGTCGCCCGGGTATCCTCGGTTAGAGGGAACCTGCTCCTGCGTGATTGCGATTTCCTTCATGGCATCCGCAAAGTTAGTCATATCGGTAAGAAGCACCAATACGTCTTTATCCTGCAAAGCAAACTGTTCTGCAACGGCAAGCGCCATATCGGGAATCATCATACATTCAACGGTGGGGTCGGATGCGGTATGAATGAACATAACCGTTTTGCTTAAAGCGCCGCCGTTTGAAAGCTCCTCCTTGAAATAAAGGAAGTCGTCATATTTAAGTCCCATACCGCCGAGCACTATAACGTCTGCTTCTGCCTGAAGAGCAATTCTTGCAAGAAGCTGATTGTAGGGCTCGCCCGATATTGAGAAAATGGGGAGCTTCTGGGAAACAACAAGCGTATTGAACATATCTATCATAGGGATGTTTGTTCTCATCATACGGTTTGCAAGAATACGCTTTGTGGGGTTAACGGAAGGACCGCCGATAGGCTTCATATTTTCTGTAAGTGCGGGGCCCTTATCTCTGGGCTCGCATGAGCCGTTAAATATTCTGCCGAGAAGGTCTTCACTGAAGGATACTCTCATTTCGTGGCCTAAAAAGCGTACCTCGTCACCGGTTGAAACGCCCTGACCGCCTGCGAATACCTGCAGGGAAACCATGTCGCCGTCAATTTTATTTACCTGGGCGAGTGATTTGCCGAAGCGTGTGTTTATCTGCGCAAGCTCGTTATAGCGTACGCCCTGCGCCTTTACGGTAATAACGTTACCTGTAATTGATTCAATTTTATTAAAAACCTTATTCATAATCACTCACCGCCTTTCAGAAGAAGCTCAGCCTCTTCACTTAATCTGCCCTGACCGTTTCCGTAAATTTCATCAAGCTCAGCTTCTGCATTTTTAAATGCCTCGCTGCCGAATTCGGTGTAATTCCAGTCAATAAATTTCTGACGCATACCGTTGAAGAAGGTTCGTGCATCGTCCTTGTTCCCGAGCTCATATTCACTTCCGAGAATATATACGAGCTTATCCGTGACGTAACGCTGACGCTCCCTTGTGCAGTTTGCATCAACGGGATCAAAGGAGTTCTGCTGGAGATAAACGGCATCAAGCATTTCTGCCTTCAGGTATATTGTGTAATCCTCAATTGTCGTACCTTCTTCACCGACAACCTTCATCATTGAGCCGATTTCATCACCGTGAAGAAGTATATTTTTACAGAATGCCGATTTTGCAGGGGCTGTAACGGTCTTATATTTTGACCAGGAAATAAGAGGATCAATTGCAGGATACTTTCTTGCGTCTGAGCGCTCACGGGAAAGACCGTGGAATGCTCCGACAACCTTGAGGGTTGCCTGTGTAACGGGCTCTTCAAAGTTACCGCCTGCAGGGGAAACAGTACCGCCGATTGTAACCGAGCCGCGGCTTCCGTCGGGAAGAAGAACACAGCCTGCTCTTTCATAGAATGCTGCGATGTATGATTCAAGATAAGCAGGGAATGCCTCCTCACCGGGAATTTCCTCAAGTCTGCCTGACATTTCACGCATAGCCTGTGCCCAACGGGAGGTTGAGTCGGCAAGCATCAGAACATTAAGCCCCATCTGTCTGTAATACTCTGCGAGAGTCACCGCTGTGTAAACCGAGGCCTCTCGGGATGCAACGGGCATTGATGAGGTGTTACATACAATGATTGTTCTTTCCATCAGGGAACGGCCCGTTCTGGGGTCTGTAAGCTCGGGGAATTCCGTAAGTGTTTCAACAACCTCACCTGCACGCTCACCGCAGGCTGCGATGATAACTATATCAACGTCGGCATATTTTGAGGTTGTGTGCTGTAAAACGGTTTTGCCTGCGCCGAAGGGACCGGGTGTGCAGTAGGTACCGCCCTTCGCAACGGGGAAGAAGGAATCTATAAGACGTACCTTTGTTTCCATTGTTTCGGTGGGAGCCAGTCTTTCGCTGTAGCATTTTATTGCACGCTTTACGGGCCACTTGAATGACATTGAAACGGAAATTTCTCTGCCTCTTTCATCGGTCAATACGGCAATTTCTTCATTTACCGTATAGTCACCCTTGTCTGCTACTGATTTAAGAGTGTAGGTGCCCTGCAGACTAAAGGGAATGAATATTTTGTGTGTAAAGGGTCCCTCGGGAACGGTGCCTATATATTCACCTGCCCGAAGTGTGTCTCCGGCTTTAGCCGTGGGGGAAAATTCCCACTTTCTTTCGGAATTAAGAGCTTCCGCATAAATTCCTCTTTCAAGGAACCAGCCTGCCTGCTCAGCAAGCACGGGCAGGGGATTCTGAAGTCCGTCATAAATCTGACCGAGAAGACCGGGACCCAACTGTGCAGAGAGCATTTCTCCCGTAAACTCAACATCGTCTCCGCACTTTATTCCGCCTGTCATTTCATAAACCTGAATCTGAGCAACGTCACCCTTTATTCTGATGACCTCGCTCTTGAGCTTTTTATTATCAACGTTAACGTAACAGATTTCATTCATTGAAACGTTATTTTCAAACCTTACCGATACAAGGTTACCGTTGATACTTACAACCTTACCTTTGTTTGCGGTCATTGTATAACCTCCGTTTTATCCTCATTCATAATTGAGTCGTAGATTTTTCTGTATGCTGTCTTTCCGCTTCCCTTGTCAAAAGTTCTCATACGCTCCGTAAGCTTCAGCTTAAGTCCGTAATAGAAAACGTAATCCTCCGAAAAGGAATCCATAGGTCTTAGAGATTCGAGAAAATCAAGACGGTATTTGTTAAGAAATATTTCAGCTTCCATAGGACTTTCAATTTCAACGGCTGTGCGTGCCGTCTGTATAAGACCTGCAGGGAAGGACTGTATTTCCGTGTCGCAATGCTTGTTCATTTTGTCCGCACGCAGCTTTTCGAGTGCAAGACGAAGCCTGCGTTCACCTTCATTCCATTGTTCAATCAGTGCGGACGCTGATTTTTCATAATTCCTTGGCGGAATAAGAGTTAATTTATCAAGCTGAGAAAGTGCTTTTTTTCCTAAAAAGCGGCTGCACAGCTCAAAAAACTGTTTTTCCGTAATCGGCATCGGAGCACTTTCGTTTAATCCGTCAAGGGAAGGCAGCTGAGATATCAGATAATACTCTGCCATAATTATTCAGCCTCTTTCAGTAAAGCGGTAATTACGGGACTGAGATAAGCTGACAGCATATCGGTAACTGCTTCCTTTGAGTAGTCGTAATATGCACCGCCGCCGTTAGCTGCAATACGGAAGCCGCCGTTAAGATTATCGTTCGCCCTGAGAGTAACTCCGCCGAGCATTTTTGCTTTAAGCCCCGCAAGAAGTGTGTCTTCAAGTTTTTTGAGATCGTCGCTGCCCAGAATTACCGAAATATCATCTGTATCGGGCTTTGATGTCCAGTTCTCAACAGCCTTTATGATGAGCTGTGCCGATACATCAGATGAATAAACGGAAGCTACATTTTCGCCGATAACGGCATTAAGCTCCCTTGCAACGCTTTCTCTGAAAGAGATGAGAAGATTTCTGCCTGCCTGACGCAAAGCATCCTCGCCCGATTTCACAACACGCTCGTTTTCGTTTTTTGCGTCAGCCATAATTTTGTCTGCTCTTGCTTTGGCATCGGAAATAATTCTGTCTGCCTCTTTTTTTGCAGATTCAAGAATTGCTTCAGCCTGAGCTTCAGCTGCATCAACTCCGTCTTTTTTTATCTGATTAATAAGATCCTGAAGCTGAATTTCCATAAAACATTCTCCTTTTCGGTTAGTTTTAATACGTCAATCTTTATTTTTGCCTGTTTTCGGATAAAAAGGCAAAAAAGGAACCAACATCCTCTGCAGACAGCTGGTTCCGAATGATTAATATTTTTTTGTTTATTATATATATGTCCGTTAACTTTGTCAATATATTAACAAAAATAAACAAAAAAACTGCGCACAAAAAAATCTCCGTCCGCCCGGCTTCGGGTGACGGAGAAAGGCTTTGTTTTTATGTCAGAAGCTTGATTATTCCGATTGCTGCGGCTATAAGACCTACGGGGATGAGAAGGAAGAAGCCGCCGACAAGCACAAGACATACTATGAATATCGGGACTGCTAAAACAAGAAGTATTGTTGCGACAATTTTTGCCAGTCCCCATGTGATTCTGAAGGTAAGGCTTATTGCCTTAATAAGTAAAATGATTGCTAAGATTGAGATGATTATTTCGGTCATTCTGATTTCTCCTTTTGTTGTGATTTTTTTATTTCGATACCTACGTGTTTTGCATAGGACGGATTTTTTGATATTTTTTCTGAAAGCCTGATTGCTGATATTTTATGCTTGGGTGTCATTTCCGATACTCCTTTTTTCTCTGTGATTCAATAATACCCCTTTTACGTTAAATAATGAATAACAAAAAGTGCAAAAACAGACAGGCAAAATTTACAATTACTGCAGATTTAAGAATAACGGCATCAGGCATATTGCCTGACACCGCGTTTACTATTCGTTTATAATCTGCTTGTATTTCTCAATATTGATTTTGTCGCTTGCAAGCATCTCTTCTACCCACAGCTGTAAGGTTTCGACTGTGATTGAAATCTTTTCAAGTTCCTTTTGTATGTAAACAAAATCCCTTATTTCGTCATCTTCAATAACTCCGTCGGCGGTGATTTCAATGAGACGCTCCTGATTTTTCTTCATTGAATTGAGGGAAGAGAGCATTTCAAGAACAATCTGTGTCAAATCCTTTACCTTGATTTCGGGAACGTATTTTTCACCAATGGGGCATTCCCTTGAGCAGTAGTGGTTACACAGCGTCGGCTCTTTGTAAATTTCGGAAAGAAGCATAACCTCGTGAGGTGTTACGGGGAATTTTCCGTTTTCTATTCTTTCAAGTCTTTCGGGCTGCAGGGGTGTCCCCGAGTCCAATGCTTTATCGCAGACCTCGTCTCTCGTGAGATTATGGTCTTTTCTTATTTTCTTGTAAATTGTTTCAGCCATAAAGTCCTCCTGTGAAGTGTATCTTTATTAAGCCGCAAGCTTTTTAAGTATTATAGCACAACAGAAAATCTAAAACAACCGATAAAGTGCAAATCTTGAATATCCAAGCTCTTATAAGGTAAAAGTTACGGGCTCCGGAGGAATAAAGACAGGCACTGTAGGAAGCCTTAATTCCGGCGGAGAATATACGTATCAGTGATTCAATCCCGTAACGGGTGAGTATTCCGAGGAATATGAATTTACTGCCACAAGACAGGGCACGTATTATCTCGGCTCCCGTCCCGACGATACAGATATGGCAGTTATTATAAGAGCAAAATAAAATTTCAGCGGAGGAGAACGAGTTCTCTTCCGCTTTTGTCTTTATTCTGCATTATATGCGCCTCTGGCATACAGTATCCATTTCGAACGGTCAAGAGGATTTACTCCATTACGGGGATTTATGTGCTCGAGTCCGTCCGTACATTCTCTGTAGCCGTAAAAGCTCTGTGACAGCACTGCTTTTCCGGAGGTCATTGATGCCAATTTTTCGGGAAATGCCATAGAGGTTGCTGCGGGCACAACAGCCTCAAGGGTAATTATTCCCGAGCGTACAAGAGGACTGTCATATTCACCGCCCATTTTAATTATTTCGGAGAAAATTTTTCCTGACAGCTCCTCGGGAGCAATTATGCGGATTTTAAGAAGCGGTTCAAGAATCGTTGTACCGAGGCTCTGCAGACCGTTCATAAATGCCATAGGCGTACAAACGAAAAAGTCAAGAGGGTGAGTGTGGATAGTATGATGCTCACCGCCAACAAGGGTGCATTTAAAATCCGTAACCTCCCATCCGTAAAGCCCCTGCTTAAGGCTTCTGTTAAAGGACGTTCTTATATGGGACTGATAACGGTAGAAGCATTGATTGTTGGGAAGTCTTCCGTGATATGAAACACCATAGCCGCGGGGCATAGGCTCTATTTTGAAATCAACCACAGCCCAGCAGGGCTTGGGCATTGTGTAGCTTGCGTGACCGATACCTGCCGAAGCGGGAGTTTCCTTGTAAATCACAGTCGGGGGAGAAAACTGTGCTTCGAGATTATATCTTTCCTTAAGGAGCGTTGACAGCACCTCAAGCTGAATTTTTCCTGTTGTGCTTATGGTGATTTCCTTTTGCCCGTTTTCCCATTTTGCATCCATATAGGGCTCCTCGTCGGATAATTCGGAAAGAGCCTGAGCGAGCGCCGGCACCTTTAAGGGATCAGCATCCATGGGAGTGACCTTTACTCTTAAAAACGGATTTACAAGCTTCGGTTCTTCTGTTTTCAGAGCTTTTCCGATATAAAATCCGTTTTTTGCTGAGGGAAGACCGCATACCGCCGCAACGTCACCGCTTTTTACAATGCCTACATCCGTACTTTTTGCACCGCAGAATTTCTTTATCTGCGACACTTTTTCTTTTATAGTCTTTGCGTCCTCCGTTTCAACGGCATCGGTGACGGTAATATGTCCCTTTTCAGGGGCAATCAGCTCAATTTCGTCACGGTTTGCAATCTCACCGCCGAAAAGACGGATGTGTGAAATTTTGCCCAGTGCCTTATCGTGCTCAATTTTGAATATGATTCCGCTTAAATCCTCAGTTTCACGTATTTTTGAATCTGGCATATATTTTACGAGAATATCCGCAAGCTCCTTTATTCCTACTGAGTATTTTGCACTGCCGTAAGCTACGGGTGTAAGAGAGCAATTTGATATTCCTCTTTTTATAATTTTATCTGCTTTTTCCTTTGAAAGAGTCCTGTCCTCAAGAAATGCCTCAGCCGCATCATCGGATATATCTGCAAGGACCTCTGTTGCATACAGACAGAACGCTTTTTCATCTGTAGCGGAAACACGGCATGCTTCGCAAGCTTCATTTTCGACATTGTTAAGGGTAATAATTGCTGATGCCGATATGCTTTTAAGCTCTTCGGTAACCTTCTGCACGTCTGCGCCTGCACGGTCAGCCTTGTTTATGAAAATAATACGGGGAATATTCGCAGCATCAAGGGATTTCAGTATATTCTCCGTGTGCGCTCTGACTCCTTCTACGGCAGAAACGATGACCACTGCGTAATCAAGCGCCGTCAGCGCTCTTTCAACCTCTCCTGCAAAGTCAATGTGTCCGGGCGTGTCAATTATGTTTATGGTAACCCCTTGCCACGAGGTTGAAGCGGTAGCAGTACGCACAGATATGCCTCTTTGCTTTTCGACTGATAGGCTGTCTGTGGCGGTGGTACCCGAATCAACCGTGCCGGCATTTCTTATGGCGCCCGTAAGATACAGAAGCTGCTCCGTAAGGGTGGTTTTACCCGAGTCAACGTGAGCAAGTATTCCGATGTTGTGAAAAATCTCAGCCACAGCTGACTCTCTCCTTGTAAATTTATTCTGTGAAATTAATTATTTGCGTTTTTCGGTGCAAAGGGCAATCAGATCGTCTATATGTGCAGTTGCAAGACATTCAACCGTGTCGGATGCACCGTAATAAATCTTTACTTCACCGTTGTCTTCAACAATCATTCCGCCGGGGAAGATTACCTGCTGACGGAAGCCTTCTTCGGTTTCAAAATAATTTTCGGGGGCAATTAAGGGCAGCTTGCTCATTCCTACAACCTTTGTGGGGTCATTAAGGTCAAGAAGCATAATGCCTGCACAGTATCTTTTCTTCCAGGAGCTTTCCCATCCGTTTTTTCCTCTCGTTTCATCCTTGTCAACTGCGTGGAAGATTGTCAGCCAACCTTTATCTGTCTTTACGGGAGGTGCGGCAGGACCTATTTTATCGTTAGCGTAGGGCACGTCCTCAACCGCAAGAATAAGCTCTGTTTCACCCCAGAATTTAAGGTCGGGCGAGGTTGAAAGCCATAAATCAAAGCGATCTCTTCCTCTCGAATACACAGGGAAGGGTCTTTCAAGGCGCACGTATTTTCCGTCAATTTTTTCGGGAAAGAGCACTATATTGCGGTTGTCGGGTGCTGATGCACTTATGATATTTATCTTTTCGAAATTGTCGTCAATTTCTGCAATACAGCCTCTTACACCGTGGCGGGTATCCATTGCCATACACAAGTAAGGCTTACCCTCAAGAATAGTGATTCTCGGGTCGTATAATCTTTTTAATTCATCCTCGGGCAGAAGATTCTTGTTGTCAAAAATAGTGGTATCTCTGACTGTCCAGCTGACTCCGTCTGTACTTTCGGCAAAGCCCAGGGAGGTTCTGAATTTAATGCCGGGATAGGTTTCCTCGGTAGGACCGTAGTCATTACGGAAGACCATAACGTATTTACCCTTATATTTTGCAACACCTGCATTGAAAATCAGGGAGGCTTCATAAGGAATATCGTCCTTTGTAAGCACGGGCTTTTCGATTTTAGTAATGCATTCTGCGCTGTACAATTTCGGTTCAAGAATATTCATAACAGCAATCCTCTGAATCTTAATATTATACAGACAGTAAAGCATTTTTTTTGTTTTTTGTCAACAAAAGGAAAATATGTATTTGATTATGTTTGTCGGTATGCTATAATTTAACAAATACCATAGGGAGAAGGCTATGAAGAAGATACTTGAAACCGAAAGACTTATTTTAAGAGAATATACCACAGAAGATTTTGATTCTCTTTATGAAATTCTTTCCGACAAAGAAAATATGAGCCATTACCCCAAGCCCTACGACAAAAACGGAACAATGAGATGGCTTAATTGGAGCTTTGATAACTACGAAAAATACGGCTTTGGTTTGTGGGCTATTGAACTGAAGGAAACGGGACAGTTTATCGGGGACTGCGGTATCACAATGCAGAATATTGACGGCGTTCAGCTTCCCGAAATAGGCTATCATATACACAAATGCCATTGGCGGAAGGGCTATGCCAAGGAAGCCGTATCGGCTGTCCGTGACTGGTGCTTCAATAATACAGAATTCGATGCCGTGTATTCTTATATGACACACTCAAACGTGCCGTCTTATTCCACCGCCGCTTCAGCGGGAATGAAGAGAATAAAGGAATATTCCGACGAAAACGGTGTGCTTCATTTTGTGTATGCACTTACAAGAAAAGAGTGGAAAATGAAAAACGGCTTCAGCAAACAGAAGGTTTATGAATTGCTGACCAAGATTCCGAGCGGGAAGGTGATAACCTACGGTCAGTTGGCGGAAATTATGGGGAATAAAAAATGGGCAAGGGCTGTAGGTAATGCTTTGCACGCTAACCCCGACGGGGATAAATATCCCTGCTATAAGGTGGTAAGCAGCAGCGGAAAATTAAGCCCCTGCTATGCCTTCGGCGGAATTGAAGCGCAAAAAAGCCGCCTTGAAGCAGACGGCATAAGAGTAGAAAATTATAAAGTCAATCTGAAGATATACGGAAAATAATAAGTAATCCGCTGAGATTATTCTCAGCGGAATTTTTATGCTTTTATTTGTCAAACGACCATTTCTGCTGCATTATAACAGCAGGAACATAGTCGTTTTCTCTTGTATAAAATGCGGTAATCATACTGCCGTCAGAAAGCTCGATTGTTGAGGGATAACCGAGATCGTCTGTGTCCTTACCTTCAAAAATAACACTTTCTCTGCTCCAGGTTTCACCGCCGTCCTTACTGAAAATTGCCCATATACCGTAAGGCTTCATTCTGTGTGAAAAGGTTGAAATCAGGACTCCTGAGGAGTGCATAAAAAGATGTGCGGGTGCGCCGTCATCATCCTTTATAATCTGTACGGGCTTGCTCCATGTTTTACCGCCGTCAGAAGATACGGTCTGAAAAAGAGTCAGATACGAATCATCCTCTCCCTCAGCACGAAGATGGCAGATTATTTTTCCGTCTTGGAGCTCTATTGCATGGGGCTCGTAAAAGGGGATATTATCAAATTCCTCATACTTATAAATCTCCATATCTCCGAGCAGTGTCATTTCTCCGTTTTCGGTATTTATTCTGTGTGCTTCAATATGATTTTGTACACCGAGCCGTCTTCCTATCCATAAAACGGTGCCGTCGCGAAGTTCCATAGGACCGTGAGGAGAGGAAACGGGGGATTTGTAAATTTTGCTCCAGGTTTCGCCGCAGTCCTTGCTGATTCTGAAGCTTATGCCGAGATCTCGTTCTTCCTCCTCGGGAGAAACGGAATTTATGTAATTGAAGCATTCCTCGGTCTGTGGCATATTTTCTCTCTGAAATTCGAGGGTATTATTGAAAGAGGTTGCGATAAGACCGCTTTTCCCGAAAACACAAAGCCCTACGTCTCTGTCATCAAGCACAGTATCGAAAACGGGTACGGGCTTCGAATAGGTTTCTCCGTTATCGTCACTGAAGGCTAAAACTCCCTTGCCGAAGGGACAGATGTGTTCAACTCTGTAGCCCGAGGCACCGACACAGATTCTGCCGTTCTGAAGCTTTGCAATTGTAGGCCAGGCAAAATAAGCGTGATGGCTTTCGGTATTAGTCATAACAATTTTCGGTTCGCCGATTAATTTTATATTCAATGTGATTCACCTCAAAAATAGTTTATATTCATTTATCTGTAGTGTCAACATTAATTGAACTGCGAGTGGTAAAGGGAATAATAGAAGCCGTGCTTTTCAATCAGCTCATCATGGTTGCCCTGCTCAATAATCGTGCCGTCCTTTACGACTAAAATGGTATCTGCATTCTGAATTGTGGAAAGTCTGTGTGCGATAATAAAGCAGGTTTTATTTTCCATAAGCGCCGTCATAGCGTTCTGTATCTGTATTTCGGTGCGGGAGTCAACGTTTGAGGTTGCTTCGTCAAGAATAAGAATGGGGGCCTTTGAAAGGAAAGCACGGGCAATGGTGATGAGCTGCTTCTGACCTTTAGAGATATTTACACCGTCATCTGAAAGCACGGTATCGTATCCGTCCGGAAGGCTTCTTATGTAGGAGTCAATTTTTGCGGATTTTGCCGCCTTATATACCTCCTCGGGAGTAGCATCCTCTCTGCCGTAAACGATGTTGTCGTAAATTGTACCGCAGAAAAGCCAGGTATCCTGAAGCACCATATTGAATGCAAGACGAAGGTCTGTACGTTTTATGTCGATTGATGGAATGCCGTCAATGAGAATTTCACCCTTCCGGTGGTCGTAAAAGCGCATAAGAAGATTGATTATCGTGGTTTTGCCTGCTCCCGTGGGACCTACGATTGCCACGGTCTGTCCCTTCTTTGCCGATACGGATACGTTTTTAAGTACAATTTTGTCCTCAGTGTAGCCGAAGGTTACGTCCTGAAGACTTACATCGCCCTTTACTTCCGTTAAGCCTTTTGCATCTGCCGCATCTTCTTTTTCGGGCTCTTCGTCAAGGATTCTGAAAACACGCTCTGCTGCTGAAAATGCCGACTGAATTTCGTGAAGAATGTTGGAAAACTCATTTATGGGGCCGGCAAATTTTCTTGAATACTGAACAAACTGTGCAACACCGCCAAGCGTTATAAAGAAGGCTGACGTTGCAAGAACAGTGCCGTTCTGGGAATACATATAGAGTATTCCGCCCATTACCGCAACAAGGGTAAGGGAGATGTTGTTGATTAAATTGATTGTGGGAAAAAGAAGTGCGGCATTGTATTCTGCCTTATAAAAGGCATCCATAGCCTCACCGTTGATTTTGTTGAAGCGTGAGGATATGACATTCTGCCGTCCGTATGCGGAAATTGTTCGTGAGCCTGTAAGCATTTCCTCTGCAAAGCCGTTTAGTTCTCCGTATTTTTTTGCTCTTCTGCTGAAAAGGGGACGTACCTTTTTTGAACGGTATCTTGTAAAAAGTAGCGATACGGGAACCGTCAGGGCAAAAATCAGAATCATAGGCTTCGATATCTGCCACATAAAAACGAGCGA
>JAZOWG010000190.1:0-2815 GCA_045659105.1 Acutalibacteraceae bacterium
CGGATGCAACAGCTACTGGATTCTTTTCATCATCCTCATCCTCGTTCTTACCGGCGACAACGGATGCGGCTGTAACCAGAACAACAACTGCGGCTGCGGCTGCAATCAGAACAACTGCGGATGCGGCTGTAACTGAGTAAGATAACAACCCGATAGCATAACAAAGGGGGTTCTTACAGGAATAAATCCTGTCGGAACCCCTTGAGTTATATTGTTTTATACGTTCTGCGCTTTTTACAGTCTCTTAATTCTTTATTTAAGGGTAGAAAGGATAACTGCCTTGATGGTATGCATACGGTTTTCTGCCTCCTGAAAAACTACGGAAGCTTCACTTTCAAACACGTCGTTTGTAACCTCAAATGCCTCGAGAGAGAATCTTTCACCCATTTCCTTGCCGATTTTCGTTTTACGGTCGTGAAGAGCAGGAAGACAGTGCATGAAGATGCAGTTTTCACCTGCAATTTTCATAGTATCGGCATTTACCTGATAAGGAAGCAGCTCCTTTACTCTTTCATCCCACACCTCGACAGGCTCACCCATTGAAACCCACACGTCGGTATAGATAACGTCAACGTCCTTGCATGCAATTTCGGGCTCTTCAATGAAGTGAAGCTTTGCACCCGTTTCCTTTGCAATTTCCTGACATTTTTCAATAAGCCATTCCTCGGGGAAATACTTTGCGGGACAGCAGGCAGTGAATTCAAGACCCATCTTTGCACAGCCTATCATAAGAGAATTACCCATATTGTAACGGGCATCTCCCATATAGACGAACTTTGTGCCCTTAAGGCTCCCGAATTTTTCCTTTATTGTAAGGAAATCCGCAAGAACCTGAGTGGGGTGGAATTCGTTGGTAAGACCGTTCCACACAGGCACGGAGGAATACTCGGCAAGCTCATTCACAATCTCCTGACCGAAGCCGCGGTATTCAATTCCGTCGAAGGTGCCCGAAAGCACTCTTGCAGTATCGGCAATACTCTCCTTCTTGCCTATCTGTGAGCTCTGAGGGTCAAGGTAGGTCGTGCCCATACCAAGGTCGTGTGCGGCAACCTCAAAGCTTGTTCTTGTACGTGTGCTGGTCTTCTCAAAAATAAGGGCAATATTCTTGCCTCTGAGCTCATCGTGAAGTATACCGTTTTTCTTCTTTTCCTTAAGCTGAGCCGCCAGATCCAGCAGATATGAAATTTCTTCGGGAGTAAAATCCAGAAGCGTTAAAAAATCTCTTCCTTTTAATGTCATAGCTTACACCGCCGTTATTCTTTGTCTGCGAGGAATTTCTTTACCTGAGCAATCTGAGTATTCACGGATTCAATACCCGTACCGCCTGCGGAAATTCTTAAATTAACACAGTTCTGAAGATCGATTGCCTTATAAAGGTCCTCATCGAAATTACTGTCGAATTCCTTGTATTTGCTGAGAGGAATATCCTCAAGTATAGTCTTATTCTGCACACAGTAGCCAACAATCTGACCTACCGTCTTATATGCACTTCTGAAGGGCAGTCCCTTTCCTACAAGATAGTCAGCAAGGTCTGTTGCGTTTATAAATCCGTTCTGTGCCGCCTTCTTCATATTCTCGGGGATAGGCTTCATAGTGTCTATCATGGGAATAAATACCGAAAGGCACTTTTTCACGGTTTCAATGCTGTCAAACACTGCCTCCTTGTCCTCCTGCATATCCTTGTTATAAGCAAGAGGCAGTCCCTTGAGGGTTGTAAGAAGTGCCATAAGGTCGCCGTAAACTCTGCCCGTCTTTCCGCGGACAAGCTCTGCCATATCGGGATTCTTCTTCTGAGGCATAATGCTTGAGCCCGTAGTGTATGCATCGTCAAGCTCAATGAACTTGAATTCCCAGCTCGACCAGAGAATAACCTCTTCTGAGAAGCGTGAAAGATGCATCATAATCACGGAAAATGCACTCATAAGCTCAATACAGTAGTCACGGTCGGACACGCCGTCAAGAGAATTGAGCATTATCCCGTCAAAGCCCAGAGCCTTAGCAGTCATCATTCTGTCTGTAGGATAGGTTGTGCCTGCAAGTGCACAACAGCCGAGAGGTGAATAATTCATACGGCTGACGGCATCCTTCACTCTGCCGATATCCCTCATAAACATCATAGCATAGGCTAAAAGATGCTGACCGAAGGTTATGGGCTGAGCACGCTGAAGATGCGTATAGCCGGGCATTATAACAGCCTTGTTTTCCTCTGCCTTCTTAACTACTGTTTCTATAAGAGAATACAGAAGCTCGGTTACACCCTTTGCCTCGTCTCTGAGATAAAGACGAAGGTCAACGGCAACCTGATCGTTTCTGCTTCTTGCCGTGTGAAGCTTCTTGCCCACGTCCCCTATACGGGAGGTCAGCACCGCTTCAACAAACATATGAATGTCCTCTGCGTTTTCGTCTATGGGAAGTGCGCCGCTTTCAATATCGTCAAGAATAGTCTGCAGACCGTCAATAATCTGCAGACTTTCCTTTTCCGTAATGATATTGCATGCGGCAAGCATAGCTGCGTGCTCCATAGAGCCCCTTATGTCCTGTCTGAACATTTTGCAGTCGAAATGTATTGACGAATTAAAATCGTCTGCCTCTTTATTGAGAGCCTTTTCGAATCTGCCTGCCCACATTTTTTCCATTGTAATTTCTCCGAAATCTTATTTAATGTTGTTCTTTGCCTTCATCTTTGCATAAACCTTGGTGGGAAGACCGTAAAGATTAATGAAGCCTGTTGCATCAGCCTCATCATAAACATCGTCTTCATCAAAGGAAGTCGGATCGTAGCCATGTCGTTCTGTGAGCCAAGGAGTTGTCTCTC
>JAZOWG010000191.1:0-4571 GCA_045659105.1 Acutalibacteraceae bacterium
ACCACTTTGACGGCGGTGTTACTGACCCCGTTCCCTACGAAAAGGCATTCCTTGACGGCTGCGATAAGCTGATTATCTGCCTGACGCTGCCGCTGGACTACGAAAAATCTGCTTTTCCCGTGCAGCTTGTAAGGGCGCTTCTTAAAAAATATCCTGAAATCGCAAAGAAAGTTGCATCCTCTCACACCGACTACAAAAAGAGGATAGAGGAAATTCTTGAGCTCGAAAGAGAAGGGCGGGTGCTGATTTTAGCCCCCTCGGACTGCTTCGGCATAAAAACCGCCACAAGAGAAAAAGAGGGACTTCAGAAGCTCTATGAGCTGGGATATAATGACGGAATAAAAATCAAAAGATTCATTTTTGAAGGCTGAAAATTTTTTGCTGTCAGCAGAAAATTTCATATTTTTCTGATATATTAACTGAGAATTAACAGAAGGAGTGATTTGCGTGGCAAAAAGAAAATGCAAAAAGACAATAAAGGGGCTTGCGATTGCCCTTGCCGTTATAGCGGTAATTGCAGGACTTATTGCTGTTCTTAATATCCTTGCGGTGGAAAATCTCATAAAGAAGGGTGCATCCTATGCTCCCGTTGAATATGATGAACCCGTAGTACTCGTGACAGACGAAAACGGTGAAAAATATTTCATATCTGACCGTGAAATCAAGGTAATGCACCTGACAGATATACATATCGGTGGCGGCTTTATGTCAAAGGGCGTTGACGAAAAGGCACTTAATGCCGTAGCAACAATGGTGACTGCGGAAAAGCCCGACCTTGTTATTGCAACGGGTGACATCGCTTTCCCCGTGCCCTATATGGCAGGCACCTTTAATAACTACAGCGGAGCTGAGGCTTTTGCAAGGCTTATGGAAAGCCTCGGAGTTTACTGGACCGTGACCTTCGGTAACCACGATGCGGAGGCTTATTCGTACTTTGACAGAGAGGCTATGGGTAAGTTCTATGAAAATGAGGAGTATAAGCATTGCCTTTTCGCCTCAGGTCCCGAGGACGTTGACGGCATCGGCAACCACGTAATTGAGGTTAAAAATTCCGACGGTATCATTACTCAGGCATTTGTTATGATTGACTCTCAGGCTTATGTAAAGAATGACATAATCACAAGCATTCTCGGACATTACGACAACATCCACGAAAATCAGGTGGAGTGGTATGAAGCCGAAATTAAGAGAATGAATAAGGAAAATGCCGAGGCTATAAGGAAGCTTCAGGGAGACGAAAACGGCGGACTGTGGGAAACCTACGGTAATGTAAAGACCCTCGCATTCTTCCACATTCCGCTGGTTGAGATGGCTGATGCGTGGTATGCCTTTGAAGAAGGCGGCTTTAAGGACACAGAGGACTTTACCTATGTTGGCGGAATTCTCGGTGAACAGGGCAGAAGAATTTACTGCGGTCTCGGGGAAGACAATATGTTCGAAAAAATGCTGGAGCATGATTCCACAAAGGCTATGTTCAACGGCCACGACCACTATAACAGCACAACCTTCGAATATAAGGGTATTCAGTTCAGCTACGGCTACAGCATTGACTATTTTGCTTATTCGGGTATTGATAAGCAGGGCTCACAAAGAGGCTGTACCGTGATTACCTGCAAGCCCGACACTACTTTTACTATTGAAAAGAACAATTACTATTCCGACAGATATGCTCTCGAGGGCTTCACCCGTGAAGACGTCACAATGCAGTTTGAGGGTGTGACCTATCAGGTTCCTGTAGAATAAATACATAAACACCGAAGCTTACATAAAAGAGGAATGAATATGAAAAACGAAAATTCTTTAGATACACTCTGCGCTGCTTTATGCTATGCAATGGGTATTGAAGCTCCCGAAAATGCCGCAGCTGCAAACCGCGACCTTTGCGAGTATATTGAAAAGAGCCTCGGCGGTGAAAAGGCAGACAGAATTTTTATGTACAACCCCGATGCAATTGCTCAGTGGGTTGACGAAAAATACCCTTGGTTTTTAAGGGAAGTGACAGACCGTGCCGAGCTGAGACTTCCCCTGTGTACGGTTATGCCCTCGGTCACTCCCGTCTGCTTCGGTACAATGTATACGGGAGCACAGCCTGAGGTTCACGGAATCAGGTCATACACAAAGCCTGTTATCACTATTGATACGATTTTTGATGCCCTTATCCGAGGGGGTAAAAGGGCGGCTATCGTCTGCACCGACGGAGACAGTATGTCTAAAATTTATCTCGAAAGAAATATGGATTATTTCTTCTACGACACCGTCGAAGAGGTAAATGCAAAGGCGGCAGAGCTTATTACGGAAGACAATTACGATTTTATAGCGGTGTATAACGGAAATTACGATTCAATTATGCACAAATTCGGTCCCGAAAGTAAGGAGGCTATTTCAGAGCTTCGTGCGAATTCAAGAACCTACGGTATGTTCGATGCCCTTATAAGGGATAAATGGCAGAAGCACAATACCCTGATAGGCTTCGCTATGGATCACGGCTGTCACGAGATTGACGGGGACTGCGGCTCCCACGGACTTGATATGGACGAGGACTTAAATATCGCACATTATTATAAGTGTTACAAAAAGGCATAAAAACAGACACAGAACCTTTTAACGGGTTCTGTGTCTTGTTTTGTTACAGATTAATGCTTATAATTTTTTCTCCCCTGAAATATATGGCGGTGGGAAGAAATACGCCCTTATAAATTTTTGCCGTGAGGTATGCGTGCTCAAAATTCTCTTCGTCTCCCTTGAAATGGGAGTATTCGTTTCTTAAATCCCGCTTTAATTCACCCTTGTCTTCTTCGTTCACGAAACTGAAGAATTCAGGCTCTATGCTGCGGTTTCTGTAATAATAGCGGTTATAGAACCATACGTCCGTTTTGTCGCCGTCCTTCAGCTTCTCAAGCATCAGCACGTTATTCTGAGGAGAGAGGACGGGTACGACCTTGTCAGCGCTTATTCTCCAATCCTCAGCCAAAACAAAGCTCAGGTCGCCCTCGGCTATTTCGGAAAAGGAATCCTCATACACGTAATAATCGTCAAAGGAAAGAGAGGCTATTTCAAAGGTGTACTCTGTTTCAAGATTTTTTACGGTGATCAGAAGGGAATACTGATAAATAAGAAGCGACGAGGGAACAAGAAGCTGAATTGCAAGGGTAAGGGCAAGAAAAATTTTTAATTTCTTATTCATCTCTTTGCACCTCCTCGGTATTTTCCGTGGCGGGTATCTTTTTCGGCTTTTTTGAAAGTCTGTAGTTGATTATGAGAAGCACGGCACCCGCAAAAAGAAGCAGTAAACCGTTTATAAGCATTGAAAGGTCAGACTGATAAATAATAAGGAAGGTAAGGGCTGTTACTGAAATAAAGCCCGTGTTTATGGGAAGAAGCTTCTTTTCTTTTCCTCCCGAAATCATAAGAAGAATGTTTGCCGCTATTGCAATTATCTTCATCACGGTTATAAATATTTCGTCGGCATTGCTTTGTGATACGCGGGACGGAATGAAAAAAGAAACCGTCAGCAGGACAATAAGCGAGAGTGTGCTCACGCAGATATATGAAAGCAGAATTTTGTCTTTTACTTTTGTTTTCCTGAGGAAAATAATCCCTGCGCTTATTATTACCGCACCGATTATTGCGGAAGAAAGGACGATATTTTCCTGTGTGTTGCTGAGGCTTCCGTAAAAGAAAGCACCGCTTCCGAAAAGAAAAACTGAGGTCAGCATAAGTCCCGGTATTCTGTAGGGCATTGCAATGTCGCTGTCCTTAAGGGATATAAGAAGCAGGCAAAGTCCCACAGCACCTGCCGCACCTATGCCGACAGCAAACTCTCCGCTGACATCAAGCGTAAGGCCTATGAGAAAAACGGTAATTGCCGTTATGCTTATCCAATGGGAATAAAGGCTTCTTATGCTCTTTTTCTCCGTTTTTACCATATAATTTGTAAAGACACAGCCGATTAAGAGAAGAATTATCGTTACCGAGAGAGCAGGGAAAATGCTGTCAAGCGCATATATGCCCGAGGATAAAAACCAGGCTATTATCGTGCCGTAGTAAACGATAACGGGGCTGACGCATTTCAGCAAAAACATAACGGGCAGAATCAGCACGCTCTCGGCTATAAGAAGGCTCTGCCAGGGAAAGCCCATACTGAAAACGTTATAAATCATAGTAAGCGTAGCGGCGATACCTGCGCACCATAAAACACCTGCGCCCTCGCACCAGGGAATTTTATTTTTCTTTTTAGCAAGAACGAAAATTCCGGCTCCCTGCCCTGCAATAAGGGGAAGAAGAGAAAGGACAGCTTTAATGAGAAGCGGCATTTTCTGCCAGAAGGTAACGAATATAAGCACAAGCCCCGTACCTGCAAGAAGCGTGCCTAATATTGAAAAAACAATTATCAGCGTATTATTGTGGTTGGGCTTCTCCGTTTCAAGAGTAACGTTTCTTTTTTTGCCGTAAACCAGCTCTTCAACGGAAACCCCGAAAACTTCCGAAAGACGTCCGAGCATCTCGAGGTCCGGCTGGGTTCTGTCGTTTTCCCAGCTTGAAACGGACTGACGGGAAATGAAAAGCTGTTC
>JAZOWG010000192.1:0-2124 GCA_045659105.1 Acutalibacteraceae bacterium
TATTCGTGAATTATGCTGAAAGAACTGACAAACGGAGTACAGGTATATATGGTTACCGGATATACGGATCTGAGACGATCAATAGACGGACTTGCAATGATAGTACAAGCACAGCTGAAACTTGATCCATTTAATAAAGCATTGTTTTTATTCTGCGGAAGACGATGTGATCGTATCAAAGGCTTGCTGTGGGAGGGAGATGGTTTTCTATTGTTGTATAAACGTCTTGATAATGGAAAATTTCAATGGCCGCGTAATGAAACAGAAGCAAAACTGCTTACCGCACAGCAAACAAGGTGGCTTATGGAAGGTCTGAAAATCGAACAGCCCAAGGCAATAAAAGACGGAAAACCGAGTGTGATATATTGATGAAAAACGGCTATTTTACTTGCTTTTTCTACGGTTTTATGGTATAATAATAGTATCATAAAACAAAGGTTGGTGTGTGGTATGTCAGAGCGTGATATTCAAAAATTAGTTGCAGATCATGCTGCACTTCAAAATGAAAATGCAATATTAAAAGAACAGCTTGCCCTTGTGCAGGAACAGTTTGAATGGCTGAAGAAACAGGTATTTGGAAGAAAAACCGAACAGACCTCTGTTATCTTTGATACCGATGAAGGTACACAGCTTTCTATGTTTCCGAAAGAAGAACAGGCTGTTTCTGCTCCTATAAAGACTATCGCAGTCCCTGCACATCAGAGAAAGAAAAAGCGTACTCATGATGAATGGATGAGCAATCTGCCAATTGACGAAATCAGACATGACGAAAATGAGCCAATATGCGAAAAGTGCGGTTCTGAAATGGAAGAAATCGGTGAAGAAAAGGTATACGACGAATTGGTTTACATACCGGGTAAATTCTATATCCGTCGTCATATTGCCAAAAAATACAAATGCAAAGAATGTGGTATGAATCCTGAAAAAAGTACCGAACCCTGTCATATCAGATTTGCAGATTATCCAAAGCCGATAATTCCTCACAGTTTTTGTTCTCCTGACCTCCTTGCACATATTGTTTATGAGAAGTTTTGTAAAGCTGTGCCTTTACATAGACAGGAGAAAGACTTCAAATCCAAAGGTATACCATTACTGAAAGCAACCATGTCTAACTGGGTATGCTACGCAGCTGAAAAATGGTGTGAGCCTATCGTACAAGAAATGCATAGAATTCTGATAGAGGGAGAAGTCATTCATGCTGATGAAACACACATTCAGGTGCTTCATGAGGAAGGCAGAAAGGCGACTACCGAATCAAGAATGTGGGTTTACTGTAATGGTAAGATTAACGATAAGAGCATAATAATCTTTGATTATCATCCCACAAGGAAAGGAGAGCATGCTGCCAAATTCCTAAAAGGCTATAATGGCTATCTGATTTGTGACGGTTATGA
Organism: Acutalibacteraceae bacterium; assembly: GCA_045659105.1. Taxonomy (GTDB): domain Bacteria; phylum Bacillota; class Clostridia; order Oscillospirales; family Acutalibacteraceae; genus RUG806. The sequence goes on from JAZOWG010000192.1 coordinate 1,395, forward strand.
CGGATACAATGCCGTTATCGGTGTGAAACGCTGTGGATGCTGGACACACACGAGAAGGCATTTCGTTGAAGCACTCCCTAAAGACAAATCATTACATAGCACATCAATAGCAGCTAAAGCAGTAGACTTCTGCAATCAGATTTATCATGAAGAAAATCTTATGAAAGATTTTTCAGCAGAAGAAAGATACAAACAGCGTCTTGTGAAGGTAAAACCTTTACTCGATGCTTTCTTCGTATGGCTTGATAACCAGAACATCAGCGGAAAGGGTAAACTCGCAAAAGCAGTGGGATATGCGCTCAACGAGAAGAAATATCTTTACACATTTCTTGAAAACGGAAATATTCCGATTGATAACAACAGAGCAGAAAATGCGATAAGGCCATTCACCATAGGCAGAAAAAACTGGCTTTTCAACAATACAGCCAGGGGTGCTGAATGTAGTGCTGCATTATATTCTGTGATATCAACTGCTCAGGTAAACGGACTTGACGCAGAGAAATATCTGACATTATTATTCTCTCGCCCTGCCGGAACACTCTTTCTGCCTTTTAATACTTGATAATCAATAAGCCTCGCCACTTTCGGCGAGGCTTTCGTTTTCTTACAGGACGCGGTTTTATTTGACGGTTACTTTGCCTATTTTAAAGGCTCGCAATTCTCCGCTGTTCAAAAGCTGATATGCTGTATTTTTACCTATGTAAAGCATTTCCATAAGCTCATCAACTGT
>JAZOWG010000193.1:0-8201 GCA_045659105.1 Acutalibacteraceae bacterium
GAATTGAAGCTTCTTGCAGACGTAGGACTTTTAGGCTTCCCCAATGTAGGCAAGTCCACCCTTATTTCCGTTGTGAGTGAAGCAAAGCCTGTTATTGCGAATTATCATTTCACAACCCTTACCCCCGTTTTAGGTGTTGTAAGAATGGGACCTGAAAGCTCCTTCGTTATGGCTGATATTCCCGGGCTTATTGAGGGTGCAGGTGAGGGCGTAGGTCTCGGCCACCGTTTCCTGCGTCACGTTGAAAGATGCCGTATGCTCGTTCATATTGTTGACGTTTCGGGCAGTGAGGGAAGAGACCCCATTGAAGATTTCAAGATTATAAATAAAGAGCTTGAGGTATTCAATCCCGAGCTTACAAAGTGTCCTCAGATTGTTGCGGCGAACAAAATCGACCTTGCAACTGACGAGCAGTTAGCTTCCTTCAGAAAGTTCATTGAGGATCAGGGACTGCAGTATTTCGAGATAATTGCCCCCATTCAGGAGGGAACCCAGGAACTTATAAATGCCGTTGCGGCAAAGCTTAACGAGCTTCCCCCCATCAAGCGCTTCGAAAGTGAGGGTGTTCCTATGGAAATGCTCGAAAAGAAGCGTGACCAAGGCTTTAAGATTACCGAAATGGGCGGAGATTATTACATCGAAGCAGAATGGCTTCTTAAAATCCTCAACAAAACCGATATTGACGACTACGAATCCCTGCAGTATTTGCAGAGAGTGCTTGAAAACAGCGGTGTCTTCGAGGAGCTTCGTAACCGCGGCGTTCAGGAAGGCGATACCGTAATTATTTATGACCTGGAGTTCCAGTATGTGCCCTGATATCCTAAAGCTTGATAATTTATCGGCGGACGTTGATTACAGAAATTTAAGCGGTCTGTCCCTTGCCTTTATCGGTGATGCGGTGTATGAGCTTTTTATAAGAAAGCACGTTCTTTCCAAGGGCGAGGCACGTGTGAAGGACCTTCATAAGGACACCGTAAGGCTTGTAAATGCCGATTTTCAGGCGGATATGACGGACGTGCTTATGCCGCTTCTTCGTGAGGATGAGCTTGCCGTTTTCAAAAGAGGCAGAAATGCCCACGCAGGGCATACGCCGAAGAATAAATCGGAGGCTCAGTATCACAAGTCCACGGGCTTTGAAGCACTTATAGGCTACCTTTACCTTAAAAAAGATTTTGAACGGCTTGATTTTATATTCTCTGAGGTGCTTAATAATGAGTAAAAAAATCAGCGCAAACGATAAAACCAAAAGAATAATAGCAACGGCAACAGAGCTTCTTATGTGCGTTGTCGGTACCTTTATGTACTCTGCGGCGGTGTCGCTTTTCGTAACACCCTTAAAATTTGCCGCAGGCGGTGTGACGGGTCTGGGTATTCTTGTGAATTACCTTGTTCCCTTTATTTCCACGGGTACCTTTGTCTTTGTTGCCAATATTCCGCTTTTTATTATTGCATGGAAAAAATTCGGCTTTCGTTTTATTGCCCGCACGGTCTTTTCAACGGCAATTATGTCGGGCTTTATTGACCTTATAAGCTATTTTGCAACCCGTTACGATCTTGCTTTTCACGGAGAGGAAAAGCTTGTAGGGGCTATTTTCGGCGGAATTATTGCAGGTGCAGGGCTCGGAGTTGTATTCCTCGGCGGTGCAACTACCGGCGGACTTGATATTCTTGCCCGTCTTTTAAGGCTTAAATTTCCGCATTTCTCTGTGGGTAAGCTCATTCTTATCTGCGATTTTGTGGTGGTTGTCCTTTCGGGTATTGTTTATAAGAGTGTGGAAAGCGTGCTGTATTCCATTATCATTATATTCCTTTCGTCCGTCGCCGTAGATTACGTTGTGGCAGGCAGAAGCCATTCAAAGCTTATGTTTATAATGACGGACAGCTACGAGCAGGTCACGAAGGATATTATTGCAGTCTGCGGACGCGGAGTTTCAATACTTCCCGCTCAGGGCGGATACACCGGCCGGGAAAGAAAGCTTCTTATGTGTGTCGTGCGTGCACACGAGGTATCACGTGTAAGGTCGGTTGTAGCCTTCTATGATAAGAATCCTTTTATCATTATAACCGATTCCTCCGAGGTTCTGGGGCAGGGCTTCAAATCTCATAATGACACCTTGTGATAAGGGAAAGATGTCCACAAATCACCGTCTTTGACGCACAAAAAAAATTAAGTGTTTCAACCACGACAAAACAAAGATAAAAAAATATTTATTTTCATTCACATTTATAGTTACAGGGTGCTTGTTTTTCGGCTCTTCGCGGTACCTGTGTACAGCTTGCCAGAGCCGAAAAACACAAATACGGCAATTTCTGAACACTTTCCCGTGCGTTGCCGTACTGCCTGCAAAAGTCTGCAGGAAAAAGCATCAGTAATTTGATATTTTAATATATAAAGGATATTTTTATGAAAGTAAAAAAGGAACACATCAGAAATTTTTCAATTATAGCTCATATTGACCACGGTAAGTCAACTCTTGCCGACCGTCTTCTTGAGCTTACGGAGACTGTTCAGAAGCGTGATATGCAGCAGCAGATTCTCGACAATATGGACATTGAGAAGGAGAGAGGCATTACCATCAAGGCTCGTGCCGTAACTCTCAATTATAAGGCAAAGGACGGAAAAACCTATGAGCTTAACCTCATAGATACTCCCGGTCACGTTGACTTCAATTACGAGGTTTCCCGTTCTCTTGCCGCCTGCGAGGGTGCAATTCTTATTGTTGACGCAACTCAGGGTGTTGAGGCACAGACTCTTGCAAACACCTATCTTGCACTTGACCACGACCTTGAATTGGTACCCGTGGTAAACAAAATCGACCTTCCTGCCGCAGACCCCGACAGAGTATGTGCGGACGTTGAGGACATTATAGGTCTTGACTGCTCCATTGCCCCCCGAGTGTCTGCAAAGACGGGTGAAAACGTAGCTGAGGTTCTCGAAAAGATTGTAGAATACATTCCCTGTCCCGAGGGTGACGACGATGCACCCTTCAAGGCACTTGTTTTCGACTCGGTTTACGATAACTACAAGGGTGTTATCGTTTACGTAAGAGTAATGGACGGAACGCTTCGTCCGGGAGACACTATGAAAATGATGGCAACGGGTGCACAGTTCACCGTTGTTGAGGTGGGCAGAATGGGTGCAACCTCTCTTGAGCCTGCAAAGGAATTAAAGGCAGGCGAGGTAGGCTACATAACGGCATCAATAAAGAGTGTTGTTGATGCACGAGTAGGTGACACCGTAACGAAAGCGGACGCACCTGCAGCTGAGCCTCTTCCCGGCTACAAAAAGGTAAATCCCATGGTATTCTGCGGTATTTATCCTGCAGACGGCGCCGATTACGAATCTCTCAGAGAAGCTCTCGAGAAATTACAGCTGAACGACGCAGCATTGTCATTCGAGCCCGAAACCTCGGGTGCATTGGGATTTGGCTTCCGCTGCGGCTTCTTAGGACTTCTGCACCTTGAAATCATTCAGGAGCGTCTTGAAAGAGAATACGACCTCGATCTTGTTTCTACCGTTCCCAGCGTTATTTATAAGGTTCATCTTTCCGATAAATCCGTGGTTGATATCGACAATCCCACAAACTATCCCGACCCTGCAATAATTGATTTTGTAGAAGAGCCCATAGCAGATGCCCACATCTATTCCCCCACGGAATACGTAGGCACAATAATGGATCTCTGTCAGGACAGACGCGGTATTTTCAAGAATATGGACTACATTTCGGGCGACCGTGTGGATATCCACTATGTTCTTCCCGTAAATGAAATTATCTACGATTTCTTTGATGCGCTCAAAACCCGTACCCGTGGTTATGCATCCTTTGACTATGAGCTTATCGGCTACGAAAAGTCAAATCTCGTAAAGCTTGACGTGCTTCTTAACGGTGACGTAATAGACGCCCTTTCATATATTATCCATTCCGAAAAGGCATATCCCAGAGCCCGTAAGATTGCGGAAAAGCTCAAGGACAATATCCCGAGACAGATGTTTGAAATCCCCGTTCAGGTTGCAATAGGCGGAAAGGTCATAGCCAGAGAAACCATCAAGGCTATGCGTAAGGACGTTCTTGCGAAGTGCTACGGCGGTGACATTACCCGTAAGAAGAAGCTGCTTGAAAAGCAGAAAGAGGGTAAAAAGTGAATGCGTCAGTTCGGTACCGTTGAGGTTCCTCAGGAAGCCTTTATGGCAATACTCAAGCTCGATGGACAGGACTAAAGCAGGACTTTACTTTCACGTTCCCTTCTGTCAGAGCAAGTGTCCCTACTGTGATTTTTACTCTCTCACGGACAAAGGGCTTACAGACGTTTACGTAAATGCCCTTTGTCAGGAGATGAAGACCTTTGACAGAATCGGAGAGTTTGTAAAAAAGGATAAAAAAATTTCCGTTGATACAATCTATTTCGGCGGCGGAACACCCTCACTTTTAAGTCCTTCACAGCTTCAGCGGATACTTGATACGGCAAGAGAGAGTTTCAGCGTTTCAGAAGATGCTGAAATTACCGTGGAATGTAATCCCTCGTCCCCTGGCCTCAGAGAATTTCTGCAGAGTGCCGCAGAGAACGGTGTTAACAGAATTTCTCTCGGTATGCAGTCCTCCTCGGACAGTGAGAGAAGAAAGCTCGGAAGAAGGGGTACGGCATCCGACGCGGAAAAAGCCGTAGAGCACGCAAGGGAGGCAGGAATCGGGAATATTTCCCTTGACGTTATGGTGGGTGTGCCCGACAGTAATATGAAAACGCTTGAGGACAGCCTGAGCTTTGCTTCTTCCCTCGGAGTGCCTCACATAAGCGCATATATGCTCAAGATAGAAGAGGGAACCTTTTATCATAAAAACGCAGAAAAACTAAACCTCCCCGATGAGGATGAAACTGCCGATATGTATCTTTTTATGTCGCAGTACTTAAGGGAAAAGGGCTATTTGCATTATGAAATTTCCAATTTCTGTAAAGAGGGCTTTTTTTCACGGCATAATATGAAATACTGGGAAAACGCTCCCTATATCGGCTTCGGACCCTCTGCGCACTCCTATTACGGCGGAAAAAGATTTTATTTTCCCCGTGATATACACGCCTTCATTAACGGTAAAAAGGCGGTGTACGACGGCGAGGGCGGTGACGAGGAAGAAAGGCTTATGCTTTCCCTTCGCACGTATAAGGGAATTTCCCTTGAAGAAAAAAATAAAGAATTCATAAAGCTTACAGAAAAGCTTGTCAGTCAGGGTCTCGGTGAAATAAGGAACGGAAGACTTGTCCTTACTCCCGAGGGGATGCTTGTCTCAAACAGCATAATCCTGATGCTGACAGAGGTTATATAAAGGAATGAAGAAAATGCTTTTATCTGAAATTTTCAGAAACGTTGAATACACCTGCCCGGATTTTGCAGACCGTGAAATTGCGGACATTGTCTATTCCTCAAGAAATGCAGGAGAGGGAAAGATATTTGTTGCCCTTACGGGAGCTTTTTCCGACGGTCACGACTATGCGCACAGCGCCTATCTTGCAGGCTCAAGGGTGTTTCTCCTTGAAAGGAAGGTTGATTTACCTTCGGATGCCGTGTGTATATACGTAAACAATTCCAGAGCGGTGCTTTCTCAGATAAGTGCAAACTTCTTTTCGCATCCCGATAAGGAAATTGACGTTATAGGTGTAACGGGCACAAAGGGCAAAACCACCGTGACCCATATGCTTGCCACAATCCTTAACGAGTGCGGTATAAAAAGCGGTGTTATAGGTACCGTTGGCGCATATTATGACGAAAATCACATTCCCACCGTCAACACAACTCCGGAATCCTATGAAATACACAGAATTTTAAGAATTATGGCGGATGCAGGCTGTAAGACCTGCTGTATAGAGGTATCCTCCATAGGTCTTAAAACCCACAGGGTTGACGACGTGCATTTCAGCACAGCCGTATTTACCAATCTCTCTCCCGATCATATAGGCGGAGCAGAGCACGACAGCTTCGAGGAGTACAGCTACTGGAAAAAGCAGCTCTTCAAAAAATGCGGTACTGCAATATTCAATAAGGACGATTTGTTCTCCGAGGAAATTATTAAGGAAGTTTCCTGCCCCGTGAAAAAATTCTCCGTTGAGGGGACTGCCGATTTCTCTGCAGGCGGTATTCATAATCTTCGCACGGCGGATTTCTTCGGTGTGGGCTTTGACTGCAGCACTCCCGACGGTGAATTTGAGGCAAAAATCGCAATGCCGGGATTTTACAGCGTATATAATGCTCTTGCTGCTGTTGCGGTCTGTAAGCAATACGGTATAGAAAATGAAAAAATAGCCGCCGCTCTTGAAAAGGCAAGGGTAAAGGGCAGAAACGAGCTTATGAGTGTGCCCTCGGATTTCGCGGTTATTATAGATTATGCTCATAACGGACAGAGCTTTAATTCCGTAATTGACACCGTAAAGGCATATCCTCACGGAAGGATAATCTGTGTTTACGGCTCAGTCGGAGACAGAGCACAGTTAAGACGTCAGGAAATGGGTCTTGTCTGCGGTAAAAAAGCGGATTTAAGTATAATAACAACGGACGACCCCAATTTTGAAGATCCCGAGGCAATTGCAAAGGAAATTGCTTCCTTTGTGGAAAAAGAGGGCGGAGAATATAAAATTATTGTTGACCGTACCGAGGCTGTGCATTATGCCTTAAGCATTGCAGAAAAGGACGATATTGTGCTTATTCTCGGTAAGGGGCACGAAACAATACAGAAAATAAAAGGCGAAAAGGTACACTATTCCGACCACGAGGCGGTAATGTCTTTTTACGAGGGTAAATAACAATGAAATATATATTTGATAAGGAAACGGATTTAGCCGCATTTGAGGAGTTTGTTCTTACTCACGGCGGAAATTATCTTCATTCCGAAAAATGGGCAAGGGTAAAAACTGCCTGGAAATCTTATTTCTTTTCCGGCAAGGACGAATCAGGCAATATGGTGCTGACCGCCCTTGTGCTTGAAAGAACTTTCCCCGGAGCGGGTAAAATATGGTATATTCCCTCGGGTGCGTGCTGTGACCATAAAAACGGGGAGCTTTTCAGAGGCTTTTGTGCATTTATAAAAAAACAGCTTAAAAAGAATCACATAACCGCTCTTTTCTACGACCCCCTTATTCCCAATCGCATAAACGGTGAGGATATGGAAGAGGGCAAGGCGGCGCATAAGCTGTTTACGGACAACGGCTTTCAGCTGAACACGGATGCATCAAAGACACTTTATAAATCTCCCTTGCAGCTTATAACAAGGCTTGAAAGCGAGACGGGAGAAAAATATACCCCCGAAAAGCTTCTTAAAACCTTTGAAAAGGGCGTAAGATATTCTGTCCGTGTGGGTGAGGCAAGAGGTCTTGTCCATAAGATATACACGATTGAGGACGTTGAAAAGGACCCTTCGATTCTCGAGGACTTTTTAAGCGTTATGTCCGATACCTCCGAGAGAAATAATTTCCTTGAGAGAGACGGAGAATACTGCAAGCATCTTTTAAGAGTTTTCGGAAAAGACGGCTTTGACATAATGCTTGTATATTATGATAAAAATAAGGATAACAGCCAGCAGGCAGAAAGGCTCAGCAGAAAAGAAGAGCTGCTTAAGGCTCTTGAAACCGCCCCCGAAAAGAAAAAGAGGGGAATTACTGAGGAAATCGATTCAATCGATAAACAGACTGAGCATTACGAGGAAAGAAAAAGAGAGACAGAGAATACCCATAAGGACCTTATCTGTGTTTCGGGCGGTATGACTCTTCACTACGGTAATATGTCCTCCTGCATTTTCGGCGGCTCGAGAAATCTTCTCAGAAACAACCTAAGAGCCAGCCATTTCTTCAATTTCAAGCGCATCTGCCACAGTATTGAAAAGGGAAGCGCCTTCCACGATTTAGGTTACGTGCTTCTTGACAAAACTCCTGTTGCCGAGGACGGCACTCTCGGAAGGGCAAAGCCCAACGGCGAATTCGAAGGAATTTTAGCCTTCAAGAAGAGCTTCGGCTCCGATGAAATTGAATACGTCGGTGAATATATTATGGTAGGAAATAAGCTTCTCTTCTTCTCCTACACACATCTTTTAGATAAGGCAAAGCATTTCATAGGACTTATTACGAGGATTCTGAGAAAACTGAAATAAGGAGCGGTTACAATGGCTTTACGTCAGGACGGCGTTTTCAGAAAACAGGGCGCATTCCCCGATAACGAGGGA
>JAZOWG010000194.1:0-2488 GCA_045659105.1 Acutalibacteraceae bacterium
TATTTTTCCTGCAAAAAAAGAAGCCATCGGAATATGGCGTAAACCGATGGCTGTAAAAATTATTCAGATATTGTTTACCACACCCGTAAAGAGCGGTAAATGACCCTTGCAAATCACAAAGATAAATGGTCTGTCAAGAACAAAATCTATTATTTCCTCGGGAGGCATAGGAGACCCGGCACCGGGAATTTCTATATAAGTTGCAGCCTTTACACCTTTTTCATCGATTTCAACTCTTGCGGACTGATTGACCGATGTTACATACACGGGAGTATCCGATGTAATTGCCGTAAAATCTGAGCTTTTTATATCAAATACCTTTGTTACTCCCATTTTACCGAGTCCGTCCTTTAAGTTAACGGAAGAGGAAACGTCAAACTTCGGAACAGATAAATTAACCTTCATATACTTTTTGTTCTGCCAGCCATCCTCACCGCTATTCGAGGAAATCATTTCTCCGTAAGTGCCGCCACTTAACACGTCTGCAGTTGTTTTTCCTTCGTCGGGAAGAATAAACCACATTGTTCCGCCGTTTTTAAGAGTTAAGGCTACGGCACTGTAGTCATCGTGCCAATAATAATACATCTGACAAAGCTTTTTATTCATATATGTGACGTTTGTGTCACCTTCAGCACCGTGAAAAATACCGTCAGTATTATTTTTGCCGTTAAACTCATCACTCCATTTTGCCTGCAGATAAAGTGTTGAATAGAGTGCAAGAACGGTATCGGAAGACAGATTAATTTTATCTGTGCTGTCCTTTAATAATCCGCCCGTGTTCAAATCAAGCCACTGCCCTATTGCCTTATCCGAGCTCTTATTGCCGAGGTCGGTCTGATATACGGAGGCATAATAGTGATATGCAAGCTTATTCATAGTATCCTGATTATACTCAAGGCCTTCTTCAAGCCAGAGGGAATTTGCTAATGTGGATATTTCATTTCTGTCATCCGAATAAACGGATTCCCAGACTGCGCTGACCTGACTCCTGAGAGCATCAATATTCTCGACACCGAATAAATCTAAAATCTCCTTACGGCTGTCACCGTCGGTTATTTCCGCAAGCATAGAAAGACCGATATAGGCATTCACGGGTGACCACACGGCATTTTTGTTACCCTCAGAAAGGAGGAATTCCGCCGAGCCCTCCGTAAAAAATGAAGCAAGCGAAAGGGCGGCATTTTCTCTCAGAGCTCTTCTGTTGTTTAACTGAGTCTCCCATATTTCAACGTCTGCCATATAGCTTTCTCTGTCTTTATACTTATCAAAATCGGGATGCTTCATAATTCGTGCTTCTCCCGGAAGAGCAACGGCATAAGCTGTTATTACGGGGGCGTCAAATAATGAGCTGACTCCGATTACAACAGCTAACACAGCGGCAAGGGCACCTATCCAATACGCTCTCTTTTTCGTCCTTCGGGGAGCCTTTTCAGCTTCCTTTATATGTCTGTCATCTATTTTTTCCAGAACTTCCAATACGTGCTTACGCTTCATAGTAATAACCCTCCTTAATAAGATATTCTTTTAATTTCTCTCTGATGCGGTTAAGGCGAACTGATACGGCTCCGCTTTTCATATTGACGGCTTTGGCTATATCCTCAACAGCATCTCCGTACCAATACCGACGCATAAAAATATATCTGTTCATATCAGTATCTTGTTCTAAAAAGCTATTTACGGAATCGGCAATTTCCTGAATAATAACAGCCTCTTCAGGGTTAACATCATTATCAGACAGACAAGCACCAAGCTCGTCCAAGGATAAATCATACCTGCCGTTTCGTTTTTCGGCTGAAAGATACTCTAACCGTTTTAATGCCATGTTTCTTCCCGTGCGGTACACATAGGGAGCCAGCGGGTCAGGCTCTTTAGGCGGTATTGCATTCCAGACGGCAAGATATGTATCGTTTGTTGTTTCTTCTGCATCGTGATGATTGCCGAGAATGTTCATTGCAATTCTGTATAAGGTACTGCCGTAACGCTCCTTCAGAATATCAATTACCTTTTCGGCACGCATAAATAACAGCTTTATTATTTTCTTATCTTCCATCAAAAAACCTCCTCTCACCTATATAAACCGATTTTACAGCCCTTTCTTACATAAATTTTAGCATTATTTTCTGAAGGATACAATATTTCATTGCAAATTACAGTTTTTCGGCAAAAAAATCAGAGGTCGGCATAATATTACTACTAAACCAACCTCAGTTTTATATATCGATATATCACAACAAGCTAATTCTTCCCCAGCATTTCAGCGAATTTATGGGACAAAATTTTAGATAAAACGCAAAAAACACCGGTCAGCACAATACCGCCTCCGAAGAGGAAAAAAATACCGTGCAAGGTATCAAAGAATCCCGCAAGGCTGACACCCTTAAACAGCTCCAAAAAGCCCATCTCTTCATAGTGAAAAGCAGTCCAAAAATAAGCACCGACCGTGATACCGAGCGTAATAAGAGAGGAGCAGTCTGAGAAGACCTTTCTG
>JAZOWG010000195.1:0-5634 GCA_045659105.1 Acutalibacteraceae bacterium
AGGAAGCGGAATTGTATGAAATACGATTTTACAAGTGTTCCCGACAGAAGCGGCTGCGGCTCCTCAAAGTGGAACGGCGCAAAAAATGCGAGCGTTAATGCAGTTCCATTATCCGATGCGGGTATGGAATTCCCCACAGCAAAGCCTATTAAGGATGCCCTCTCAAAGCTGGCGCAGGAGCAGATTTTAGGCTACACCGACCCCACGGATGCATACTACGAGGCAGTTGTCTCCTGGATGGAAAGTAGACATAACTTTCCCATTGAAAAGGATTGGGTCGTAACCACCCCCGGTGTGGTAAACGGACTGGGACTCATTATTGAAGCGGCAACTATGCCCGGGGACGGAATTATTATTCTTACTCCCGTGTACTACCCCTTTGATATGGCGGTCCTCGCCAAAAGCAGAAAATTCGTTTACAGCGAACTGATTTTATCTGACGGCAAATACAGCATTGATTTCGAGGACCTGGAGGAGAAAGCAGCTCTTCCCGGAACAAAGGCTATTATTTTCTGCAATCCCCACAACCCCATAGGCAGAGTCTGGACAAAGGAAGAATTACAAAGAATTGCAGACATCTGCAATAAAAACGGTGTTTTCATTATTGACGATGAAATTCACAACGACCTTATAATGCCGGGTTATGAGCACACCGTTATGGCAACACTCGATGAAGAAACACTCGAAAATATTGCAGTATGCACAGCCCCCAGCAAAACCTTCAACCTTGCAGGTCTTCAGTGCTCAAATATCATAATTCCCGACAAAAAGACAAGAGGAAAAATGAAGGCGGTTATGATGATGAATCTGCAGAGCCACCTTAACATTTTTGCCTTTGAGGCATGCAAAACCGCATATAATGAGTGTGAGGACTGGCTTGATGAATTACTGACGGTCATCGACGGCAATGCGAAATATATTGAAGGCTTTATGGCTGAGAATTTCCCCGAAATAAAGGTATTCCCCCTCCAGGGTACTTATCTTCAGTGGATTGACATGAGAGCACTCGGAATGACACACGTTGAGCTTCGGGAAATGCTCGAAAATGCAGATATATTCCTTGACTGGGGCGAAATGTTCGGCGACCTCGGCAGAGGCTTCCAGAGAATCAATCTTGCCTGTGCGAGAGTAACCCTTGAAAAAACAATGGAAAGATTCAAAGCTGCCGTAAATTCCGTTATTGAGAACAGGAAAGCAAACGGCAAGCCGTATCACAAGAAGCTCGAAAAGGGAGATTTGCTGTCAGACTTTGTCTACAACTCCCCTTACGGAGCAGGAAAGCTTCTCAAGCACAACGTTTCAAAAAAGACACTCCTTGTATTCTCAAGATATATAGAGTGCGAAATAGCAGTAAAGACGCTTGAAACCTTCAAAAAATATCAGAGAGTTTTTACAATGTTCGGCATTGACCTGAAATTCGTTCTGCAGAACACCGCAGAGGAATTAGCACAGTATCAGAGCTTTTATCCCTTTGAGCTTATAGCAGACCCCGAGTGTAAATTCTACGACAAATATAACATCTTTGAAGCCAACAGCATAATCAGTATGGTTGCAGGTGACAGGATGTTCGAGGAAATGACAAACGGCGACGTACATAATCTTCTCCAAACGGATATGGTTAAATCCTTTACGGAAGAAAGCACCTCGGGCAAGCGTGAATTACAGCTCCCTGCCCTTATAGGTGTTGACAAAAATATGAAAGTGATTTATTCTCATTACTGCAAAACCATAGGAGACTTCCCTGATTCGGGAGTGCTTCTCGGGGCATTGAGAAAAAACTGAATACGAAAGCGAGAGAAAAAACAATGGCAAAAGAGAAAAAACAGACTCCTCCCGGCTTTGTAGTGCCTAAAAAAGAGCTTAATATGTTCGCAGTAGGTGCTATGGGTCAGGGTATGATGTACGCAATGATGTCAAGCTACATCAGCGACTATTACGTAAACGTATTACAGCTTCCCCTGATGTTCGTAATGCTTCTTATGCTTCTTGCACGTGTGTGGGACGCAATAAACGACCCGCTTATGGGTATAATTGCAGATAAGGCAAATCCGAAGCACGGAAAAATGAAGTCCTATATTCTTTACGGCATTGCCCCAATTGCAATTCTTACGGTGCTTCTTTATATCTCTCCCGACCTTCCCAAGACCGAGCTTATGATATATGCTGCCGTAACCTACATTCTCTGGGGTATGTGCTACACACTTGCTGACGTACCCTTCTGGGGAATTCCCAATCTTATGACCCCCAATGCAGACGAAAGAGGCTACGTTATTTCCTACACAAAGAACCTCAACAGTATAGGCTCTGCCCTTCCCGAGGTACTCTTCCTGGTTGCCGGCTTTACCCTTCCTACGCTTCTCGGCTCCACCGGTATTGAATATGAAAAGCAGCGTTATCTTATAATCGCAGGCGTTTGTGTTGTAATCGGTGCCGTAATGTACGGAAACTCCTATTTCCACATAAAGGAAAGAGTTATTCCTCCCGCAAAGGAAAGAAAGCCCGGTGAGCCTACCGCACTCAAAAGAATTTTCACCTGCAAGCCCCTTATGCTTGTCGTAACAATGGGCGTTCTTTCAAGCGGAAGATATATGGTGCAGGCAGCAGCCGTTCACGTTGCACGTTATGCTTTCTATATCGGCCCCGAGCTTACATCCGACCTGTCACTTGAATTAAGAACAAAATATATTGCAGAAAGCGTATCATCAGTTAAAACCATTTTCCAGGTATGCGCTCTTGTTGGTATGTTCGGCGCTCAGCTTCTTATGCCCAAGCTCATAAGAAAATTTGACTATAAGAAAATCCTTATCACCACCTGCCTTGCAGGCTTTGTAGCAAGCATATTCACAACCCTTATCGGTTGGTTTACTGCAAATCTTTATATCTGTATCCCCTTTATTCTTATCTCAAGCATTCCTCTCGGCGTACTCAACGTTGTATCAAATGCAATGATCGGCGACTGTCTGGACTATCTTGAGTTGAAAACGGGCTTCAGAGATAACGGTCTCGGCTCCGCTTTACAGGGCTTCGTAAACAAGCTCGGTAACGCACTTGCTACAACGGGCATCATACTTATGTATATGTTCATTGATATTGACCCCTCAAAGATGCTTTCAAGTGAGGTTGTTGTTGCTGCAACAGAGCTTACAAAAACGCAGAACTTTGCAATGTTCTCCCTTGTTTCCATCATCCCCGGCATCAGTATGCTTCTTTGTGCACTTCCTATGTTCTTCTACAAGATTTCAGGTAAGGAACGCACAAGAATTATGGATGAGCTCAACAAGAGAAGACAGGCTCAGGCTGAAGCTGCAAAAGCCCTTTCAGAATAACAAAAGCTTGCCTGCATATAAAGCGGCTGACGGTAAAACTTCTTTCATATCATAAAAACTGCGCTCCCGGAAAATTTCCCGGGAGCGCTAAATATATATAAAGTATTAATAAAAATTTACCGTGTGCTTATACAGCTCTGACTTCGCAGGAAAGAACATCCTTTATGGTTTCTCCGTCAATCTGCATAGGCGCGGGCATTTCGTAGGTTATTTTAATATCCTTGCCCGTAAGAACCTCAATTACGTCCGTGTTTTTTATATGCTCGCCCTTATAAAGAGAGGGCAGAATCGTAAGGGCTCTCAGCTTCCCTATGTCATGCATTAAAACAACCGAAACAGTATGCTCTTCGTTGAGCCTGTCCTGTGCGGGAGCAACCATAAGCCCGCCGCCCAGGTATCTTCCGTTCATTGTAGGAGCAAGCCATACGTCTTTATATTCACGCTGTACTCCGTCAACAATTATTGTCGCATTGCGAGGCTTATATTTGAAAAAAAGTCCTTTTAATGCAATAAGAGTATAATTTGAGGATTTGCCCTTCTTTTGTCTCTGTGCATCTGCTTCCTCGCAACAGTAGCCGTCAAGACCGAAGGATGCATTATTAAGAAATTTATATGTATTGCCTTTTACTGTAACCACAGGCAGATTACGAAGATACTGAGTAATAAGCACAGGGCTTTTTTCCTTATATTTTCCGATATCACGGATAAAATCATTACCGCTTCCCGAAGCACAGCAATATACGTTACATTTTATATTGTCTGTATCCGTACTGTTTATAAATCTGTGTAATGTTCCGTCACCGCCGCAAATAATAATATTTTCTGTTTCAGGTACACTTTTTACAAATGAGTCAAGGTCGGATATTTTTGTCACATCCGAATAAATAAGCTCCTCACCGACCAGTGCACAGCAAAACTCACGTGCTTTTTCATAGCCTCTGTTATTGCTTGACAGCGGATTATAAAGAACATAATATTTAGCCATATTTCTCACCTCACCTTCCTTTTATTTTTACAAAAAGGAACCGCACATCAGTAAAATTTACGGATATGCGGAAAACATATTAATTTTTCAGGCCGAGCCTTCCCGGGCTCAATAATTCTCTTCTCTTACTTCAAAGAAGCTCTGAGGATGAGCGCATACGGGGCACATACCGGGAGCCTTCTTGCCCATTACAAGATGGCCGCAGTTACGGCATTCCCACATAGTTTCCTCTGCCTTCGCAAAAACCTCCTGCATCTGGACGTTTGAAAGAAGCTTTCTGTATCTTTCCTCGTGGCTCTTTTCAATCTTTGCAACCTCTCTGAACTGGAAAGCAAGCTTTGTGAAGCCCTCTTCCTCTGCTTCCTTTGCGAAACGGTCATACATATCCGTCCACTCATAGTTTTCGCCTGCTGCTGCAGCTGCAAGATTCTGCGCTGTGTCACCGAGCTCACCGAGAGCCTTGAACCACATTTTTGCGTGTTCCTTCTCATTTTCTGCAGTCTTAAGGAAAATAGCGGCAATCTGCTCATAGCCTTCCTTCTTTGCAACAGAAGCAAAGTAGGTATATTTATTTCTTGCCTGGCTTTCGCCTGCAAAAGCTTCCATTAAATTTTTCTCTGTTTTTGTTCCTTTAAGCTCCATCATTTATTCCTCCTGAATTAAATTATTATACCCTGCATTCGGGACATCTGCAATGAATAACGAGCTCATAATCTTCAATTTCACAGCCTGTTGCGTCTTCCATAGTTTCGGTAAGACCGGGAATATTCAGATCCTCAACCTTACCGCAGCCGGTACAGATTATGTGCTCATGAGGTGCGGGATTTCTGTCGAACCTGTCAGGCTGACCCGATTGGCAGATTCTTCGGATGCTTCCCTCTTCAACCATTCCGTTGAGATTATTATATATTGTAGCACGGACTATTGAAGGATATTCATCTTTTGCCAATAAAAATATTTCTTCAGCGGTAAAATGGCCGCAGTTTTCACGCATAACCTTAATTATAGCAGCCCTTTGCTTGGTCATTTAAATCGCCTCCTGAATTTATTTTTTGAATCATTCTAAATTTATTATAACGATTCTAAAAGAAAAGTCAAGAGTTTTTCTAAAAATTTTTTAATGATTCTAAAAATCAGTCTTTAATATCATCAAAATACCGAAGAAGACTGAAATCCTGACCAAGGGAGGCTTTAAGATAGCTTTCCGTCAGCCTGTTCAGAATTCTGAGTGAGCTTTCCTGAAGCTCAAAAGAAAATATTTTTGAAAAATCGGAAAAACAGATGTGGCGCATAGCCGATATAACGGAGATACCGGCTTCCGGA
>JAZOWG010000196.1:0-8364 GCA_045659105.1 Acutalibacteraceae bacterium
TCATCACTTGCCGATGCAAACCAGTTCCGCAAGGTTGCGGACATCATAAAGAGCGATGCTGACAGACGCTATGTCGTAGCCTCCGCTCCCGGAAAGAGAAACACACACGACGTAAAGGTAACGGATATGCTTCTTCAGTGCTTCCGCCTTGTAAAGGACAAGAAGAGCATCGACGAAACCTTCGATAAGATTACTGAAAGATACAACGGCATCATCAATGACCTCGGTATTGATTTCTCACTTGAAGAGGACTTAAAGGGCATCAAGGTTGCTATTCTTCACCACGCAAGCCAGGATTACATCGCTTCGAGAGGTGAATTCCTTAACTCAAAGATTCTTGCCGCATACTTAGGATTTGCCTTTATTGACGCTGAAGAGGGTATTTTCTTCGACGAAAACGGCGCTCTCGATATGGAAAAGACAGATAAAGAGCTGGGCCGTCTTCTCTCCTACCACGAGTACGCAGTTATTCCCGGCTTCTACGGTGCTACTCCCAACGGTATGATAAAGACCTTCTCAAGAGGCGGCTCCGACGTTACGGGTTCAATCGTTGCACGTGCATGTGAAGCCGACATATACGAAAACTGGACAGACGTTTCGGGTATGCTTATGGCTGACCCCAGATGCATTGAGGATCCTCAGCCCATCCCCGAAATTACATACAGAGAGCTTCGTGAGCTTTCCTATATGGGCGCTACCGTTCTTCACGACGAGGCTATCTTCCCCGTAAGAAAGGCAAGAATCCCGATAAATATCAGAAACACCAACTGCCCCGAGGCTCCCGGCACAATGATTGTGCACAAGGCTTCAAGCAATAACGTTCCCACAGTCATTACGGGTATTGCAGGCAGAAAGGGTATCACTGCAATCCACGTTGAAAAGGATATGATGAACTCGGAGCTGGGCTTCGGCAGAAAGGTTCTTGAGGTTCTCGAAAACCACGGCGTATCCTTCGAGCATCTTCCCTCAGGCATTGACACCATGAGCGTGCTTGTTTCCGCAGAGGCTCTCGGCTCTCACAAGGGCTCAATCACCGCCGACATCGTTAAAAAGTGCAATCCCGACTCCATTACTCTCGTTGAGGGTCTTTGCCTTATTGCCGTTGTAGGCAGAGGTATGGTAAACACAGAGGGTACGGCAGCGAGAATCTTCACAGCCCTTGCAAACGAAAAGGTCAACGTCCGTATGATTGACCAGGGCTCAAGCGAAATCAACATCATTGTTGCCGTTGAAGAGAAGGACTATCAGAGAACAATTGAAGCTATCTATAAGGAATTTGTAAAATAATTATGGAAGTAAGAATAAAGAAATTAAGAGCGGATGCCGTAGTACCCACCTACGGCTCCGAATTCAGCGCAGGCGCAGACCTTTATGCCTGCGAGGAAGCAACCGTGACAATTGCCCCCCACGAAACAGTTCTTGTTCATACGGGTCTTTCCTTCGAAATTCCCGAGGGCTTCGGCGGCTTTATTTATGCGAGAAGCGGTCTTGCAACAAAGAAGGGGCTTGCCCCTGCCAACAAGGTAGGCGTAATTGATGCCGACTACCGAGGTGAGGTTATGGTATCTCTTCACAACCACACAGAGGCTTCTCAGTCGGTAGAGCCCGGGGAAAGAGTTGCACAGATGGTAATTGCTCCCTTCTTAAAGGCTGAATTCACCGTTGCAGAGGAGCTCTCCGATACCGTAAGAGGTACAGGCGGCTTCGGCTCCACAGGCAAATAAGCTTTAATTCGGATTTCGGAATTCGGAATTCGGAGACCACAAAAATCACCCTCAGGGGAATATACTCCGATTCCATTTTTGTAGGGGACGACGACCTCGGCGCCCCGCCCCTGCACTGAAATATAATATTTGGTTTCAAGTCTCACAGGACGTAAAAATGTGCTTCTTTCGGATTTATCATCTGATTCAGACTAACTACTTGCGGGACGCCGAGGTCGTCGTCCCCTACACAAGAGGTTATATTTATTATGACAAACGCACTCACAGCGGAAAAGAAAAGCTCCATCGTAAAGATACTCAGTTTTCTTTGTCCGCTTATTTATTTTGCAAGCTATATGACGAGGAAGAATTACTCCATCATTATGGCTGACATCATCATAAGCGAGGGCATTTCCAATGCCGACGCATCCCTTGCCGCCACGCTGTCCCTTGTTTCCTACGGAATAGGACAGATTATAAGCGGTATTTTAGGAGATAAATTCAAGCCACAGAACATCATTCTCTGCGGTCTTACCCTGACCACCGCAATGAACCTTGCAATGCCCCTTACGGATGACTTTACCCTCAGAAGCATTATCTGGTTCATAAACGGCTTTGCTCAGTCAATGCTGTGGCCGCCCCTTGTACGTATTATGGCAGAGACTATGGATTCAGCCACCTACAACAAGGTCTGCACCAACGTAAACGTGGCAGGTATCTCGGGCACGGTGCTTCTTTACATCACAGCCTCCGCTATATGGATAAAGTACTTCAACTGGAAATATGTTTTCTTCTCATCCGCCCTTGTCAGCGGTGTTATCGCAATTATATGGGTAATAGGCTTTTCAAAAGCTACAAAGGGCACGGAGCTTTTCAAGAGCGTAAAGAGCAAGGAAAAGGGCGAAAGGAAGCAGAACACCCTGAAGCTGAAGGCTCTTCTTATGTCAGGCTTTATCCTTATTGCCCTTGCTATTATCTGTCAGGGTGCCCTTCGTGACGGCATTACGGACTGGGTGCCCACCTTCATCATCAACACCTTCTCCCTTGAAAGCGGAAGCGCAATCTTAAAGTCCGTTATCATCCCCGTTTTCAGCGTTATAAGCGTAAAGCTTGTGGGAATCATCAACGGAAAATTCGTAAAGGACGAGGTAAAGGCAGGCACAATAACCTTTTTTGCAGGAGCCCTCGGCTGTCTGCTTCTGCTCTTCATTTACAAGGAGAATCAGTATATAACCCTCATTCTTGCCGCAATCATCACCTGCTTTATGCACGGTGTAAACTACTTTCTTATCTGCATTGTCCCTGCACGCTTTGAAAAATACAATGCCGTATCCACAATGTCGGGTATCATCAACTCCCTTACCTATGTGGGCTCTGCCGCCGCAACCTACGGCTTCGGTGCGATAAGCGACAACTTCGGCTGGAATACGGTGCTTGTTTCCTGGGTAATTGTGGCTGTAATCGGCACGGCAGCAGGTCTTCTTGCAATTAAGCCCTGGCGCAGATTCGTTGCAGAATGAGTAATTTTATTTTAACTCCGAATCTTCCCGAAAGGCGTGTTACCCTTGCCGCCGCAGGTAATTACCCCGAAATAATCTCCGCACTTCACGGCATAGGAATAAACACAGTTTCGTTTGAAAGTAAAATCCTGCCCGATGAGGTTTCCCGCCATCAGGATATGCTTTTATGCCACTTAAAAGGCAATAAAATCTTCCTCTCCCCCGAATTATCCCCCGATATTCTTATAAAGGAAGGCTTTTCGGTACAGACGGGAGAGCCCCTCGGCTCCTCCTACCCCGAGGACGTTAAATTAAACGTTGCCGTAAGCCGTGATTTCTTTATTTATAACCCGAAAACTGCCGACAGCTCTCTTGCAAAGGAGCTTCTCGGCACGGGTAAAAGGGGCATTGAAGCAAAGCAGGGCTACACCAAATGCTCCGTCTGCTTCGTCACGGAAAATGCCCTTATAACCGAGGACCCCTCGATTTATGAGGCACTTAAAGGCACGGATATTCATACTCTTTTAATTTCAAAGGGAGATGTTTACCTGTCGGATACCCACTACGGCTTCTTCGGAGGCGCGGCGGGCAAAATTGACAGCACCACCCTTGCCGTCACGGGCGCATTGAAAAACCACACCGACGGCACTAAAATAAAGGCTTTCTGTCACACGCACGGTGTAAGCATCCTTGAGCTCACCAACGGCAGAATCACCGACATCGGCGGAATAATCCCCCTTAAAGCATAAACCAACAGTCTTTTGATGTTTACTTTTACTATCAGGAGAAAAATTATGTACTCTTTAGGCTTTGACATCGGCGGTACTAAATGTGCCGTAATTCTCGGACTTGGCGAAATGCCCGAAATTCCCGGAGACTTAATAATTGACAAAATCTCCTTCCCCACAAACGTTGAACGCGGCTGGAAAGCAATTCTTGACGAAATGACAGCTGCAGCCGATACGCTTCTTTCCCGTCACGGTATCACCGACCCGAAAAATGAGCTGGTCGGAATCGGTATCAGCTGCGGCGGACCCCTTGACAGCAAAAAGGGGACAATTAACTGTCCCCCGAACCTCCCCGACTGGGATAACGTTCCCATCTGCGATATGTTTTATGAGCACTTCGGGCTGCGCCCCAATTTGCAGAATGACGCAAATGCCTGCGCCGTTGCCGAATGGAAATTCGGTTCGGGAAAGGGCACGGAAAATATGATTTTCCTGACCTTCGGCACGGGGATGGGGGCAGGGCTTATCCTTGACGGAAAGCTGTACTCGGGAACAAACGATATGGCAGGCGAGGTAGGTCACATCCGCCTTTCGGACTCAGGTCCCGAGGGCTACGGCAAAGAAGGCTCCTTCGAGGGCTTCTGCTCAGGGGGAGGAATCAGAAGGCTTGCTTTAATGATGCTTGATGAAGCAAAGAAAAACAATGAAAGCAGCAGTCTTTTCACCGAAAAGGAAATTTCTGCAAAAACCGTTGCCCTTGCCGCAAGAAACGGCGACGCACTTGCAAGGAAAATCTATAATATCTGCGC
The DNA here is from genome assembly GCA_045659105.1 of Acutalibacteraceae bacterium. Lineage (GTDB taxonomy): Bacteria > Bacillota > Clostridia > Oscillospirales > Acutalibacteraceae > RUG806. Next base: position 4,740 of record JAZOWG010000196.1, read on the forward strand.
AGAAAAGCTCGGAATGGCTCTCAGCATCTTAATTGATATATTAAACCCCGAGGCTATAGTTATAGGCAGCATTTATTCCAGAAGCTCCGACCTTTTCGATGATATTATTAATAATGTAATAAATAAAGAAGCACTCAGCTACTCACGAAAGGTATGTAAGATTTTACCTGCCTCCCTCGGTGACAGCATAGGCGACTTTGCCGCCTTGGGACTTGCTTTTTAAGGAGAAACAGCTATGAACACACCTGAAATGATTTTTGACAAATTATATAAGGACTACCCTGCCCTTGAGGAAAACCGTGAAGACATCAAAAAGGCATTCTCCCTTCTCTTAAAATGTGCCGAAAACGGTGCCTTCGTTTACTGCTGCGGAAACGGCGGCTCTGCTGCTGACTCCGAGCACATCACGGGCGAATTGATGAAGGGCTTCATCTTAAAAAGACCCCTTTCAGCCGAAGAAAAAGCACGTTTTGACGGCATTGAAAATGGGGATGAAATTGCTATGAAATTGCAGAAGGGTATACGCTGTATTTCCCTTGTAAGTCAGTCAGGGCTTATTTCAGCCTTCGCAAACGACATTGACCCGTCCTTAGTTTTTGCTCAGCAGGTATATGCTTATGCCAAAAGCGAAAATGACGTGCTCATTGCCCTTTCCACCTCGGGAAATTCCCTTAACGTTGTAAACGCAGTAAAGGCGGCAAAAGCAGCAGGAATCAGAACCCTTTCAATTACGGGAGAGAGAGAAAGCAAGCTCTCCGCTTATTCGGACGTTACAATAAAGCTTCCCACAACGGTGACCTACGAAATTCAGGAGCTGACCCTTCCCGTATACCACGCACTCTGCGCCGCAGTCGAAGCTGCCATGTTTACGGAGTAATGCCCTCTGAGGCACCGGAGCTGCCTGACTTTTGTAGGGGAGGGGTCTCCCCTCCCGTTCCCGAGAGTTGATTCTCCGTGGCTTATTTTATTACGGCACAGCCTCATATAAAATCACATTTTTATAAAACAAACGTAAAAAAGACGGGTATCGTATGATCCCGTCTTTTGTTATGCTTTTGTTATGCTGTTTTACTGAATACCGAAATTATTATTGAAGAAATAATATGAATTGGTCGTCATATCCATCTTCTGAAGCATTGTAAGATACTTCACAACACCGATTGCATCCGTCATCTTGATATCGAAAATTACGTCCATTACATGACCGTATTTTGCGGCAACGGGAGTGAAGGTATCTGCCGTTACGTAGTATTCAACCGTAAGCGAAGCAGTAACACTACCTGAACTCTTCATCTTGAGCATACCCTCAAGACCTGCCATTTCCTTTTCAAGAGCATTGAAGCCGCTTGAAACCTCTAATCGCATACTCTCAAGAGTCATATTGTAGTTCTGAGTGTAAATCTTATCGTAAGCTGACTCTCCCTTGACGGGCTTTGTAATATCAACGCTCTGTGAGGGAAGAACAAGAGTAATCTTGTAAAGCTCGGGGAAATCGTAAGCCTTGATTGCACTTACGTCATACTCGAACTTGCCTGACTTGAACTTCTCGGGAAGTGCGCTTACGAAATCAACAGTATCGGCTCTTTCAATCTTTATGCTCTTTACGTCCGCATCGGTAAGTGCGCTTACAAAGTCAGCACCCTTTGAATGGAAGTTAGTCTTAGTAATAAGTCTGTCAACAACTAAGGGCATAAACTCGGTTTCCGTGGTGGCTGCGATCTCCTCACCCTCCATCATACCTGCAAGGCTTCCGCCAAGCTGAGGCTCGTCAAAGTGAGAAATATCCTCGAAAATACCCGTAAAATACTTAATGCCGTCACGGTTGTCCTTAAGACCGTTTACCATATCGTTAAAGGAGGGAAGCTCGGCCTCACAGCCGGCAAAGGAGCATTTTACTGCAGATGTGAGGCTTACAGTCTTGAATTCGTGGAATTCGGGATGCTCGGGTTCGGGCTCGGGGTCGGGCTCGGGGTCAACTGCCTCGGGGAGCTTTTCAAGTCCTACTGCCGCACGGAGAATGAGACGGGCATCGGTAGCATCAACTGTATTGTTAAAATCAACGTCAGCCGCCTTTTTAGCGTCGTCTGTGAGAACGTCAAGTCCTACTGCCGCTCTGAGTGCCAGTCTTGCATCGGTGGCATCAACCTTGCCGTTTGCATCAACGTCCCCCACAGTGCCCGCAAGAGCGGACACGGGGAGCATCATAAGACATAAAAGGGTTGCAAGAATAATGCTGATAACAGCCTTGAATTTCATTTTCATTATCCTTTCTGAATTAAGCGGGGAAATAGCCGGGGAATACGTAAATTGTTACGCTGTCGGTTTTTGAAAGCGTATCCATACTGCCCCTGATTGTGAGACCTACGCTGATTGACATATCCATATGCTGATTCATAGATTCGATCTCTTCATAAACGGCAATAATGGGCTGATAGGTCTTCTCAAGGAAGTAGTAGGTTACCTTTCCGTCGGTTGTCAGGTCGTTGAGAATCATCTTCATTCTCATACCTTCCTGATTTGTTTCCATATAAAGCTTGCCGTCGCCGCCCTTTACGTAGTGGTGCTCAGCACAGTTTTCGGGACAGCTCTTTGTACAGCTGCTGTCACTGAAGAGCTGTTCTCTTGCATCAATACCGAAAATCTTCTGAAGTGCGGTCTGCTCGGCAGCTGAAAGCTTATCAATACCGCCGTAGTATTTTTCTGTTCTGACGTCAATTGTGACCTTGATTACGTTTTCGTTAACCTTTATTGACTTGTACTTTGTAAGGTCGTATTCGTTCTTACCGTAAGTAACCTTATCGTCAAAGCCTTCAAATACCTTGCTGAATTCAAGACCTGACATTCTTTCAACGGAAATTGAATCAACGTCCTTCTTTTCGAGAAGGGAAACGTAGTTCTCATCAAAAATGGGAAGTGCAAACCTTACGGGTGTCTTCTGAGTTACCGCATAGGTTACGGGAGTTACCTCCATTTCCTCTGCAAACATATCTCTTACGATTGAGGTATAAATACCGAAGTTGATGTTTGAGGGAGTATTCTCAGCTGATGTCTTAATGATTCTGTGAAGCACGGGATAACCGCCTGCAGCATAATCATACTTTCCGAAGAAATCAGGCTTTATCTTTGCTGTTACATCATTAAATGTTGCAAGCTTATCCGCACAGCCCTCACCGCAGCGCTCGCAGAAGAAGGTGGGAACGGTCTTGCTGCCCTGTGTTACAGCAGAGCTTTCAATCTGGAAATCGTGTCCGAATGCCTCAAGCTTATATTCACAGCCGGGATTTCCGCAGGTTACGGATGTTGTACAGCTCTGAACGCCTGATAACTTATGACCCTTTGCAGGAAGGGGAATTGTTGTACCGTCTCCCATATCCTTGCCGCACTCATCACATTTACCGTAGCTTGTAATAGAACCGGGAGTATCACAAGTAGCAGGAACAATTACATTTCTGTTCGAATGTCCCTTTGCATCCTGAACGACAGCCGTGTATTCATAACCGCAATCAGCACAGCTGAGTGTCTGAGTACCTGCAGTTTCGCACTTTGCTTCGGTTGCAGGACCCGTTGCCATCATATACTTGTGTGCACCGAAGTTTTCAGCCTCAGCAAGCACCTTTTCGCAGAC
>JAZOWG010000197.1:0-10809 GCA_045659105.1 Acutalibacteraceae bacterium
AAAAAGTTCAATCGGCTTTAAGAAGATAATAAATAAAAAATCCCGAGCTTGTAGAAGTGAAGTATCGGTTATCACCGATGTGAAGCGTAAGCTTTCGGCTTACGTGAAACACTCACTTCGTTCGTGTGAAGTTAAGTGTGCCGGTCACTTTCGAAGAAAACTTCACTGTCCGAAGGATTGCTTCACTTTCGAAGTAAACTTCACGTGCCGCAAAGCACACTTAGTTCGAAAAAAAAACACTCCTTTGTCCGATAGACAAAAAAGTGTTTTTTTCGTGGTGCCGGTGGTGGGACTCGAACCCACACGGTATCGATAGCAACGGATTTTGAGTCCGTCACGTCTGCCAATTCCATCACACCGGCTGATATTTCCCTGATATTATATACCAAGGAAAGTAAAAAATCAACAGATTTTTTTGACAAATTATCACGCTTTCAGCGGCAAAGCTCTTCAGCCAGAGCATCAAGCTGCTTCTTATTTTCCTCATTCATAGCGGACATAATTGAAACGGTATTTTCACAGAAGGTAAGATTCTTGCTCTTTTCGAACATATTCTTTATAATTTTTGCGGCAAGGGGTGCCCAGGTGCCGTTTTCAATAAAGCCTACGGTACGGTTGGAGTAATTTCTCTCCGTAAGGTGGTTTACAAATTCCTTCATAAAGGGGAATATATCCGAATTATAGGTTGTGGTTGCAAGAACTATCTTGCTGTAACGGAAGGCATCCTCAACGTTTTCTGCCATATCGCTTCTTGCAAGGTCTGTTACAACTACCTTTTTTGCTCCCTTTTCCGCAAGAAGAGAGGCAAGCTCGTTTACAGCCTTTCTTGTATTGCCGTAAATTGAAGTGTAGGCAATAAGAATACCCTCTTCCTCAGGCTCATACTTAGACCATGTATCGTAAAGACCGATGTAATATGAAAGATTTTCAGTTAAAACGGGACCGTGCAGGGGACAGATAATTTCTATATCAAGTCCTGCTGCCTTTTTAAGAAGAGCCTGCACCTGTGCACCGTATTTGCCTACAATTCCGAAGTAATATCTTCTTGCTTCGCAAGCCCAGTCCTCGTCTGCATCAAGGGCACCGAATTTTCCGAAGCCGTCGGCAGAGAAAAGCACCTTGTCCGTGCTGTCATAGGTCACAATTACCTCAGGCCAGTGCACCATAGGTGCGGTTACGAAGGTAAGGTTATGCTTGCCGAGAGACAGTGTATCTCCGTCGCCTACAACAATTCTTCTGTCCTCATACTCAGTGCCGAAGAAGTTTTTCATCATCTTATAGGCTTTAGCTGATGACACGATAACTGCCTCAGGATAAGTATTCATAAAATTCACGATATTTGCAGAATGGTCGGGCTCCATATGCTGAACAATAAGATAATCGGGAGACTTACCCTCAAGCACATTCTTTATGTTAGAGAGCCATTCCTCGGTAAATGCACCGTCAACCGTATCAAAAACGGCAATTTTTTCATCAAGAACAACGTAAGAGTTATAAGCCATTCCCTCGGGCACAATATACTGTCCCTCAAAAAGGTCTATTTCTCTGTCGTTGACACCTACGTATTTAATATCGTCCGTAATAAACATAATTTTTCTCCTTTTACTGTTTATGCTGATTTATTTTTAAGCTTTTTTTCTTCAAGTGCGGGAAGTATACCGTAAAGGGTAATACCGCCGATTACCACAATAAAGCCGGCAATCGCAAGGGGCCCCGGCATTTCACCCGTGACAAGAAGCACGGGAATGGGATTGAATACGGGCTCAACCGTGAGAATAAGCGAGGTTTCAAGCTTGTTGATTTTTGTGCATCCCTTAGCATAAAAGATGTTTGCAAGTCCGTACTGGAATATGCCGAGCACAAGCACCCAGAAAATAATCTCCCCCGAAAATGCCATATTCTTATCAAAAAACATAAAGGGCAGACAGAAAACAAAGCTTATAATATTGCTTAAATACATTCCGTCGTTTGAGTCGGAGCGTTTGTCGCTGAAGCCTATAATCTGTGCGGCAAAGCTTATTCCCGATAAAAGCCCCAGAACATTTCCGAGAAGCCTCGTGGGGTCAAGCTCATCAATAAACGACAGCACGCAGCCCCCGAAAACCATAAGAACAATGAGCGTTTCGGATATTTTCGGCTTCTTTTTCTGAAAAACCACGGAATAAAGGAACACAAAAACGGGCGCCGTATACTGAAGCACTATTGCCGTAGCGGCAGTGGTAAGCTTAATTGATGCCATATAGAGTATTCCCGTAATACTCATCATAACCGCCCCGAAAAGGGTGTATTTATTGAATTTTACCTTTACGCTTTTTCTTAAAAGCGCGAACATTATGATGCCGATTCCGCATCTGGACGCCATAATGGAAAAGGAATTCCACGGAATTGACTTTACGCAGACACCTGCAAGCCCCCACAAAAGCGCCGTTGCAAGAATTGAAAGCCTGCCCTTGGTCTGTTCTTTTTTTGCAAGCGAATTACCCATAAATTATACCTCTCACATATACCCGACTATTTTAACAAAACAAATAATAAAAATCAATAAGAACATTGACAGAATACGCCGGCTTTGTTAAAATATCGTTATAAAATACACAAGGAGAGAAAATTATGTTCACAAAAATCATTGTTTCGCTTATGTCCTTTGTTGTTATGTTTTCTTCATTCTTCGGGCTTAATTTCATTGCTCCCTCGGATGAAGCAGAGAACACTAAAAACGTTATCATTATGATCGGTGACGGTATGGGCTTCAATCACCTTTACGCTACCGAATACACACACGGAGTACAGCTTCAGATGCTTAACAGAATGGAATATTACGGTGCTCAGCAGACCGCTTCATCAAGCTCTCCCGTTACCGATTCCGCTGCAGGCGGTACAGCTCTTGCTACGGGCGGCAGAACCATAAACGGCTACGTAGGTGTTTATCCCACAGACCCTCTTGCAGCAATTGCAGTACCTGCATCAATTACCGACGTTGCTATGAAGTACGGCAAGGCAACGGGTATTCTTACATCTGACTCAATTATGGGTGCTACTCCCTCTGCCTTCTCCGCTCACGTAAGAGACCGCGACCTTGCGGAAGATATTTTTGATCAGCAGGTCGTTTCCGAAATTGATCTTATCTGGGGCGGTGCTGCTCCCGACATCGTAACAGAACAGCGTGTCAATGAAAACGGCAAGGTGTTTGTTGACAGTCTTTCCGACGTACAAAGCCTCAGCTACGGTGAAAAATCCATAGGTCAGTTTGATACCGATGCTATGTGGACGGGCGAGGACAACGGCACGGGCAATCCCTCTCTTTCCGAGCTTGCAGTTGAAGCTATCGACATTCTCAGTCAGGATGAGGACGGCTTCTTTATGATGATTGAGGGCGCACACATCGATAAGCGCTCACACGATCAGGACGGCGAAGGCGCCATGAAGGCCGTTCTTGAATTTGACAAGACCATCGGCGCAGTTCTTGATTTTGCAGAAAAGGACGGCAACACTCTTGTTATTATTACCGCTGACCACGAAACAGGCGGTGTTACCCGTATGCCCAAGGGCTATTATAAATGGCTTATAGGAAGCCACACGGGCGCTGACGTACCCTTCTTCGTTTACGGTGCAGACGGTATCATTGAAAATGAGGAAGTTGCAAAGAATACAGATATTCCCGACAGAGCGGTAGCCTATATGACTAACAACGAGCAGGCTTTCCCCTGCCCCCTCGCATATCTTGACAATTAAAAGTAAAACATAAAAAACGGAGGTGCTTCATTACGAAGTGCCTCCGATGTTTTTATTCCGTACAGTTAATATCAGACATATTTCTGCGCAAGGAAGAAGCATACCCACAGAGCAACTACGAATGCGCTCTCAGCAGGAATTGCAAGCTTTGTGTAGGGACATTTCCAGCCCTTGTCAACAAAAAGAAATATTGTTCTTGTTGTAAGCACGGTTGTGGCAAAAATCACACCGCCGATAAGTGAATGGTAAGCGGTACCGAGAGCAAGTGTAAGGTACAAAAGGAAAAGCCCGAGTGCGAAGGAAATACCGCCGTAATAAACACGGATTTCCGTTTTACCTGCATTGTCAACAGGCTTGATTGAAAAGCTTTCCGCATTCTTGAGAGGCTTTACAATAAACGTAACAGCCATACCCCAGAAATAGCCGATAAGACAGATTACAGCAAAAAGCGCAGGGGGATTTGCAGACCATAATTCCTTGAACATAGTTATATCTCCTTATATTATCGGTTCATTATTTTCATTGAACCTTATTTTTCTGATTCTTGCGTGACGGCAGGGGTCATAGAGGGATTCCTCAAAAAACGTACCGCATTCCTTTGTAAGATGGGATAAGGGTCTTGCGTGATAGACTAACAGCAACTCGCCCTCCTCATCCTCAACAAAGCAGTTATGCCCCGGTCCTGCCTCACCCTGAAGCATTTCTGTGGAAAGCACGGGGCGGTCAAGCTTTTTCCAGCTGTCGGGCTTCATAAGCTCTGAGTCCGCATCCGCTTCAAGCCTTCCTATGCAGTACTCGGCTCCCGTACCCGATGCCGAAAAGAAAACGTATACCTTTTTTTCGGTTTTAAGTACTGCCGCACCTTCGTTCACACGGTACACTTTCTTTTCCCAATCGTATTCGGGACGGCTTAAAAGTATGGGAGGAGTGATAATTTTCCAGGGCTCTTCCTTTGTGGTTTCAGCCATAAAGAGAGAAGAATCCCCCTCAATCTGCGCCCATATAAGATAGGATTTTCCCCGATGCTCAAAATAGGTCATATCAAGTGAAAAGCATCTGAAGGAAAGCTCATCCGCCTCGGTTTTCCCTACGACTCCCATTTCCTCCCAGTTGTCGGTATAGGGGTCATCTTCTCTGCATCTGAGCACATAAGGCTTTATATCCCACTTGTTCTCACTCCGGGCAGCGGCAAAGAAAATATACCATTTACCCCCGATAAAATGGAGCTCCGGCGCCCATATATGCCGTGACATAATTCCGCTTTCGTGTGCGGACCACACGGTTTTCTCTTCTGCAGAAGAAAGCCCCGAAACAGTATCGCTTTTTCTCAGAATTATTCTGTCATAGCCGTGAAGCTCGTCACCTACGGCAGGGTAAGAGGCGGTAAAATAATAGGTACCGTCCTCCCCTTTCGTTATAAACGGGTCGGCTCTTTCTTCAATAAAGGGATTTTTGTATTCAGCCATAAAATCCTCCCTGATCGTTTTTATCAATTATACGACAAATATCTCAATATTGTCAATTTATTCATTTTTTTAAAAAGGTATGGCATTATGTATATTAATGGTGTATAATACCCTAAACCGAAAGGGGTTGATTCTGTGAGAATTATAATTGTCGGCTGCGGCAAAGTAGGTACAGCCTTAATAGACAGTCTTGCTTCCGAGGAGCACGATATTGTGGTTGTTGACACAAACAGAAAGGTGCTTGAGGAAATAAACAATATATATGACGTTATGTGCGTCTGCGGAAACGGTGCGGACTCCGACGTGCTTGAAGAGGCATCAGCAGGTAAGGCGGAGCTGTTTATTGCTGCTACGGATTCGGATGAGCTTAATATGCTAAGCTGCTTCTTTGCAAGAAAGATGGGGGCACAGCATACCGTTGCAAGAATAAGAAAAACAGACTACAACGACAAGTCTCTCAGCTTTATGAAGCAGACGCTTTCCCTTTCCATGCCAATAAACCCCGAATATGCAGCGGCTCAGGAGCTTTACAATATTCTCAAAATGCCCTCTGTAGTAAAAATTGAAAACTTCTCCAGCGGAAACTTTGAAATGATTGAGCTGAAATTAAAGCCCGACAGCCGTCTTGACGGAATGACCCTCAGCGAAATGAGAGGAAAATTCAAGGCAAGCTTCCTTATCTGTGCCGTACAGCGTGACGGCAAGGTGTTTATCCCCTCAGGTAATTTCGCATTGAAGGGCGGAGACAAAATCGGTGTTACGGCAAACCAGACGGAAATAATCAAATTCCTCAAGGAGCTGAATCTCATTCAGAAGCAGACAAAGAGCGTTACGATTCTCGGCGGCAGCAGAATTGCATACTATCTTGCAAAGAGACTGCTGGCATCGGGAAATAACGTCAAGATAATAGAACAGAATCTTGAAAGATGCGAGGAAATAAGCGAGCTTCTTCCTCAGGTTACAATGATTCACGCAGACGGCACTCAGCAGGAGGTGCTTCTTGAGGAGGGCATTGAGGATACCGATGCCTTCGTTGCCCTTACCGGAATAGACGAGGAAAATATCCTTATTTCCTACTTTGCACAGCGAAAGGGCGTCCCCAAGGTTATCACAAAGGTAAACCGCGAGGAGCTGCAGGAAATTGCCGACGATATGGGCATTGACTGTATTGTGTCTCCCAAGAAAATAATTGCAAACATACTCACCCGCTATGCCCGTGCCCTTAAAAATTCAATGGGCAGTCAGATTGAAACACTCTATAAGCTGATGGATTCGAATATTGAAGCCCTTGAATTCAAGGTTGGCTCTGATTTTTCGGGTGTGCAGACTCCTCTTAAGAACCTTTCCCTTAAGGACCAGATTCTTATTGCAGGAATTATCAGAGGCAGAACAGCCATTATCCCTGCCGGTGATGACGTTATTCTGCCCGGTGACCGCGTTATTGTTATTGCAGGTCAGAAGCGTCTTCAGGATCTGTCCGACATAATGAGATAAGGGGACTTTTGTATGAATAAAAAAATAGTTCTCAATATTCTCGGAAAGATTCTGTGGGCAGAAGCGATGCTTCTTGTGCTTCCCCTTATTGTCAGTATCATTTACGGCAACAGCTGTACTGTTGCTTTTCTTATAACAATAGCCGTGGCGGTTATAACAGCACTTCCCCTCATAATTTTCTGCAAAACGGAAAATAAACGCATTTATTCAAAGGAAGGCTTCGTTATAGTTTCCCTTGCCTGGATAATAATGTCCGTTATAGGTACTCTTCCCTTTGTGATTTCAGGTGAAATTCCCTCTTTCGTTGATGCATTTTTTGAAACAGTCAGCGGATTTACCACAACGGGCGCTTCAATACTTACGGACGTAGAGACCATGAGTGAGGGACTTCTGTTCTGGCGAAGCTTTACCCATTGGATAGGCGGTATGGGTGTTCTTGTTTTCGTACTGGCACTCTCTCAGGAGCTTCCGGACCGTTCAATTCACATTATGAGAGCTGAAATGCCCGGCCCCATTGTGGATAAGCTTGTTCCTAAGGCAAAGGAAACTGCTAAAATTCTCTACCTTATTTATATCGTTCTGACCCTTGCTGAAATCGTTATTCTCGTGCTTTGCAAGATGCCCTTATTTGAGGCAATTGTGCACGCCTTCGGCACTGCAGGAACGGGCGGCTTCGGAATAAAAGCAGATTCAATTGCTTCTTACTCCCCTGCAATTCAATGGGTGCTTGCAATATTTATGTTCATTTTCGGCATAAACTTCAACCTTTTTTACCTGATTATATTAAAGCGAATCAAGTCCGTTTTCAGAAGCTCTGAGCTTTGGGTATACGCAGGCGTTGCTGTTGTTTCCTGCGCACTTATCACGTTTAATATCTACGGCAGCTGCGAGGGACTTTCTGAGGCATTGAGACTTTCGGCATTTCAGGTTTCCTCCGTTATGACAACCACAGGCTTCGCCACGGCAGATTTCAATATGTGGCCCGGCTTTTCGAAAACTCTTCTTCTTGTCCTTATGTTTATGGGTGCGTGTGCAGGCTCCACAGCGGGCGGTCTTAAGGTTTCCCGTGTGATTATTCTTGTAAAGGGTATGAGAAGAGAGCTTCACCGTCTTCTGCATCCCAGAAGCGTAAAGACGCTGAAGCTTGAGGGCAAGCGCATTGATGAGCAGACACTTTCGAGCGCAAACTCCTATCTTACGGTTTACGTTGCATCAATCGTTATGATTTTTCTGCTTTTAAGCATAGATAACTTTGATGTTGAAACGAATTTCAGCGCAACCGTAGCCTGCTTCAATAATATAGGACCGGGGCTTGGTACAGTAGGACCTGCAGGAAACTTCTCGGAATACTCCGTTTTTTCAAAGCTGATACTTACCGCGGCAATGCTTCTCGGCAGACTTGAGATATTCCCTCTCCTTCTCTGCTTCTCCCCTGCAACGTGGTTAAAAAAATGAGAAAAAAACTCGGTTTTCCCTATTGACAAAAGCATTTAATTACTATATAATACACAAGCGGTGTGTGAAGCGCACCGTCTGTATGGTGGGTATAGCTCAGTTGGTTAGAGCGCCAGGTTGTGGCCCTGGAGGCCATCGGTTCGAATCCGATTATCCACCCCATTTGTGAATCGCAAAGTCGTTGGATTTTGCGATTTTTTTAATAGAATATATTCTGGGGAGTCGTCAAGCGGTAAGACACAGCACTTTGACTGCTGCATTCGTGGGTTCGAATCCCGCCTCCCCAGCCAAATAAGTCAGTCAATTTTGATACAATTGACTGACTTATTTTTTTGTGCATTTTTCTTGGATAAGCAATTCGTGTGTTTATCGACATAGCAAAATTGCCTAAAAACTTGTGTATGACATAAAAAAAGCCTCCGGAGAATCACTTCCCAAGAGGCTTTTTTCATCTAATTGAAAATGTAATCGTTGGATTTTTGCAGTAATCGTTGAACTTATGGGGTAATCGTTGAACTTATGGGGTAATCGTTGGTTTTATAACGTAATCATATAGCCTTTAATATAACGATTCTATATAGACAACAACTTTTTAATTCAACTTGTTTTTGATAATATTTTGTGCTATCATCCATATTAAGAATCAAAGAAGAGGTGACATTATGGTAGACGAAAATCGCCAGCTGTCAATTTTAACTGCGAGTTAACAAAATAATTAATTTTTCAATTTGTCAAATATATCGTTTATTTAATCGGAGGCTTATCTTATGTTCAAACTGATTCCTCAACCTGTAAAAATATTTACCGACAAATCTGTAACCGGTTTTGTTTTAACTGACAATACAACCGTTTCCGCATTTGATTTTTCTGATGATTTGATTGTTTTCGTAAAAAAAGTATTGCACAAAGAAATCAAAGCATCAAATGGTGACTGTTTAATTTCTTTAATCATTGATGACAACTTCAAATATGATGAAGGTTATTCCCTGAAGTGCGAAAACAATAAAGTTAATATTGTATCAAAAACAGAAAACGGACTTTTTTACGGAATACAGACTCTCAAACAAATGCTTCTGCAATCAGGAGGGAATATTCCATACACTGAAATTTTTGACTTCCCTCGCTTCGCTTACAGAGGATATATGCTTGACTGTGGAAGATATTTTTATTCTGTCAATGATATAAAACGAATCATAGAGCTTATTGCATTACATAAAATAAACATACTGCATTGGCATCTGACTGAGGATCAGGGTTGGAGAATAGAAATCAAAAAATATCCTTTACTGACAGAAAAAGGCTCGGTGCGCAGTCACACAAATTTCAACAGAAAATCTCACGGCGGTTTTTATACTCAGGAAGAAATAAAAGAAGTTGTTGAATACTGCCACAAACATAAAATCAAGGTTATTCCCGAATTTGATGTTCCGGGTCACAATGTTGCTGCAATCGCCTGTTATCCGTATCTTTCTTGTTTTGAGCGAAGTCTTGAAGTAGCAACCCATTGGGGTGTCAAAAGAGATATTCTCTGCGCAGGTAAAGAGTCAACTTACGGTTTTGTTTATGATGTTCTTGACGAAATAATGGAACTTTTCCCCGATAAAATAATTCATATTGGTGGCGATGAAGCATTCAAAGAACGTTGGAAAATATGTCCTCATTGTCAGAAGGCCATAAAAGAAAACAATCTGCACGATGAAAACGACCTCCAGATGTTCTTTATGTCAAAAGTTAACGATTATCTTGCATCAAAAGGTTATTCTTCTCTTATGTGGGGCAACGATACAGAAGGTGGAACGGATAACCTTTCTTCCAAAATTGCGTGGACCATATATAAACCCCATTGTAACGATGAAATGATAAAAAAGGAACTTGAACGAGGCAGAAAGCTCATAAACTCAAAAAATAAAACTTTTTATCTTGATTTCCCTTACGGATGGACATCCCTCTCGGATGTTTGCAACAGTGATGGTGCATTGACCGAAAAAGATGAAGACACCTACGGCGTTGAAGCTTGTATGTGGACAGAATATGTGCCTGATATGAAGAAACTTGAATTTATGACCTTCCCAAGACTTGGAGCAATCGCTGAAAATGCCTGGGCACCAAAGAATTCATCGAATTTTATGGATAAGGTAAAAGATTATTGCAAACTGTTGGATGCTTATGAAGTGAGATACGCACCTTTGAATAAGGCGAATCCATCATTTATTTATAAACATTTTTCTTCCATTTGGTTCAAAAGGCGTGTTTTTCATTGGGAACGTATTCATATACATTTTGATAACAAGAAAGTAAAGAAACTCAGCGAAAATTACGATAAATAAGAGTTTCACCTCATTATTCAACAAGACTAAGTGGAGGTATGAATACAGTTCTTCAAAAGAGTTAACTTTAATTGATTTGTCTTCAAGTTCTTTAGTTTTTTCTTGGTGATTTTCGTCCATCCAAGGATATTGAAACATCTTGAAATGTTTTGCTTTCAATCAAATTAAAATTCTTATCATAATTTTGGTAAGAAAAAGATAATTTTTCAAGCCTTTTATTCTTTCTGTATGTATAACACAAAAATTCATTAAACCATTCTTAGTGAGTGCTTACACAACAATTTTAAGGAGTGAAAAATAAAAATGTATCATTTAAGATTTAAAGGAAACCATTA
>JAZOWG010000198.1:0-21331 GCA_045659105.1 Acutalibacteraceae bacterium
CTGAAATCGTTACTGTTACAAAGCTCTGTAATTCTGTGCATTATGTCGGGAATTATATTGGATGCTACAGAAATAATGCCTTTTGCACCGTGTGACATCATTGCAACTCCAAGGTCGTCATTTCCGCTGTAAAAATTGAGCATATCTTCGCACATTGCTTTTGCTTTTATAAAAGAAGATAAGTCAGAGGAGGCTTCCTTAACTGCAACAATATTCTTATGCTCTGCCAAGGCTTTATATGTTTCGGGAGCGATGGTAACTCCCGTTCTTGACGGAACAGAGTATATTATGACCGGAGCTGAAACTCTGTCTGCGATGTAAAAATAATGATTTACAAGTCCTTCTTGAGTACACTTATTATAATAGGGAGTAACGATCAGCAGACCGTCTACTCCCTGTTTTTCCGCATCATTTGATTTTCTTACTGCTTCTTCGGTGTTGTTGGATCCCGTACCTGCTATTACCGGAATTCTGCCGTCAGCTGCTTTTACTGCTTCGCGGAACAAGCTGATTTTTTCTTCGCGCGATAAAACGGGAGATTCCCCCGTCGTTCCGGAAACAACAATTGCGTCTGCATTATTGCTTATCTGAAAATCAACAAGTCTGTTGAAGCCGTCATAGTCCACACTTTTTGAATCATCCGTGAAAGGTGTGATAAGTGCCGTTGCAACACCCTCGAACACAGTTTTTTTCAAAAGATATCACCGGATCAGTTTTTAGGCTCGATATATCCTTCCGCACAAAGAAGCTCAGCTGCAAGTACTGCGCCGCCTGCTGCACCTCTGAGTGTATTATGTGAAAGACAAACAAACTTATAGTCGTACTGAGTGTCTTCTCTGAGTCTGCCGATTGAAACTGCCATACCGCCTTCAAGGTCTCTGTGGAGCTTTGTCTGAGGCATATTGTCTTCTGTGAAGTAGTTAAGGAACTGCTTGGGAGCATGGGGAAGCTGAAGCTCCTGAGGACGTCCGGAGAAGTTGTTCCATACCTCAATAATCTCTTCCTTTGAGGGCTTATTTTTAAATCTTACGAAAACAGCAGCCATATGACCGTCTGATACGGGAACACGCAGACACTGAGCCGTGAAGTGAGGCTTTGATGCAGGAACGATTTCACCGTTTTCAACCTTGCCCCAGATCTTAAGGGGTTCTTTTTCACTCTTTTCTTCTTCACCGCCGATATAGGGGATTACGTTGTCAACCATCTCGGGCCAACGCTCAAAGGTCTTACCTGCACCTGAGATTGCCTGATAGGTGCAAACGAGAACGTCCTCAACACCGAACTTTTCATCAAGAGGATAAAGAGCAGGAACGTAGCTCTGAAGAGAACAGTTGGATTTAACTGCAATAAAGCCTCTTTTTGTGCCGAGTCTTTCTTTCTGGGATGCAATAACCTCACAATGCTTGCCGTTGATTTCGGGAACGATCATAGGTACATCGGGAGTGAATCTGTTAGCACTGTTGTTTGAAACAACAGGACATTCAGCCTTTGCGTATGCCTCTTCAAGTGCCTTGATTTCGTCCTTCTTCATATCAACTGCGCAGAATACGAAGTCAACAAGTGAAGCAATCTTTTCAATGTCAGCCTGAGCATCAAGCACGGTCATAGACTTAACCTTTTCAGGCAGCTCTGTCTTCATGACCCATCTTCCGCCGAGTGCTTCCTCGTAAGACTTGCCTGCAGAACGGGGGCTTGCAGCAAGAACTGTAATTTCAAACCAGGGGTGATCGTGAAGAAGAGAAATAAATCTCTGGCCTACCATACCGGTTGCGCCGATAATACCGACTTTATAGTGTTTATCCATAATAATACCTCCGACACAAACATTATATTCAAAAAGTCGCCTTTGGGGACTTGCGTCTTTTCAATATTTGTGTTAACATAATTTAGATTTATTAATTTTATCATCATATTTTATTTATGTCAATTGTAATATATGCACTATCAATAAATGTTGATTATCAGAATTATTAAATTTACTAATAAATTCGGAAGAAATTAACCATATTAACAAGGCGATTTTTATGAAAAAAAGTGATTTTTATTTTGATTTACCAGAGGAATTAATAGCACAGACCCCTGCCGAAAAGCGCGACCATTCAAGACTTCTTGTTATCGGTAAGCATTCGGGGGAGCTTCGGGACAGACATTTCTATGATATTCTTGACTATTTGCACGAGGGAGACTGTCTTGTTCTCAATAATTCTAAGGTTTTACCTGCAAGAATTTACGGAGTAAAGAAGGACACGGGTGCGAACGTAGAATTTCTGCTTCTTAACAATAAAGGAAATGACGTATGGGAATGTATTGCAGGTCCCGGAAAGAGAGCTAAAGAGGGGAGTATATTTACTTTCGGTGAAAACGTTCTGCAGGGCGAGGTTGTAGAGGTTCTTTCAAACGGCAACCGTCTTGTGAAATTCACTTATGAAGGAATGTTTCTTGAAAGACTCGAGGAAATCGGTGAAATGCCTTTGCCTCATTACATAACCAAAAAGCTTGAGGATAAGGAACGTTATCAGACTGTCTATGCAAAAAATGACGGCTCTGCGGCTGCTCCTACGGCAGGTCTTCACTATACACCCGAGCTACTTGAAAAAATCAGGTCAAAGGGTGTAAAAATTGCTTACGTAACACTTCACGTCGGTATCGGTACATTCAGACCCGTTAAGGCTGAAAATATTGAAGATCACGATATGCATTTTGAGAATTATTTTATTTCTCCCGAGGCTGCTGACGCAATAAATGAAACTAAGAAAAACGGCGGAAAAATTATCTGTACGGGAACAACCTGCTGCAGAACTCTTGAATCTGCCTGCGATGAAAACGGCTATGTGAAGCCCTGCAGTAATTCCACAAACATATTTATTTTCCCGGGTTATAAATTCAAGTGTATTGATACGCTTATTACAAATTTCCATTTGCCTGAAAGCACACTTATCATGCTTGTGTCCGCTTTCTGCGGAAGGGAAAATGCTCTTAATGCTTATAAGCATGCAATAGAAAACAGATATCATTTCTTTTCATTCGGTGATTCCACAATCATTACGGATGAAATCTGACGAGGTGAATTATGTACAGATTAATTAAACAGGAGGGCAACGCCAGAAGAGGCGAGTTTGTGACGGTGCACGGTACTGTTCAGACGCCCGGATTTATGAACGTTGCAACTACAGCGGCAATTAAGGGCGGTCTTTCCGCTTTTGACCTTAAAGATATCAGATGTCAGGTAATGCTGTGTAATACCTATCATCTTCACGTAAGAACCGGAGATGCAAAAATCAAGGAAATGGGCGGTCTTCATAAGTTTACGGGCTGGGACAAGCCTATTCTTACCGATTCCGGCGGATTTCAGGTTTTCTCTCTTGCAAAGCTCCGTTCAATAAAAGAAGAGGGAGTTACCTTCAATTCTCATATTGACGGCAGAAAGATATTTATGGGTCCTGAAGAGAGTATGAGAATTCAGTCAAATCTCGGTTCAACAATCGCTATGGCTTTTGATGAATGTGTTGAAAATCCCTCAACTCACGATTATTCACAGAAATCCTGCGAAAGAACAACTCGCTGGCTGTACAGATGTAAGGAAGAACACGAGAGACTCAATGCACTTCATGACACCGTAAATAAAAATCAGCTTCTTTTCGGAATAAATCAGGGCTGTACCTACCCTGATTTAAGAATCAGGCATATGCAGGAAATTGCAAAGCTTGACCTTGACGGCTATGCAATAGGCGGCCTTGCGGTAGGGGAGCCTGCTGAGGTTATGTATGAGATAATTTCTGCTGTTGAGCCCCATATGCCCGATAACAAAATAAGATACCTTATGGGGGTCGGCACTCCTGTTAATATTCTTGAGGCTGTACACAGAGGTGTTGACCTGTTTGACTGTGTAATGCCGTCACGTAATGCACGCCACGGACATCTGTTTACCTGGAACGGTATTATAAATATAAATAATGCCTGCTTTGAAACAGACGTGTTACCGATTGATCCCGTCTGCGACTGTCCCGTTTGCCGTAGTTTTTCACGTGCATACGTAAGACATCTGCTTAAAGCAAAAGAGGTTCTCGGACTGAGACTTGCCGTTATGCATAATCTCTATTTTTATAATTCTCTTATGGAAAAGATAAGAGATGCTCTTGACAATGGAACATTCGAAGAATTTTATAAAAAGTACGTTAATGTTCTTGATAAAAGAGCACCTCTTAACTGAATTACAATATTTTATTAAAAATACTTGAAATATTTATTATTCTTTGATATAATTCACATATTATGTAATTTGGAGGAAATCTCATGTTATTCAATTTAGCAAATTTCTTATGTATGGGTATGGGTGCAGGTACAGGTACCGGCACAGAAGGTCAGAAGGGTAGCTCCGTAACAATGATCATAATGATGGTTGCTATGCTCGTTGTTATGTATTTCATTATGATAAGACCCCAGAAGAAAAAGCAGCAGGAGGAGCAGAAGCTTCGTGACTCCGTTCAGATCGGTGATGAAATCACAACAATCGGCGGTATCAACGGCAGAGTTGTTACTGTTAAGGAAGATTCAATTGTTCTTGAAACCGGCGCTGACAGAACAAAGATGAAGATTATGCGTTGGGGTATTCAGACAAACAATACCGCCAATGAAAGAGCTGAAAGCGAAAAGGCTGCATTTGAAGCTGCTAAGGCTGCTGAAAAGGAAGAAAAGAAGTCTTCTAAGAGAAGAAGCAAGAAGAACGAAGAAGAATAAAAAATTATGGGCTGTAAGAACAAAAGTTTTTACAGCTCATTTTTTTATAACCCTTTTTTTGTGTATACAGTTATATTTGTCCTTTTAAGAGCATAGATTTTAACTGGATGACTTAAAAGGAGATAATTTATGAAAAGAAAGAGTTTTTTCAGAATCAGAAACACTTGGCAGTCAGTTCTTGCCGGAATTATTATAGGTTTAGTTTCCGTGGCAGTGATAATTTGTCTGCTTGGCGTAGTACTCGTCAAGTTTGATATTCCGACAGAATATGTTAAATATTTTTGGTTTATTCCGGCAGTGCTTTCCGGACTGATTTCAGGAGGTTTTACGGGAAAGTATGTCAAATCCAAAAGCTTTTTATGGGGAAGTCTTTCAGCATTTGCCGTGGGTGTTATTTGTTTTATTATACTGCTGTTGGTTAATTCTTTTGCAATAGATTTGGTTACGCCTTTTATTTTACCTGTTTTTTCGATATGCGGAGCCATAGGCGGTATTGTTGCTGCCAATCTGAAATAAGGAAAAGTGAAAATGGATAACAGAAAGCTGAAGCTTAAAGCAGCTTCATTTGATGTAAGGTGTTTTGTTACAAATATAAAAAATAACAGCAGCATAATAATGTTGCTTTCACTTTTTGCCTGCGGACTTATTATCGGAACTTTATCGGTAAAGAATTCGGAATATTTCAGATATTTAATCAGTATATTTGTTGCGGACGATAATGAAATTACCCGAATATTTATTAATAGTATTTTTTTTGTATTTCTTGTGCTGACGGTAAATTTTGTTATGGGGCTTTGCCTTGTCGGCTCACTGTTTATCACTTTTTTATCCGTCCTTGAGGGTATGATTTTCGGTTCTTTATATGCGTATCAGCTTTATTTTTACGGATATGAGGAATTAGGCAGATTTTTTGCATCTGATTTATTGTTTTTTGTATTTTTATATGTAATTTTCATTTGCTCTCAATACACATCTATGTGTATGTCTGATTCTCTTAAGCAGTATTACTGTAATCGCAAGGGATCTGTTAATTTAAGAAGCTATCTTATGAAAACGTCTGTATTTTTCGTTTCAGCAGTTTTATTGGTCATAATACAGCTATTTATTAAAATCATTATATAAATATGGACTTCCCGCAGAACGGCAGGGAAGTCCTTAACTTATTTATCTGATCCGAAGTCGGAAAGGGGATTTGCATCAACAGCTTCCTTGATTTTTTCATTCACAATATGAGTGTAAATCTGAGTTGTATTAAGACTTTCATGTCCTAATAATTCTTTAAGCTCAAGAACATCAACCTTGCCTGTCTGATACATAAGTGTAGCTGCGGTGTGCCTCAGCTTGTGAACTGAAAAGCCCTGACCGCCAAGACCTGCCTTTTCAAGGTAGGTATCAACAAGATGTTGTACGGTTTTTGTGCTTATTCTTGTCATTCTGTTTGATAAAAACAGAGCATCCTTGTCTTTTACACCGTCTCTGGGACGTACGTTCATATAGCGCTTAATGGCTAAAATACAGGCCTTATTGAGATAAACCGTGCGCTCCTTGTTACCTTTACCTGTTATGACGATTGATGCTGCATCCTCGGTATATTTGATCGCATTATAATTGATTGAAACAAGCTCCGATAAGCGGAAGCCGCAGTTCATAAAAAGCGTCAGAATACAATAATCTCGTTCTTTATTAGGTCCGTCTACACTCATAAGAAGCTTTTGCGCCTGCTCAACAGTAAGATATTTCGGCAGACTCTTTTTAAGCTTGGGGGAGTCGAGGCTGATCATCGGATTATCATCAATTACTGCATTTACCTTAAGATATTTGAAAAATGATCGTATCGCAGATGATTTTCTTGCACGAGCACGTTCTTTGTTGCCGCGTATTTCTTTGCAATAGGATAAAAACCTGTATGCGTCATTAAGAGTGATTTTTTGGTAAAATTCAGAATTAAGATGCGTAATATCAATGGCATCAAGCTCATCATCTGGAAAATTTTTCTTCTCGGATGAAATTACAAGATACCTTAAAAACAGTCTTAAATCAAGACAATATTCATTTAATGTGAGCTCAGATTTATTTTTAACGTTTGACTGATAATAAATAAACCGAACTGCATCCTGGGGCAATGAGTCAATATAGTTATAATTCATATTATTTCCGCCAAATAAACGTTATAAGAAGGGGAACTGAAAAAATCGATATAATTATACAAAATAAAACATTTTGTGTATATTGGCTGTAGTGTCAGGCGCGCGGAATATATAAAGCTCCCTTAATCGCTACAGCTCCTGAGATTTTCAATCTTCCCTGACCGCTGACGGAGAACTCTCCTTTTGTGGTTTGTTGGGTGGGTGCACCCTTACTTGATAATTGTACATTATTTACTCAACTATGTCAACCACAAGCACGTTGTCAAGGGTGATACAGCTTCTGAAAACTGACGAAGAATCGCTTTTTAATTGCCGAAAAAAATACATTTTTGATGAAAACGGGGAAATGAAATTGCTTCAAACAATGGTTTGTGAAAAAGCAATTTTCAATCCCTACGGACTTGAACGGGAACGCAAGAAGAAAACCGAAGCTGAGCTTGAAAAGCTTCAGCGTGAACGTGAAGTTCTTCTTGAAGCGCAGACTGAGAATATGAGTTCTGCACTTGATGACCGACTTACAGAAATTGAACAACAGAACAAATGTTCGGCTTCGAGAAGGGCGAAACGTAAGGTTTTCGATTACGTTCTTGCGAACCCTGATTTGTGTTACTTTGTAACTCTTACACTTAACGGGGAAAAGTTCTCCCGGTACAACATTCCTGAAGCTTGCAAGAAGCTTAACAAGTATCTTGCAAACAGAGTGCAACGGCAGGGGCTGAAATACGTCTTTGTGCCTGAGCTTCACAAAGACGGGGCAATTCATTTTCACGGGCTTATCAATGAAGCTGTGAAAATGATTCCGAGCGGTACATTCATACCGCCTGAGGGCGGTAAGCCTTTGAAGGCTGAAACGCTTAAACGGAAGAAAATACCTCTTGCCGATTGTCAAGAGGTTTTCAATATTGCCGATTGGGAATACGGCTTCACAACGGCAATGCATATTTACGGGGAAAGGGGGAAAACGGGTTCTTATGTTGCGAAGTATATTACGAAGCAGGAAAGCGCAGATTTTCGGAAAGTCTGCGGTAGGTATTATTACAGTTCGAACAACCTTTCACTTCCGTATTTCGAGTATAGCAACGAAGATTTCGAAGCCTTTGAAGGCTTTGAAATTGACGGGGAATTTTTGCACGCAAAAATTTCGAACGGGTAAATTTGACATTTTAGGAATGTCAATTGAAAATGTCAAAAAATACAGAATTCTGTACTATAGCTATGAAGAGTGATTTTGTAGAACTTAAGGTTTTTGAGAAAATCTTCCCGTACATGCAAGCGGAAAACTGTCTTGCAGTTTCTCTCAGCTTGCAGACGGGTCTGAGAATAGGCGACGTCGTTTCTCTGAAACGGGCACAATTGAATAAAAAAACCCGTATTTTGCGGTATATTGCGCAAAAAACGGGTAAAAACGGCACTTGTGAGCTTTCGAGGGAAATGTGTGAACGGCTCTGCAAAAATGCAGGGAAGGTGTATATTTTCGAAGGAAAAGCACCTGACAAGCACCGCACCCGTCAAGCTGTATGGGCTGACGTGAAAAAAGCTTCGAAGCGTGCAGGAATTGAAAAGAATGTAACTCCGCACTCAGCGAGAAAAAACTATGCTGTAAATCTGCTCCGAGATACTGAAAGTATCGAGGAAGTGCAGAAAGCTTTACAGCATACAAACGTTGAGCTTGCCGAGTACTACGCACACTCTGACACCGCAACAAGGGGAGTATTGACCGAGTACGATTTTGAACGAATAAGGCGAATAGTAGAAGAAGCCCTCACGGGCATTCTTCTGAAAGAGCGAAGAAGTAGTTCTTCGCCTCTTCAAGGCTTTGACATCTCTTGAAGGCACGAAGCCTGAAAGTTTCTGACTTGTCCCAAGAAACGACCCAAAAGTCGCCCCCTATGTCGTCTTTCAGAATGAGCCCGTCAGAGGACAAGGCGACAGTATCAAGAACAACCTGATTACCAGGGCAAAGATTCTCAGCAAAGAAGCTGTCAATCTTTGCCTTTCTCTGTCGTTTTCTTTCAAGGTCTGCCTCGTAAATCGCCTGAGCCTCTCTGTTGTCATATCTGTTGATGTAAGCGTAAAAGTTTGTCATTGTCAACACCTCAATTGTATATTTTGGAATCTCTTCCGACAAAGGAAAACCCCCGTAAAACAAGAAGCGACACATACAAAACAGCTCTTCTTGTTTACGGGGGTATAATCGAAAGTGATGAGATTCAAAAAGTCGGTTAAAGGTGTACCAAGAATGGGACAGCACCAAGTACCCAAGGACGGCAAAAGATACACTTTGAGTGGCGCTTCCCCTTCCCACGGGAAGGGGACGGGAGGGGATGGGCTCTGTTCCCTTTTGCAGTAAGTAAAGAAAAAACGGGGGTGTGCCACAAGCGGAAAGGACATCGGCACTCTGAGGGCATCCGCATCCGCAAGGTGCGGTGCCCGTGTGCCGTGGCCTTGTAGCTGTGGTGCACCACAGTTTTTTATGGCAGAAAAAAACTGAGACTTGACAGTCTCAGCTTTTTTGTCTATAATCCCAATTGAAGGTTGACAAGCTTCAATTATGGCAAAAGAGGGATTATTTGATGATACACTCATCGTGGCTCTTTTATAGTAGCACATTTGTTCGAAGCTGTCAAGTCCCAATTTTGCAGAAAGGAAAATGTACCAAGTCGCACCCAACCGACGGAGCGCACCCAACTAAGCGCAGGCTGACAAACTGCGCCAATTGCACAAAATGTGAATTTTGTACGGAGCGACAGCGGAGCTTGTATTTTTTCAATGTGGTAGGAAAGACCTTACCGCAGTTTTTTTACGGACATTGAAAAATTATACAAAATAAATATTTTGTATAATTCAGGGGAGTGAATTCGGCAATTTTGAGCCGAATTCTGCTTATTTTACCTGAAAAACCGATTTACCGTTTGTTATATAGTTATTTTGTATATTTTTTAATCAATGCGGTTATTGCAACGCTTAATACCATAATTGTAACGGTTGCTCTGAAATTTGCTGATGAATGAATTTTCTTTTTCATATTAACTATTCCTTATAAATCATTTTGTTGCTTCATAATACGCACTGCGTATGTTGCTTACTCCGACAATTTCAATCTGACTGTAAAATTCCTTCGGTAATTCTTTTATATTATGCTCAGATATTATACATTTTTTGAAGCCGAGCCGAATAGCTTCTTTTATACGAAGCTCTGCAAAGCTGACACTCCTGATTTCACCGGCAAGTCCGATTTCTCCGAAAGCTATGCAGTCATCTCTTATAACCTCATCCTTGAGGCTTGATATCAGAGTTAATGCTACGGGTAAATCTGATGCGGGCTCATCAATTTTAAGGCCACCTGCGACATTGACAAAAATATCACAATTTCCCATAAAATATCCGGCGCGTTTTTCAAGCACAGCTACCAATAATGACATTCTGTTATAGTCAAAGCCTGTTGACATGCGTCTCGGAGTGCCGAATCCGGAGGTGCACACAAGTCCCTGAACCTCAGCTAAAATCGGTCTCGAGCCCTCAATTACCGATGCTATACATGAACCTGAAACATTGCTCGGCTTACCTGAAATCAATGCCTGAGACGGGTTTTTAACCTCCTGAAGACCCTTGTCATTCATCTCGAAAACACCTATTTCATTGGTTGATCCGTAACGGTTTTTGACGGCTCTGAGAATTCTGTATGAGAGATTTTTCTCGCCTTCAAAATAAAGAACACAGTCTACAATGTGCTCAAGGACCTTTGGTCCTGCAATATTTCCGTCCTTGTTGACATGACCGACAATAATAACCGGAATATTGAGAGTTTTAGCATACCGCATAAACAGATTTGAGCATTCTCTGACCTGAGTTATGCTGCCCGGCAAGGAGTTGATTTCCTTGATGCCCATAGTCTGAATAGAGTCAATTATAACAACATCGGGTAATGAGGATTTTATGTATTCGCAAATAGCTTCTGCATCAGTATCGCATATAACTGTAAGATTTTCGCTCGTTACACCGACGCGGGAAGCTCTGAGCTTCAGCTGATGAGGAGATTCTTCACCTGAAACGTATAAAACATTACGTGTTTTCCCGAGGGACTGTGTTGTCTGTAATAATAAGGTTGATTTACCGATTCCGGGATCGCCGCTGAGCAAAACAACCGAGCCCTTTACAAGTCCTGAACCCAACACTCGGTTGAGCTCAACAATACCTGTGTCATATCTGTGCTCAATTACACCTTCAATGTCACAAAGCTTCATGGGCTGAAGATTGGTGACAGTATAAGCTTTATTTTTTTCATTAGTTATTATCTGCTCCTCGAAGGTGTCCCATTCACCGCATTCGGGGCACTTCCCTGCCCATTTCGGGCTCTGATAACCGCATACAGAGCAGATATAAGCTGTTTTAGTATTCTTAGCCATAATTATTCCTTTATGTAATTAAAAATTGAATTATTCCTTTGGTTAAAAAATAAGAAAGCTGTGATTGGTATTCTGTATTTTTTAGTTTTTCCAATTCATTCAGATTAGACATAAAGCCGCATTCAACCATGACTGACGGACGCTGTGCCTCATAAAGCAGATAAATGCTTTTGTCTGTCTTTTTGATTTTGCGGTTGTTATCCGGTTGAATAGTGTTTTTTACAGTAAACTGCAATTCCTTCGAAAGCTCTTCGGATTCACTGAATTTACCGTCATAAAAAACCTGAGTGCCGTAGTATTTTTCGACTGAAAACATGTTCTGATGTATACTTAACAGTACAGAATTGTCATAAGAATTAATTATCTCATAACGCTTATAAATATCTGAAGCCTTTCTTTTTCTGATTGTCGGAAGCGATGTGTCACCTATGCTGAAATCACCGTCTCTTATAATAACATAATCAATTCCGAAAAGCTCAAAATAAAGTGATAAATTGTTACAGATTTCAAGATTCAGTTTTTTTTCGAGTGTTCCGTCGTATGCGACCGCACCGCCGTCCTCACCGCCGTGACCTGCATCGAGAATGAAGATATAATCCTTGTAGTCGGAAACTTCTGCACTTATTACCGAAACAATATTTCTTTCGGTTTGCTTAATAATGCCGAAAATGCAGCTGCAGAAAATCAGAACAGTCAGTATAAGTGAGGCAGAATCTCTCATTAAAATCACCTTAAATAAGTTAGTTAATAAAAGACTATGCCTGAAGGAGAGTTTTTTTTACCTGATATTAAAAAGTTTTCTGAATTTCTTCTGAAGTTTTTTTATATAAAGCTGCTGGAGTCTTGTTATCAGCATATCGTAAACAAAAAACAGAATGTTCATCAGAACTGCAAATACTGCCGTGAAAAACAGCCCGTCACCGACAATATCGCTCATATCAAGTGCGAGGACGAACATACATATTGCAAATGATATGAGACAGGAAACATTAAAAGAACAAAATTTTATAATAGTTCTTATTACTTTATTTAGGACTTTCTTATTGAGAACAAAGCAGAGTATCGGATAAAAGCCGAAAAACATTGTGTAAAAGACCGCAGCTTCCTTGTCTGCTATTATAAAAACAGAAATCAAACTTACCGTCAAGTAGGTTCCGGCAGCCCATTTACAGCCGAGCTCATTAAGAATCAGAAGAAGCAGTAATCCGCTGAAGGCAGGGGCTGTATAGACAAGAAACGGAGAAAGATAAGTTGAAAGCATTATAACAATTGCAAGTGATGATATTATACCGCATAATGCAGCTTTTGAGCTCTCTCTCAAAGATATCTTACTCCCCTTTCAGGTTTAATTGAAAAATGCGATAAAGCTGTTGAACAGCATTTTTATTAATTGGAAAAATCCTGTTTTTACAAGAATGTCCTTTATGAAATTTACTGTAACTCTATCAAATTCGGTTTCGTATTTTGCATCGGTAAAGGGTATGCTTTCATCGTAATAAGCGTTTTTACCGTTATCGATTGTGAACGTAAGTGTTCTTTCACCCTGGAATGCAATATCGCCGAAGAGAATGTAATTTGCCGTTACGTCAAGAGTTTTTGCGGAGACTGCCGGCAGATTACCGCTGACATTCAGCTCAATGCTGTCCCCGGGGGCAAGATACGTGCCACAGGGAACGGAAAATTTAATATCTGCACCGTAACACCTGACAGACATAAGATTCATCGTATACTTATTTGAAAGATTTGTGATTTTAAGCATATTATTATCAGCACAAATCAAACCGTAAGGTGCTGAAACAAATTCAATCTTTACTGCGTGGCATACGTTTGTTGAATAAAAGAACTGAGGAAACTGAGTGTCTGCGTGAACATCTGTGAGCTCCTTGCCGAATAAAAGCTTTGTGCAGAGCTTCCTTGTATATTCATCCTTCCATGTCATTCCGTGGAAGAGGCCGCTTATGTACCAGGTCTGCTCAGGAATGAAGCCCGTTGATGCATCAACAGTCATTCCGGGAGATATATGCTTATGAGTTTTATCCTTGCAGGTAGTGTATAATCCCTGATATCCGTCAGAAAAACGCTGTCCAATGGGGGCGCAGAGTGCACCTGTAGCACCGTTAACAAGTATGATTCCGTCAGACTGCTCATAAAGTCCCGTAACGGCAGGAGCGTCGTAGCCTGCAACTATGTATACGTTAGTTCCGTCTGATATGCATTTTTCTAACTTTTCATTCATTGAAGGTAGAATATCATTGTGGAAATAGTCGCTTTTTCTTATAAGCTCCTTGTTGTATTCATTATCAAGAAAACGGGTTTTCATATCTTCATAGTATTCCGCAGGAATGAAATCCCATATACTGCCCCAGTTTGCAATAATTTTTTTGATACCGCCTTTTATGATGAGATTCAGTACCTCGTCAAGAAAACCGAGCGCGTGAGCCTTCATAAGCCAGTTGATGTCTTCCTCAAGCATTGTCCCGTTCTCTATGAAATACATTAAGGTTTCTTCATCTAAACGAAGGTCTTCGTTCATAATGTCGTATGCAAGAGCAGCGCCGCCTATAGCGGGAACTGTAAGAACAGCGTTATGGACCTTGTTTTCGTGTCCGTAAACATTGAGATATGAAGCGGAAATCTGTCCGCCGTAGCTTACTGCAAATATATTTACCTTTTCGGCGCCTGTATATTCAAGAACATCATCAATATATTCTCTCAGGTTTTCAATCGCATCAACTATGCTGAGTCTGAAATCTGTCTGGAAGGAGAAAATATTTTCATAACCGTTTTCTCCGTAATACTCGGCAATGTCTGCCATAATTTCAAGCTCTGCTGCGTGCATTGATCCCATCTCATCCAAAAGGTACTTATAATTTGTAATTTCGGGGTCATTCGGATAAGTTACGGTTTCAACTACAGGTGTGCCGTCGGGATTGCAGGCAAGGTCACCTACTATTTCGGGAATAGCGTTATTTATAGTGTCGGCAAAAAGCTGAGGCTCACCGAAAACTGCCGCACCGAGACCGATGCCGATTTTTGCAATGCTTCCGAGAACTCTGTCAATAATTCCGAGACCTTCAATTGAGCCCCAGAGCATTCTTCCTGCTTCTCCGTTTTCATCTGCTTCAAAAAGATATGATGCGCTGAAGCCCGGTACAACGACAATCGGATAATCGGATTTTAACACGTTTTCCGCAGATGCCGGTATAACTGTAACAGAGAAAACAAGTACAAGTGCAAGCATAAATGACAAAAACTTCTTCATAAAGCAACACCTCAACGATTTCTTGGAGTATATTTTAACATTAAAGGAAAAATTTTTCAACAGATATTTATTTGCGGTCAGGCATTTTGATAAAAGGCAGTCATATAATTTACAGAAAACTTTATAAAGGAGTAAATTTATGCTTGAGATTCTTGCAGGATTGATATTTATTGCCCTTCATCTTGATAATTACGGAGTATTTCCTCCGCCGTTATCATCCGATGAGGAAGAAAAATTCCTGAAGCTTTTAGCCTCCGGAGATAAAAAAGCAAAGGATATTCTGGTAAAACATAACCTGCGTTTAGTTGCACACATACTCAAGAAATTCAACATAAATGAAAATGACAATGAGGAGCTGATTTCAGTCGGAACCCTCGGACTTATTAAGGCTGTAAATTCATTTGACAGCACAAAAGGGGTACGACTTGCAACCTATGCATCAAGATGTATTGAAAATGAGATTCTTATGTTTTTCAGAAGCAAGAAAAAGGCAGCTCTTGATATTTCTCTTGATGAGCCTATTGAAACTGATGCAGAGGGAAATCCTCTTACTCTTATTGATATAATTTCGGTTGAGGATAACGTAGCTGATGAATGTATTACAAAAAACAATATAAAGCTGCTTCATAAATTTGTAGCTGAAATTAAAAATGACCGTGAGCGCAATATTATCATAATGCGTTACGGGCTTGACGGAGAAGAGCCGAAGACACAGAATGAAATTGCAGCAATGTACGGAATCTCACGTTCATATGTTAGTCGTCTTGAAACAAAAATAATAAAGAAGCTCCGCAAAAAATTTGATGTGATGATGTAAAAATCATTGAACTGCGGCACAAATGATGTTATCATAAAATAAAAAACGGGCGGAAGTGAAGAAATGCGCGAATATCTTGATAAATTTGATCTTGAAACCAATGAATTTTCACCTGAATCACAGGTTTATGTGCTTGATGCTTACAGGTTTTCGGTTATAACTCCTTTTCTGCTTCGTGTTGAAAAGCAGGAGAACGGAAAATTCTGTGACTACCCTACTCAGTCTGTAATCAACAGGAATTTCTGTGATACAAGGGTGAAGTTTGAATCGGACGGTAATATTGTTTCTGTAACTACAGATAAAACCGTATTCATTTTTGACACGGAAAAGGATGATATAAAAACAGTTAAGCTTCATGACGGCAGAACTGTTACCGATTACAAAAAAGGCAATCTTAAGGGCACAACAAGAACTCTTGACAATGTGAACGGAAAAACACGTCTCGGGGACGGTGTTGTATCCTTATCCGGTGTTGCCGTGCTTGATGACAGCAATTCTCTCATATTAAAGAAAAACGGAAAAATTCTACCGAGAGAAGCTGCAGAAAAGGACCTTTATTTCTTTGCTTACGGATATGATTACAGAGCTGCTGTAAGAGATTTATATATGCTTACGGGTAACACTCCCCTTATCCCCCGATTTACTCTCGGAAATTGGTGGAGCAGATATAAAGCCTATACACAAGACGAATATACTTCTCTTATGCAGAGGTTTATAGATGAAAAAATTCCCGTAACCGTTGCTACAATTGATATGGACTGGCACTGGGTTGATGTTGTGAAGAAATTCGGCAAGGATGCAACTGACAGCGGTCCCAGAAACAATATGTTCGAGCTGTTCTATAATCTTGTTCTCCCCGGATGGACCGGATATTCGTGGAATACCGATCTTTTCCCCGATCACAAGGCTTTTCTTTCGTGGTTAAAGGAAAACGGCTTTAAGATCACAATGAATCTTCATCCTGCCTCCGGTTGTAAATTCTATGAGGATGCCTATGCTGATTTCTGTGAATATATGGGAATTGATAAGGAATCCCGTCAGCAGATTCGTTTTGATATTACCGATGAGAAATTCATTGAAGGATATTTCAGATTTCTTCACCATCCTCACGAAAATGAAGGTGTTGATTTCTGGTGGATAGATTGGCAGCAGGGTAAAAAGACGGCTGTTGAAGGACTTGATCCTCTGTGGGCGCTCAATCATTATCATTCGGGTGATATTGCACGAGACGGCAAGCGACCTCTTATTCTTTCAAGATTTGCGGGAGCCGGCTCTCACAGATATCCCTTAGGCTTCTCTGGTGATACGGTTCAGACCTGGGAATCTCTCGATTTTCAGCCGTATTTTACTGCAACAGCGTCAAACATCGGTTACAGCTGGTGGAGCCACGATATAGGCGGACATTGCAGAGGCTACAGAGATGATGAGCTGTATCTCAGATGGCTACAGTACGGTGTATTCAGTCCCATTAACAGACTTCATTCGACATCAAATGAATTTATGGGTAAGGAGCCGTGGATGTATAGTAAGTTTGTTGAAGAAAATGCGGTGAAATTCCTGAAATTCAGGCACAGACTGATTCCTTATATCTATTCCATGAACCGTCTTACAGAAAAAGAAGGCAGATGTCTTATTGAGCCTATGTATTATGAGACTCCTAAGGATACAAGAGCATATAACTGTCCTAATGAATATATGTTCGGCACGGAAATGATTGTATGTCCCATAACTGAAAAATGTGATAAAAATACGGGACTTGCAGGTACAAAGGCTTATTTGCCTAAGGGCAGATATACAGATATTTTTACAGGCAGAGTTTATAACGGTAACTGTGAAACTTATCTTTTCCGTGATCAGTCTTCTATTCCGGTTCTCGCAAAAGAGGGTGCAATTATACCTCTTGCTGTTGACTGTGATACAAATTCGACGGCAAATCCCGAAAAGCTCGAAATCCTTATTTCACGCGGAAAAAATTCCTTTACTCTTTATGAGGATGACGGTGAAACCTTAGCTTATAAGGACGGTGCCTTCTGTGAAACCGTATATACTGTTTCGGATGCTGCGAATTCCCTTGTTTTCAGTGTTTCTGCCGCAACGGGTGAAAGGAACCTTATTCCTGCAAAAAGAAGCTATGTTCTGTCCTTTATTGATATTGCCTCCTGCTGTGATATATCTGTACTTGTTAACGGCAAAGAGAAGGAATTTACACTTATAAAAGACAGAAATAATCTTAAAATTGCAGTATCTGATATTGCAGTTTCTGATGTGCTTACCGTAAAGCTTAATTCTTATGACAGAAAGGTTAATCCGCCGAAAGCTCAGCTTCTTACGGAGCTTATATCAAAAATGAAGGGCTCTAACGATAAAAAGTCCTTAAGGTTCACTGTTTACATCAAAAAAGGCCGCCCTGCATTAATTCCCTCTGAGCTTAAAAAGCCCGTTAAAGAGCTTGATGAGCTTGTGTATTAAAAATAAAAAGCACCCTTTTGGCGGGTGCTTTTTTTAATCTTTTATATAGACAGGCGGGATGTCGTATTCGGGATTTCCGTTTAACGGACAAGGAAGGGAGAGATTAAACAGCTTTCCTGCAAGAACGTCAGCTTTTACGTCAGTTTGCGTTAAAATGCTGTTTGTGTCTGCCTGAGAAATATTTGTTATAACGGGGACGGTTGCACTATTTCTCATGGTATTCAGTAAAGCTCTTCCCTTGTCATTGAATGCGAGCACTCTTATATACTGTAGGGGTGTTTCAAGATGAATTTTTGTTATTCCGAGACAAGCTGAAAGCATGATCTGACGGAGGCGTGAATGTGTAAAGACTTTTGACTTTACAAAATCACACAACTCGTTTATGTGATTACATCTGCTTATGCCTTCAATTATTCTGTTTTCAAGTCCGCCAGTAACATTATTGATTTTCAGAAAATCTTCCTTTGTAAGAGATAAAAGACGGGCAAATTGTATCAATTCAAAGTTTTCGGGTGAAGACGGGAATAAGCCGGAGGAATATGCTGTGAGAAGCTCATTGAAAACATCTTCGGGAATAAGATTCTTTATTTCATAAAGGCGGTTAATTCTGTCTGCTTCAGATATTTCGTCATATAGGATTCTTCTTATATTTCCGGCGCTTGTGATGTTGCCGTTGATATCATCGCTGTCGTGCATGGTGCCTTTTCTTTCAATTGCCGATACGCCCAGCTCGGGAAAAAACTTGTCTCTTGCCTTGATGTACTCGAGGGCAAGGACGTTGTTTGCATCGTCAAGAGCTGCTGACAGATTTTTATTGCCGTATTTTTCGATGTAAAGTGATTTTGCTTTCGGGTAGCTTATACCTTCGGAAATGCATTTAGTGCTGAATTCCTCGGCCTCTTTGCTGAAAATGATATTTTTAACCTGATTCAGCGTTTCAAGAGAATCCTTTGCGCCGAATGAAATAAAACCGGAAAGCCCCGTTGCTTTTGCCGTTTTTACGAAACCCTCTGCAAAATAAGATGCTGTTGAAATTGCATATTTAAGCGGTAATTCAATAACAAGGTCTGCGCCTGAAAGAATTGCAGCTTTTGCTCTAAGATGCTTTTCAGCAACGGCAATGGTGCCTCTTTGGACAAAGTTACCACTCATAATGCATATTACGTTGTCTGCACCGTTTTTTCTTGTTTCTTCAATATGGTGCAGATGACCGTTGTGAAACGGATTATATTCACTTGCAATGAATGCATTAGTCAAAAAAATCACTCCGCTTAATAAAAACACTTGAAATATTATTATAATAGTTATATAATACAAGCTGTTGAAAAAAATATCAATATAATTCGGAGGTAAATATGAAAATTCTTGTTATCAATTGCGGAAGCTCTTCATTAAAGTATCAGCTTTTTGATATGGATACCAATGAAATGCTCGCTAAGGGTATCTGTGAACAGATCGGCGGCGAAAGCACCTTCACTCATAAGGTATCTGCTGACGAGACAAAGAACTGCAAGGCAGTTCCCATGGCAATGGCAGATCATTCCGCTGCTATTAAAATTGTTATTGATGCTCTTACAAGTGAGGACAGAGGAGTTCTTTCTTCAATGGCAGAAATCACAGCTGTAGGTCACAGAGTTCTTCACGGCGGTGAGAAGTTCAGCGGCTCCGTTCTTGTTACAGATGCAGTTAAGGATGCTATAAGAGAGTGCTTCGACCTTGGTCCTCTTCACAATCCCGCAAACCTTATGGGTATTGAATCCTGCGAAAAGGTTATGCCCGGTGTTCCTCAGGTTGCTGTTTTTGATACAGGCTTCCATGCAACAATGCCTGACTATGCATATATGTACGCTCTTCCCTATGAGTACTATGAGAAGTACGGCATCCGTCGTTACGGCTTCCACGGTACCTCACACAGATTCGTAAGCAAGAGATGCATTGAGCTTCTCGGCGGTGAAGCTGAGGGTACAAAGATTGTTACATGCCATCTCGGTAACGGTTCTTCTATTTCTGCTGTTAAGGACGGCAAGTGTCTTGATACCACGATGGGTGTTACTCCCCTTGAAGGTATTATGATGGGTACACGCTGCGGTTCAATTGACCCTGCTATCATTCCTATCATTATGAAGAAGGAAGGTCTCACTCCCGATCAGATGGACTCTGTTATGAACAAGAAGTCAGGTATGCTCGGTGTTACTCAGAAGACAAGCGACAACAGAACAATTGAGAACGATGCAAAAAACGGCTGCGAAAGAGCAAAGCTTGTTGAATCAATGCTTTGCCATCAGCTTACAAAGTACATAGGCGGCTTTGCAGCTGCTATGGGCGGTGTTGATGCTGTTGTATTTACCGGCGGTATCGGTGAAAACAATCCTCACTACCGTACAAGAGTTGCCGAAAAGCTCGGCTTCCTCGGTACTGCAATTGATGAAGAGGCTAACTCAAAGCGCGGTGAAGAGCTTGAAATCTCTGTTCCCGGTTCAAAGGTTAAGCTCTTTGTTATCCCCACAAATGAGGAGCTTATGATTGCTCAGGATACCTTTGAAATCGTAACTGCAAAATAAACACTTTCTTAAAAGCAAGTACACAGTGTGCTTGCTTTTTCTTTTAGGTAAATATGCGAATAGTTTTAGCTACATTGAATTCAAAATTCATACATTCAAACCTGTCTCTGTGGTGTATCAAAGCAGGGATCGATGCTTTCAGCACAGAAAAGCACGAAGTGTTAATATCAGAATCAACTGTCAATGCGGATGTTGACAATTTCTATAATGATATTGTTGCATTCAAACCGGATGTCGTTGCTTTTTCCTGTTATATCTGGAATATTGAAAAAATCCTGCCGATTGCAAGACTGCTTAAAGAGAATACGGGATGTATTATTGCTCTCGGCGGCCCCGAGGTCGAGTACAGACAGGAGGAAATTCTCAGAAGCAACAGCTTTGCTGATTATGTCATATCCGGTGAAGGAGAATGGTCGTTTTCTTCATTTGTCAACGGACTTGAAATTAATAATTTTGAAGAAACTGAGGGAGTCAGCTTTATTGATAACGGAAAGCTTATTTCCTTTGCAGTAAAAGCACATAATGACACTCCCCCGTCGCCCTACACGGATGAATATTTCAAAAAGCTCGGAGGTAGAATTGCTTATATTGAATCAAGCAGAGGCTGTCCCTTCAGGTGTGCTTATTGTCTTTCCGGTCAGCTGTCGGGTCTCAGATATTTTGATGAGAAAGCTGTGTTTGATAATATTGTTAAATTATCAAACAGCGGAACTAAGACAATCAAATTTATAGACAGAACCTTTAATGCGGATGCAAAAAGGGCTGACGGTATTCTTACATTTATAAAAGATAATTACGGAAAAAGCATATCCGAAAACGTATGCTTTCATTTTGAAGTTGCCGCAGACATACTTAAAGACAGTAGTATTGAAATTTTATCATCTATTCCCGTAGGACTTTGTCAGCTTGAAATCGGGATTCAGTCTTTTAAT
>JAZOWG010000199.1:0-4528 GCA_045659105.1 Acutalibacteraceae bacterium
GCAAAGACAGGCGTAAAGGTAGCTGCCCCCACTCCCCTTTTCAACAGAATTGATGCAGCAGTAATGCTCGCAGAAATTGAAAAGGAAATGAAGGAAAAGATGGCTGCCGCACAGAATGCGGCTGAAATTGAGGGTGTTGCAAAAATCGGAATTGAGGATTTCGCAAAGGTTGACCTCAGAGTTGCCGAAATTGTTGATTGCGAGCCCGTAAAGAAAGCAAAGAAGCTTCTTAAGCTTACCGTATTCGACGGTGCCGGCAAGAGAACCGTTGCATCAGGCATTGCAAAATGGTACAAGCCCGAAGACCTTATCGGCAAGAAGATTATTCTTGTTTCCAACTTAAAGCCCGCAACACTCTGCGGTATTGAAAGCCAGGGAATGATTCTTGCGGCTGACTGCAGTGAGGATGATGTTAAGGTAATTTTCGTTAACGGTATTCCCGCAGGCTCAAAGGTCAGATAAATATGTATAATAATATTTTTGACTCCCACGCACATTATGACGATGACAGCTTTTCGGAGGATTTATCCGGTCTTCTTGAAGAGCTTCCGTCAAAAGGTGTAAGTCACGTTGTAAACTGTGGTACAGACATAAATTCCTGCAAAAAATTAGCCGAAATTTCCGATAAATACGGCTATATCTACTTTGCCGCAGGTATTCACCCCCATGAGGCAGAGGATGCAAAAGAGGGCTTTATTGAAGAATTAAAGACATTCACAAAGCAACCGAAATGTGTTGCCATCGGTGAAATCGGTCTTGATTATCACTACGACTTTTCCCCGAGAGACATTCAAAAGGACGTTTTCGAAAAGCAGCTGATTCTTGCCAAGGAGCTCGACAAACCCGTTATTATTCACGACAGAGAAGCACACGAGGATACCCTGAATCTTCTGAAGAAATACAAGCCTAAGGGTATTGTTCACTGCTTTTCGGGAAGTGTGGAAATGGCAAAGGATATAGTAAAGCTCGGAATGTATATGGGTCTCGGAGGTGCAGTCACCTTCAAGAACGCAAAAAAGCCCATTGAGGTAGCAAAATACGTGCCTCTTGAAAGCCTTGTGCTTGAAACGGACTGTCCTTATATGACCCCCGTCCCCTTCCGCGGAAAAAGAAACGATTCCTCTTTAATTGCAATTACTGCCGACTTCATAGCAGAATTAAAAGGTATCGGCACGCAGGAGCTTCTTGACAAAACCTGCGGTAACGCAAAAAATATTTTCGGCATTTCGGAATAAATCACTCCTTTTCGTTCATAATATTAACAAGGTGATATTATGAAAAGAAAAAACAAAGATGAAAAGGCATTGAAGTACGGAAGTGTTTCGGACAAGCCCGATACGCATCTTGCAGGGCCCCTGCCCACGGCAAACAGTGAGGAATTTGTCCCGAAGCCTATTGAAGATATTCAGTTTGCTCCGCCTGCATCTAATGATGTTTATGATTTTATTCCAAAGCTTAAGTCCGACAAATACAAATAAAAACGAGGTCATAAGTTGACCTCGTTTTTTGCATTTATTTCTTCTTTTTATCGGAAAGTCTTTCCTTTGAGCCGTCGGGACGGACAACAACGGTGTTATCAAGCTGAGCCCTTAAATTTGCCTTATAAGCGTCAATGTATTCACGTCTGAGCTTTTCCTGCTCTGCCTTTTCCTCAACAGTCAGCCCCTCTGCCTTGGACTTTCTTGCAAGAAAATTTATTCTGTCAATTTTTTCCTGAGTAATCATTATCTGTCCTCCTGAGGGGTATAGAAACCCTTGAATTCCTCGGGGTCAATCTCCCCGTCCCAGTCCTCATTATAAGGCTCATCCTCTTTGTAATCAAAGGGTTGGAAGGGAATTTCCGCAAATGCCTCTGCCCTGTTGAAATTTTCCCATATACGGCGGTCAACATTAAGTGTATATCCGCAGCCGTTGGGCATCATCCACTCGTGCATGGGTCTTTCGGGGAATGCAAAATATTGCATCAGTGTCATAATTACACCGCCGTGGGTGATTATGGCAACCGAACGGGGCTCGGTTTTAAGAATTCCCTCTACGATATTGAAAAAGCTCTTACATACACGGTCT
Source organism: Acutalibacteraceae bacterium (assembly GCA_045659105.1). Lineage (GTDB taxonomy): Bacteria > Bacillota > Clostridia > Oscillospirales > Acutalibacteraceae > RUG806. The sequence goes on from JAZOWG010000199.1 coordinate 2,068, forward strand.
CTGAACTCACCGTTGGATTCACCGAAAGGAGCCTTTGCATCCTCACCGCCCTTTATCCATTCTGTAAATGCAGGGTCGGAATTAAGCTCATCTGCCGTCTGTCCCTCAAACTCGCCGAAGTCATACTCCGAAAGATCGTCAAAAATCACGGGATTCTTATTGGGATAAAGAAGCTTTGCTGTTTCAAGGCAACGGTTAAGGGGGCTCGAAATAACAATCTCCGCATCGGGGTATTCATATTCAGCCATCATATCCCTGAGCTGTTTTTTGCCGTATTCCGTAAGGGAAACATCTGAGCTTCCTATATACTTTCCTTCCTCCGCACCCTCAGAAAGGCCGTGGCGAATAAGATGTATTTTATATCCTCGCATAAAGCTTTCACCTACTTATTATTTACAAATAAAATTTTAATGATATAATATATCTATATTATATAGAGATTATCCGAAAAATCAAGAGGTGTAATCAATGAGTATCGGTTTTGCTTCAAAAATTTCCGCATTAAGACGTGAAAAGAATATCACTCAGAAGGATGCGGCAGCTGCCCTCGGTGTTTCACAGGCACTGTTATCCCACTATGAAAAGGGAATCCGTGAATGTAACCTTGACTTTGTAAAAAAGGCAGCGTTTTATTATAATGTAACAACTGACTACCTGCTCGGACTTTCTGACGGTAAACACGGTAACCGTGATATTTTTGATGATTCGGACATTCCTTCCGATGCGCAAACAGAAACAACCACCGTACTCCGTGCCTTCGTTTCCCTTATGAATATTGCAGAAGAGGAAGGCGGAGAAGCAGAAAAGACCTTCAACAGCTTCTTTTCCCTGGCAATCAGAAAATTCATTGAGCGTTCGAACAGCGAAAGAAAAAATTATCCTGCGCTTTGCGATATGACAGCAAATGCTCTGCCGAAAATAAAAACTGAATTCGAAACAAAGCCTCAGTGCATAAAAACTATAGAGTCCTTCGCCTCGGAATTAATAAACAGTACTGTAAACAAAGCTCTCTCAGACAAATAAATTTAACGGGAATGTAAAAAGTAAAAGTTTTTTACATCCCCATTTTTTATTGCCTGATCGTATTGACAAGCCCAATAATATTTAACACTACAACAAGCCCCGCTACAGCATAAGAAAACGCTCGGTAGGTATTCATAGCCTTATTGATTTTTCTGACAGAATTAAGGATTGTGCTCCCCTTTACCGCCATATCAAGAAGTTTGCCGCTATCCATTTCGTCACCTCACCGTATTGAATTCAACTATATGGGCAATTGCAGGTATGGTCTCACCCTGAAGGGAAATAAGCGGTGACATAAGCGCACCCGTGCCCGCAAAAAGCACCTTAGAAAGCTCTCTTTCACGCATTAATCTCATAACATAAGAAGCAGTAACGACAGCGGAACAGCCGCAGCCTGAGCCGCCCGAATCAACATCCTGAGAATTTATGTCATAAACCATAAGTCCGCAGTCGTTGTGCACCTCCGATATATCAATGCTTTTTCTTGAATAAAGATAATCCTTCAGCAGATCACTGCCGACTTTTCCCAGGTCACCCGTGAGAATAAGATCATAATCCGTCGGCTTTGTACCCGTGCTGTCAAGAAATGATGCTATGGATTCTGCCGCCGCAGGGGTAAATGTCAAGAGAAAACCATAAATTTTTTCAAAATCCCGAAAACCTTGATTTTACTGGGTTTTCGGCACTTCATTTATGGGTGCAGCTATGGGGTGGTTGCAATAAAAGGAAGACTATAACGGGTATTTTGTAGACAAATTTAATAAAAGTGTTGCAAAACAAAAAAAGAGAGGCTGTCGTTTGACAGCCTCAAATATGCGATAAATCAAACGCCATACATCCTGAAATAATCATAAATATTGATGTTGCAATCATTATCTTCATTATATTTTTTTAACTTATCTTTTATTGAATTCGCAATTAATAAGTTGTTTTTTATGAAATTATCAACCTCTACAATAAAACTCTGCACCAAATCGTAAAAGTGATTAGAGATATCATTTGAAAAATATATTTCCACACTTTCCGTATCTACAAATTTTTGGTTGATTAAATTTTTCTTTATCAAATATTCCTCTGCTTTTTTGTAACCACCATTAAAGTGCTTCTCAACTCCATTTGTATAATATGCCTCTATTTCATAAGCATACGCTTGTCTTCCGTGAGCGATTACATTTCTTAATTGAAATAATACATTTATTCCTTCAATTAGTGGTTTAATATTTGAATTTTGCTTTAAGGATTCATCTAAAAAAATCTCAAATACTTTGTCAAAATTATCAATTCCTGTGGTTTGTGAAATCTTATGATGAAAAAAGTCAGAAATATTATGATGTATTACATTAAAAGGTTTTCTTAATTCAAACTCATCTAAATTTACTGTATTATGTATTACATTGTTATATCCTAACAACATATTACCTCTGTCTTCTAATATACC
>JAZOWG010000200.1:0-7117 GCA_045659105.1 Acutalibacteraceae bacterium
TTAGCGGAGTTAGCAATACCGATAGCACCTTCAGCAGCTGCGAAGGACTCGTGACCTGCAAGGAATGCAAAGCACTTTGTCTCTTCTCTTAAAAGCATAGCTGCAAGGTTACCGTGGCCGAGACCAACCTTACGGTCGTCAGCAACTGAACCGGGGATACAGAAAGCCTGAAGGCCCTCACCGATAGCTTCAGCAGCGTCAGCAGCCTTTGTGCAGCCCTTCTTGAGAGCGATAGCTGTACCTGTGATGTAAGCCCAGCAAGCGTTTTCGAAGCAGATGGGCTGAATACCCTTGATAAGGTTGTAAACGTCAATACCCTTGTCATCACAAATCTTCTTTGCTTCTTCGAGAGAGGCAATACCGTATTTGTTGAGAGCAACGTTAATCTGATTAATTCTTCTTTCGTAACTTTCAAATAAAGCCATTGTTATATCCTCCCTCTCTTATTCTTCACGGGGATCGATGACCTTAGCAGCATCATCGAATCTGCCGTACTGACCTGTAGCCTTAACGAGTGCTTCGTTAGCGTCCATACCCTTGCGGATGTTTTCCATCATCTTGCCGAGGTGAACGAACTTGTAGCCGATAACCTGATCGTCTGCGTCAAGAGCCATCTTTGTGATGTAGCCTTCTGCAAGCTCGAGGTATCTTACGCCCTTAGCCTTTGTGCTGAAGAGAGTACCAACCTGGCTGCGAAGACCCTTACCGAGGTCTTCAAGACCTGCGCCAACGGGAAGACCGCCTTCTGAGAATGCTGTCTGAGTTCTGCCGTAAACGATCTGAAGGAAGAGCTCTCTCATTGCTGTGTTGATAGCGTCACAAACAAGGTCTGTGTTGAGAGCTTCAAGAAGAGTCTTACCGGGGAGGATTTCGGAAGCCATAGCAGCGGAGTGAGTCATACCTGAGCAGCCGAGTGTTTCAACAAGAGCTTCCTCGATAATGCCGTTCTTGACATTAAGAGTGAGCTTGCAAGCACCCTGCTGAGGAGCACACCAGCCTACACCGTGTGTAAGACCGCTGATGTCTGAAATCTGAGTTGAATGAGTCCATGCGCCTTCCTGGGGAATGGGAGCACACTTGTGTCCTACGCCCTTGGCAACAACGCACATATTCTGTACTTCATGGGAATAGTTCATTGGAATTATCTCCTTTCAATTTTCATACCTATACAATTATACAAGCCTTTACCGACATTTTCAAGTATTTATTATTTCAAATTGTGATGATTTTTTGTCTTTTCCCTTTGCAAAATGTGTAACAATGTGCTAATATTAACAGTAATTTATACCGGGAGATGACAAAAATGACCGCGGTTTTGATAAACGTTGCGACTGTAATAATAGGAAGCGCCGCAGGACTTCTGCTGAAAAAGGGAATACCTGAAAGAATTTCCAAGGCGGCTATGATTGCAATAGGGCTTTGTACCGTTTACATCGGAATTGACGGGGCTCTGGAAGGGGAGAACACAATAGTTCTTATTCTGTCCCTTGTTTTCGGTGCAATTACGGGCACTGCAATTGATATTGATAAATTTCTTGACAGAGCGGGAAAATTCCTTGAAAGCAAGGTAAAATCAAAGAACGAAAAAGGCACTCTCGCAGAGGGCTTTGTGACGGGCTCGCTTCTTTTCTGTGTAGGCGCTATGACAATAGTCGGCTCCCTTAATGCAGGGCTTACGGGAGACAACGAGCTGCTTATAACAAAATCAATCCTTGATCTTATATCCTCTTGTATGCTCAGCTGTACCCTTGGTATCGGTGTTATGTTTTCGGCTGTTTTTGTGCTTATTTATCAGGGCGGCCTTGTGCTTCTGTCGGGCTTTTTGCAGACGCTTCTGACGGATACTTCGCTTGTGGCCGAAATCACCTCAGCCGGCTCCGTTATGATTATTGCCCTGGGACTTAATATCTTAGGTATCACAAAAATCAAGGTCGCAAATCTTCTTCCGGGAATTTTATTTGTGCCGCTGTTCTATTGGATTATTGGCTTTTTGCCTTTATAAATTCCGCAGGTATTCCGTTTTTTTCGGAATATCTGCTTTTTTTGTTGTAAATTTTTTCTTTACTTTATTTTACAGATAATATATAATTACCCTGTATTACTATATCCTGGAGGTAATCCGATGAAAAAGATTTTAGCTCTGATTTTAAGCGTTCTGCTTGTATTTTCCTGTTTCCCCGTGTCCATGGCTGCGGAAACGGAAAATACCTTCTCTCTTGCCACAATCAATGACATTCACTACTATCCCGAAAGTCTTGCAGGGGATAAGAGAGAGGCATTCTATACCTACCTTACGGGTCACAACTGTGTGTATGACGACCTTGATGCAATTCTTGATGCGGCTTTGGCTTCACTTGAATATGAGGTTAAGAATAACGGCATAAAATATATTGCGGTTGCAGGTGACCTTACCACAAACGGTGAATATGAGGGTCACAAGGCTCTTGCCGAAAAGCTTCTCGCATTCGAGGAGAGGACGGGTGCAAAGATTCTCGTTACTCCCGGTAACCACGATATCAATAACCCCAGAGCTTCTCAGTTTATCAATGACAACAAGAAGGAAGAAGCAAGAACCACAACTCCTGCAGAATTCTATGAAATCTATAAGGACCTTGGCTTCGGTGATGCTTACCATAAGTTCTCTGACTTTAAGAAGGGCGACTTCGGCAGCCTTTCATACTCCGTAAAAACCGAGGACGGCTACAGAATTATTCTTGCAGACGGCGGAAAATTCACTCCCGACGTTACGGAATCGGGCGAAGCAAAGCAGGAGACCTCGGGTACCTTCACTCCCGAGCTTCTCGAATGGGTGCTTTCCGAGGCAGAGGATGCAAAGAAGGACGGCGAAATTCCTCTTCTTGTAACCCATTGGAATATGGTTGGCGCCAACTACTTCCACGAGTACCTTATGCAGGGCTTTGTAATTGATGACGGCTATATGCTGGCTGAAACACTTGCAGATGCAGGTATCAATTACTCCTTCGGCGGACATCAGCACATAAGCGACGTTGCAATTGATTATTCCGATTCAGGCAATGCTATGTATTCCGTTATCACTCCCACACTCACTCAGTTCCCCTTCTCATACAGAGTAACAGATTTCAAGAAGAATGCAGAAGGCGGTCTTGATGTTACCTTCAATCAGAAAAACTGTGACGAATATGAGGGCGTTAAGGCACTTTCCGGTAACGGCACCTATCCCTCACCCTACAGAACCGCAGGCTTCTACAAGCAGTTCGGAAATCTTGATGCAACGGAATATATCTTCGGTATTCTTAAAAGCACACTCGACAAATACATAAACGGCATAAGAGCCGAGGGCAGTATTGTAAAATACGTTGAAAAAGAGCTGGGAATTGATATTGAAAATACAATAAATTCCTATCTTTTCGGCGGAATCAGGCTTGACGGAGAAACAATTGTTTCCGGTGAAAATGTTATGAGCTTCCTTAATGACCTTGACACACAGCTTATGACGAAATATATCAACAACAAGCAGGAAACCTACGGGGTTATAAAGGATGCACTCAGAAATCTTCTTGAAGCAGAGGTGTCCGACGTTCCCTGCACAAAGTTTATTGATTCTTACGGTTTCGGCAGTACGGCTCACGGCGGAACCCTTGGGGATGCTGTTTTCTCTGTTCTTGCAACAATGTATCCCGGTAATGAGGACATTTCCGATGACCTTTTCTTACAGGATATTGTAGAATTCTCAGGCACTCCCGAATTCCTTGAGCTTCTTATTTCCCTTATCAAAAAATACGTTGTAGAGGACGTTCTTCTTGATAATATCCTCTCTAGCATAAGCCTTCATTTCGATACGCTTTTCGTGGGTGAGGCTGCAACGGTAGGCGAATATGTTCAGCTTTTCTTTATGCTTGTGATAGCCTTCCTTGATCTCAAAATTGACCCCTGCGACCTTAAGGCAACACTCAATTCTCTTGCTGACTGCTTCAGAAGCTTCGGAGATGTAAGTCTCGGAAGAATAGTTGAAGCCGTACTCGGTACGGGTCTTATTCCTTACGGTGACAGCGTTGATTCTCTTGTTGACAATCTTGTTGCAATGTTCATAACCGAGGACACAAAGGCAGCCGCTACATATCAGGCAAAAATCGTTATCGGCGGTATGGTGCAGGATGCTACCAAGGACTTTGACGTAACCTATGTGAATAACGGTCCCGTAGAGGTTGTCCCCACAAAGGAAGCTATGGAGCTTCCCGTGAACGTTACCGTAACACCTGCGGTTGATAACAGCGATGCTTTTACTATAAGCTGGCTTACAAAGTATTCCGTAACGGGCACAGACATCACGGTAACCGATGAAAAGGGCAACGAAATCTCCGACTGTGAAATCATTAAGAATACAGAAGAGACAGTCTACACCGCACCGGGCTTTGATGCAGGTACATTTGCAATCTTACCCTGGACTCACAAGGCAGTAAAGCACACCGTAACCGTCAAGGGACTTGATGCGGATACAGTATATAATTACGAAATCGGTGACAGCGCCAAGGGCTTTATGTGTGAAGGCAGTGTAAAGACCGCACCCGATAAAACGGGAAGTTTTACATTCATTGAGACCTCTCAGGACAGAGGCTTTATTCCCTCATATTTTGAGGAATTCTCAGCTTCCCTTAAAGCCGCAGACACGCTTTATCCCGACTGGAGCTTCTTGGCTTATGCCGGCTCTCTTACCGGCAAGGGTAACAATGACGATATGTGGTCCTTCGGCATTAATGCAGGTGAAGAATATTTTGCAGGTAAAATGACCGCTTATGCGGCAGGAGAGACTGACCTTGACAGCGCCTCCAATCAGAATAAGCATTTCCCCGTTCCCCACGCACCAGCACAGATTACAGACTCGGGACTTTACTATTCCTATAATTACGGCTGTGCACATTTTGCCGTAATCAACGTGAACAATCTTACCTCGGGCGGTGCTCTTTCAAGAGAGCAGACCGAATGGCTTAAAAATGACCTTAAGAAAACAGAAGCCGAGTGGAAGATAATCCTTATGGGTGAGACTCCCGAGGATAATACGGCACTCTCTTCTCAGCTTGAGGATATTGCAGTAAATTACGGTGTTGACCTTATAATTGAAGGTACAAAAACGGGCAGCTTCACGGTAATTTCCGAAGAAGGTATTTCTTATAAGAATGTTAAGGAAACAGACCTTCCCGTATTCTCTGCAATTACCGTAGGTGAAGATTATCTTGCAGTAAAGACTTATACCGTAAACGGCACAAAAACAGAAGCAATTTCAGGCTTTACGGTGGGCGGCAGCGCAGGTGATGCTGACCTTGACGGTATCGTAACCTCTTCTGATGCAAGAATTACACTCCGTGCGGCAGTCGGTCTTGAAAGACTTCCCGAAAAGAATGTTCTTTTTGCGGACGTTGACAGTAATGCAACGATTACCTCAGATGACGCAAGAATCATTCTCCGCGCAGCAGTAGGACTTGAAAGCATAGCATAAACAGAGCATAAACCGAACGCAAAAAAATACCCGAAGAAGAGAAATCTCTTTTTCGGGTGTTTTATTTTTTTAGGATTAAACTAAGTCAATTGTGTAAACAGAATTTGTAAACCATGCGTTTGTAACCATATTCCTCGGACGGAAGATTACCTCGTCCTCATAAACCTCCATCTGTATTCCCGTGCCTGACCAGGGGTAGCCGAAGGAGTTTATTATTCCGAAGGTGGGAAGTGAAACGTAGGTTACACCGTTTTCCTGCTCAACGTTAGAGAATCCTGCTAAATCTGCTGCAAGAGTGCTCTTGATACCGCCGTGAATGTGACCGCTGATATAGAAAACGTTCTCATATTTTTCCATAACGGACTTTATATCGTTTTTGACAAGCTCAATACCGCTGTCGGGATAAACGATTTCCTGTCCGTTTTTGCCGTCAACAGCCCAGTGGCAGATAACGAAAACGGGCTCACCGTCAGCAGATGCCAATTCGCTGTCAAGAAAAGCCATCTGCTCGGGAGAAATATCCATAGCATCCCAATGACCGCCGTCAATAACGTCGTCACCGAGAACAATGAATTTGTAGCCGTTTATTTCGGTTGTGTAATAGTTTTCGGTATTCTGCATACCCATATATTCGTTGTTGTAGCGGATGAAATTTGCCTTTGCTTCTTCACGGGTGATGTTTGTTACGTCTCTGTCACCCACGTGGCCGATGTCGTGGTTGCCTGCCGCCGTAATAACGGGTACGGGACTGTATTTCTCCAGAATATCATAGTATTTTGCGAGAGCCGGCTCATCTGCATAGTTCGTTATGTCACCTGCAACAACAACGGCATTTACTTCATCTCTTGCGAATCTGAGATTTGTAAGGGATGAGGTGAGCATAAGCTGTCTTATAAGCTCTTTTTCTTCAACGTGTGTGTCGGAAATGAGCTCTACTGTCATAAGACAATCGTCCTCCTGATTGTAAATAAGAGGGAGCTCTAAGCCCTCATAGGGGAGAACAGTCAGAATAATTGCCATTAAGAAGGTGCCGAAATTCGACATAATGGACTGAAAAACCGCCATATTATTTAACTCCTCTTATTTCCGCAGTTGGAGCAGAAATTTCCCTTGTTTGTCTGTCCGCAGGAGCACTTCCACTCGTCGGAGGGCTTTTTAGCACCGCAATTGGAGCAGAAATTACCGGTTACATCATTTCCGCAGGAGCATTTCCAGCTTCCCTCGGGTGCCGGCTTCTTTCCGCCGCAGTTGGGGCAGAAATTGCCTGTAGCTGTGTTACCGCAGGAGCACTTCCAGCCGTCTGCAGGTGCCTGAGGAGCCTGCTGTGCCTGAGTCTGCTGATACTGCATACCCTGCTGGAAAAGCTGTGCGGTATTGCCCATCATATTTCCTGCCATACCCATACCCATAAATGCGTTTACTGCACCGTTAGGGTTATTGGCTGCATCCATAGCCGCATCTGTCATACCTGTTGTCTGATAGCCGCCTGCAAGCATGGGGTCGGACATAATGATTGATTTCTTGATTCTCTGGATTTCGTCCTCGTCCTCCTTGGGAGCGTTGAGGGCGTTGAAGCTTACGTTTTCAATTTTAAGACCGCGCTGAAGCTTCCACTTTGCGGCCATTGCCGTATCGATTGCT
>JAZOWG010000201.1:0-55057 GCA_045659105.1 Acutalibacteraceae bacterium
TCTGAGGTCATACCGATACCGTTATCGGAAATGATAAGCTGACGGTTTTCCTTGTCGGCAGTTATAAGGATTCTGAAATCGTCTTTAGTGAGGTTTACGGAATTGTCTGTCAGCGATTTGAAGTAGAGCTTGTCAATAGCATCGCTTGCGTTGGAAATTAGCTCTCTTAAAAAGATTTCCTTGTGGGTGTAAATTGAATTAATCATAAGGTCAAGCAGTTTCTTTGACTCTGCTTTGAACTGTTTCTGTCTCATAATGCTGTCTCCTTGATATAAAGACAAAAGCTCCGGAAGAATTCCGAAGCCTTGTCTGTAATGAATACAATTTGGATTAAGAGAAAGGGGTGACAGGAAGAATCTTCCTATCAGTATTGAGTTTAGCTCTTAACCTTTAAAGACTCTTAAATTCAGTCTTCTATTGCGGCTTTTCGTGAATTTACGCTATAGAAAAATTCTGCGGGGAATTTTTCTTTTCTGTCATAAGTGTATACACCGTTCTGCTCCTGTTCTACGTCGGTGAGCTGTGTATAGCAGAAGCCGAAGAAGCAGGGGTTGTCAAGGAGCGCATCGGTAAGTCCCTTATAACGAGCTTTGAATTCCTCTTCCGTCTTGGGGGCGTCACCGTATCCCCATGATACGTATCGTGAATTGCCGTCTGTTGCGCTCCATTTGATTCCGCCGTATTCGCTTATAAATACGGGCTGACCTTTCTTGTAGGTCTGTCTGTCGTCGAATCTGTCCCACGGAATTCCCGTTTCAATAATCTTATCGTTGTTTTCCTTGAAGATTTCAACCTTCTGCTCATAGTCGTGAAGGTCGAAAATATCGGTTTCAACGTGGAAATTGCCGCTTGTATCAATGCAGGGTCTTGTTTTATCGGCTGTTTTTGTTGCTCTGTAAACAAGGCTCAATACGTCGTCATACTGCTTTCGTCCGTCCATATCCCAGGTCTCATTAAATGGGCACCAGCCGATAATTGCGGGATGGTTGAAATCACGGTCAATTTCTGCGAGCCACTCAGGAAGGAATGAATAAATGCTTTCGGGACGGGTGTGGTCAAGTCCCCAGTTTGCATATTCACCCCATACAAGGTAGCCTTCTTTGTCACAGTGGTAAAGGAATCTTTCCTCAAATACCTTTTCGTGAAGTCTTGCACCGTTGAAGCCGCAAGCCATTGAACGCTTTATATCAGCAAGGAGCTCTGCATCCGAGGGGGCTGTATAAATGCCGTCGGGATAGAAGCCCTGATCAAGAATCAGTCTCTGGAATACTGATTTGCCGTTGAGCATAAATTTGTAGCCGTCAAACCAGATGTTACGAAGACCGAAATAGCTTTTAACCTCGTCCTTGCCGTAAGTAAGGCTTAAGTCGTAAAGTCTGCCGTGTCCTGCCTCCCAGAGATGAATCTCAGAAAGCTGAAGCGTCAGAGAGAATGTGCCTGAGCAATTGTCAATTGAAGCAGTACCCACTTCCCTGTCTTCATAGGATGCTTTGAGTGTAAGGCATTCCGCTCCTGCTACTTCACCTGTGACAGCCAGGGTTCCTGTTCTGTAGTCGGGATAATATTTTACGTGCTTAATATAGCTCTTTTCTGTAAATTCAAGCCACACTGTCTGCCATATACCGGTTGTTCTTGTGTAGTCGCAGCTGTGGGAATAATATTCCTCACTCTGTTTGCCTCGTGGAATCATAGGACATCTTGTATCATCCTCACAGAAAACAACAATTGTGTTCTCCCCTGCCGTTACGTAATCTGTAATGTCAAAGCAGAAGGAAACGTAACCTCCCTTATGGCTTCCTACATCCTTGCCGTTGATGTAAACGGTAGTCTTATAGTCGGCGGCACCGAAGTGAAGAACTGTTCTCTTTTGGGCATTATCAGCGGAAATTGCAACTGTTCTCTTGTACCATACTCCGTACATAAAATCCTTGTGTCCGATACCCGAAAGCTCGGATTCGACACAGAAAGGAACGGTAATCTTCTTATCAAAAGCGGAAAAATCCTCATAAAACTTTCTGGCAATACCGCTTCTGCCGTTATCAATACAGAAATCCCACTCACCGTTGAGATTTACCCAATTATTTCTCTGAAACTGAGGCTTGGGGTGTTCACTTCTCGGAATGCTCATAATTTTCTCTCCTATTAATAAAATGTTGCAACCAATTCTTCGGGTGCTTCGGTTTTTTCCATTTCTATAACATTGAATATGGGGCCTTTTTTGCCGTACATTCTTGAAAATCTTACGTCTATTTCTGCGGTTACAATGTACCACTGAGAATTCTCAACGCAAGATAGGTCTTTTACCTTTGAAACAAGACCGCAAAAAGCTATGTCGTCTGCACAGCAGGTCATAATGTGTCTTCCTATGGCACAGGTGCCTGTGGGGAACTTCGGGTCTGTTGCCGCCATTGCACGGAATTTCGCAGTTTTGCCCTTATACTTTTTCATTTCCTCCGTAAGGTCTCTGTAGAATAAAGCAAAATCCTTATCAGATACCTCAATTACGGGAGCATCTATATCAAAGGGTAAGGGATCTTCTATTTCATCGGGAATGAGAGTGCCGTCCTGATACTCATAAAGAATCTGAGTTCTTCGGGATGTTGCACGCACGATTTTGTGAAGCTCCATTGTATCGTAGCCCTTGGGAATTCTGTTAAAAACCGCCACGTCGCAGTCGGAAAGCTTGTCCACAATCAGGCTTCTCATATTGTTGTTGTATGAAATGAAAGTATTGCAGTCAAGGAACAGCATATTCTGATAAGGAACCCAATCTTCGGGCATATTGTCGTAAAAATCCTGTATCATCCACATACCGTTATATTCGACAATAACACGCTCAGCCTTGAATGAATCGGCAAGCTTTTTGAGATTGCTTTCATTAAGCTCATCTTTACTGTCTATTGTACAGATTTTTACGTTTTTACCGCTGAACTTTTCGGGCTCGTATTCCTCTTCACCTTCTTCGAATGTAAGAAGCAGAGTTCTTTCACCTGAATTGAATCTTTTATCCTCAAGGGTATCCTGAATGAATGTAGTTTTTCCTGATTCAAGGAAGCCTGTAAATACATAAACGGGAATTGACATATTGAAATCCTCCGATTATAAACCGAATACTTCTTCGATTTCTTTTTCGTTGAGCTTGGATCCGATAACGCAGATTCTTCCGATGATTCCGGCACTACCGTGTCTTACGTCTGCCTCTCCCGGTGTATAGTCAAAGTGAATCCAGCTGTCTTCATCTGAATCAATTATACCCTTGGCACGGAGAACAATTCCGAAGCGCTCCTCGTCGCAAAGCAGATCAAGAATGCCGGATATTTCATCTGAACTGAATTTTTTTGATGTTTCACGGCCGATGCTGACAAATACTTCATCTGCGTGATGGTGATGATGGTGATGCTCATGGTCGTGACATCCGCAATCGCAGTCATCATCGTGGTGGTGATGGTGCTCGTGATGCTCATGGTCGTGACATCCGCAGTCGCAATCCTCATCGTGGTGGTGATGGTGCTCGTGATGCTCATGGTCGTGACATCCGCAGTCGCAGTTCTCATCGTGGTGATGGTGCTCGTGATGCTCGTGGTCGTGACATCCGCAGTCACAGTCATCATCGTGATGGTGATGATGTTCGTGATGGTGCTCCTTGTGCATAGCTTCAATTACTGCTTCAAGGGTATCCTTTCTTTCAATAGCATCAACAAGAGCTTCATTTGAAAGCTCGGAAATGGGGGTGGTAACAATTACAGCACCGGGATTCTTTTCTCTTACGAGCTCTACTGCAGTTTTAAGCTTATCAGGCTTTACGCTGTCGGCGTGGCTCATAATGATTGTTCCTGCGTGTTCAATCTGATCATTGAAAAATTCACCGAAGTTCTTCATATACATTTTACATTTACCTGCATCTACTACTGTTGTAAATGCATTGAGAGTCACGTTGTCTCCGGCAATACTCTCTACTGCACGGATAACGTCGGAAAGCTTACCGACACCTGAGGGCTCAATAAGAATTCTGTCGGGAGCATATTCATCAATTACCTTTGTAAGTGCAGTTCTGAAATCACCGACGAGACTGCAACAGATGCAGCCTGAGTTCATTTCTGTAATTTCGATACCTGCGTCCTGAAGAAAGCCGCCGTCAATACCTATTTCACCGAATTCATTTTCAATAAGAACAAGCTTTTCGCCTTTGTAGCAATCGGCAATCAGCTTTTTGATAAGAGTAGTTTTTCCCGCACCGAGAAAGCCTGAATAAATATCAATTTTAGTCATTCTGCAACATCCTTAAAAATTTTATACTTATATATTTTACCACTTAAAAATTATATTACAAGGCTTTTGACAAAAAAAGTACGGAGCCTTTTAAGACTCCGTAAAAATCAGTTGTATAATTTTGCAAGACCGCCCTCACTTGTTTCGCGGTAATTGTTATGAAGGTCCTTGCCGGTCTCGTACATCGTTTTAATAACAAGGTCGAAGGAAATCTTTCTTGAGCCATAAAGGAAGTTAGCAAGATTAACAGCGTTTATTGCTCTCATTGCCGCAACGGCATTTCTTTCAATACAGGGAATCTGAACAAGTCCTCTTACAGGGTCGCACGTAAGCCCCAGATGGTGCTCCATAGCAACCTCTGCTGCATACTCTATCTGTTCGATTTCCATATCGAACAGCTCTGCAAGAGCTGCTGCTGCCATTGAACAGGCACTGCCGATTTCTGCCTGACAGCCGGCTTCCGCACCGCTTATGGATGCATTTGTCTTTATGATATTTCCGATAAGGCCGCCTGTAGCAAGAGCTCTTAAAATATCTGTATCGGAAAAGCGCTTTTTATCCTGCATATATTTAAGCACAGCGGGAAGTACACCGCTTGCACCGCAGGTTGGAGCTGTTACTATCTTGCCGTTACAGGATGCATTCTGCTCGCTGACAGCAAAGGCGTAAGCGCAGACAAGGCGGTTTTCTTTAGTCTCTGCAAGCTCATCCATGTGTCTGTAGTTGTAAAGCTGCTTTGCTTTACGAATAACGCCGAGCCCACCAAATATCTCGCCTTCTGCTGAGATACCCTCCTTTACGGAGTTCTTCATAGTATCCCATATGGTCTGCAGAAAATCCCATATTTCAAAGCCTTCGACCTCTTCGACGTACTGCCACAGTCTTATATCTTTTTCTTTGCAATAAGCGGCAATTTCGGAAAAGGTTGATAATTTGTAAGGTCTTTCGGGGGATTTTACGTCTTCACCCATAAATCTTATTGCACCGCCGCCGACACTCAAAACTGTGAAGTCTGCAATAACAGTATCATTTTTTATGATTTCAAAACGCATGGTGTTGGGATGAGGTAAATCAGTAACGGTGTTATCAAAAATAATTTCTGTTTTCTGTTCAGATAATGTCTTTTTAATGATATAGTCAGTTCTGTGACCTACACCGGTTTTTGAGAGAGAGCCGAAAAGTGTTACGCGGAACTTATCAGCATCCGGATATTTCAGCGAAATAATTTTTGCTGCACGTTCGGGACCCATTGTGTGTGAGCTTGAAGGTCCTACTCCTATCTTATAAAGCTCTTTTAACGATTCCATTGTTTTTTCGTTTGTATTGCTCATTATATTTCTCCTGATATCTGTTCTATACTAATAATATAAACAAATCGGGGAAATAAATCAAGTAAATTATCAGAATGAGGGCAATAAAAGCATTTTGTCTTCTGTAATTATGTCGCCTGTAAGATTATTTATTTCTTTAAGTGCATCAACTGATGTTCTGTTTTCTTTTGCAACTGACCATATATCTTCATTCTGCTTAGCAAAATATATTGTAAATTTTGATGAAGCATCATAGTGTGACTCTTCAAGAAGTTTTATGTCTGTAAAGCACAATACTTTACGAGTTGCGCATATATCTGCCTCAAAAAGAATATCGGAATTAAATCTGATTTTTCCTCCCTGTATCTGTAAAGCATTTATGCTTAACACCTTTTCGGAATGGTTGGTTATTGCAGTTTCTTCCTGTTCTGCAATCAGCTGTGTTTCAAAGGTGTGTTCTCTTGAAATTATAGACAGTGTACCGTATTCGTTTTTGGTAAGGGCATTAAACAATGCGGTGACAAGGAGATTATATTTGTTTCCTCGTTTTTCTGAGGAAATTCTCATATTGCTTATCCAGCTGTCAACAACGGAAAACTTTGCTTCATCATATATGTCAGTTTCAAAAATTATATTTTCTGTTTTTGTCAGTCTTTTACAGGAAGTTATAAGCTCGACTGTATCTTTGACCGTTGACATTTCGTTTTTTACGGAAAAAAGATCGCATACCATATTTGCCGTGACAGTTCTGTTTATTTCTGCCTGAATATTGATGTCAAGTCTTACGTCCAGCGTATTATTATCATTTTCTGTATTTCTTATAATTGTTTCGGTAAAAATATCATTGATATATATGTTGCAGATATCATCCTCTTCTGCACCGAAAATATCAATAATTTCTGATATCGGAAGACTTATAACAGTAGATGCGATATTGCTTGTTTTGTCGGAATAAAATAAAATTTCAGTCTCCGCAAGACCTTTAATATAAGCCTTGTTATGTATTGTTTTAATTTCGGATATCTTAATTTGGCTGTTCTTTCGGATGATAATATCAGGTATATCATTGAAATCAGTAAGCGGATAGCTCCCGGTAAGCGAAAAGCTTCTTGATACGGTATTTATCTGAGAAACATAATCTATGCTCTCGTTTTTAGATATAACTGACTCATCATCAACCGAGGAAATGAGTATCTTATCCGTTGAGCTTTTAATTTTTACTCCTATCTGAAGCACTGCTCTGAGTTCAATTCTTTTCGCCGCGATTGCACGGCAGTTAAGGGAAAAAACTGTCTGATTTACTTTAGATGAGAGACAGCTTTCTGCATATTGTGTCTGAAAAACCTTTGTGTATCTGTATTCATTTTCATAACAGTACATTTTGTTGTTTTCACCGATATAAATCAATGAAAATTTTGATATGCCTGCTATACTGATTTTGTCCCCGCTTGTTGTTACGGCTTCAACAACGGGTATTATTTCACTTTTGAGAATTTTTCCGATACTGTCATAATAATCGGGCAGAATAATATCGGCATCTATATTCTGCTGTGCAGTGAGATTTGCTGCTTCTGTTATGGATTTGATGCAAAGTGTATCTGTGTTCATATTTACCGCTCCTTAATTGTGTTCAATTAATTCTATGATACACCTGTCCTGAATATTACAAAAAAAATACAGGCAGAAAATCTGCCTGTAAAATATTGCGGATATTATTCCTGATTCGGAACTACATATATGCCTCAAGTCTGTAAATGGGCATTCCCATAGAAGAAAACTTTCTTTCATACTCGGTTACGATATTACCTTCAAAATTGCTGTTGTGAAGGTCAAGTGAAATGTTTTTCAGCTTAAAGCTTGCAAGAGTATATTGCTCAATTGAATATTCAAAGAAATGCATATTGTCTGTTTTTTGATGAATTTCAGCGTCAGGTGTGAGAATTTCTTTGTATATTTCAAGGAATTTTATGTTTGTAAGCCTTCTGTTTTCGTTTGCCTTTTTAGGAAGTGGACACGAGAAATTGAGATATAATTTGCCGATTGATGCGGGCTTTATGTATTTTGTCAGGATTTCTGCGCCGCATTTCATAAATATTACATTAGTAATTCCTGCTTCCTTTGCCTTTTTGCAGGCATCGGAAATAACACTTTCGTTGACTTCAACGGCTATGTAGTTGATGTCGGGAGTGCGGGCTGCAAGCTCGAACATAAACTGACCTTTTCCGCATCCTATTTCCATATGTACGGGGCGGTCATTGCCGAAAAGCTCAGCAAAATCAATATATTCCTTTTGTGCAATTATGGATCTGTGATCGTCCGTGACTTTTGGGATAAGGATTATATTATCAAAGGATGCAAGCCTTTCTTCAAGATTCTTTTTTCTTCTCATTCTCATATAATCATACCTTCAATTCCTTAAAAAACTTAATAATTATTTCTTTGTCAGCTTTGACCTTTCCCTGAAGCATACAGCCCCTTCCGCCGCCGCTGCCGTTACAGATGCCGTTAAATTGCTTGACTATGGCCGGGAGCTCTGATAAATCCGAGAAAATACAATATGCATACCCTGATTCGTCATTGCCTGAAAGTATAATACAAAGCTTTTTGCATTTATCCTTAGAAAAATTGCATATTTCGCGTATTTCTTCCATTGACAGCTTATCGTAAAATCTGTATATAACATCGCCGGGCAATATATCTGAAGCGATAATTTCGAGCAGATTCTTCTGCTTTAAAGAAAAATCATATTTTATAACGCTGTTTGCAGATATAATCTTTGCGACTGCTTCTGCTGTTTCATCGTGTTTTGCACACAGCTGTGATGATATGCTCATTGTTGCGTTATGCTTATTTATATAGTCCTTCATTGCAGTTTTTCCGCAGATGAGTGTTATTCGAATTCCTCCTCTGTGGCTGACAGCTGAAAGAATCTTAATTATACCAATTTCACCGGTATATTTGACGTGCGGTGCACAGCAGGCACATAAATCTGTGTTCTCTATTTCGACAAGCCGTATGTCATCCGTAAGCTCAAGCTTGCTTCTGTACTCATATTTTTGTGCTTGTTCTGCAGTCACAATGAATGTATTAATTTTTTTGTTCTTATAGATACACTCATTAGCCTTTTCTTCAATAACACAAAGTTGTTCTTTTGTGAAAGGAATATTGAAATCAACCGTCATTAATGTATCGTCCATATGAAAGCCGATGTTGTCGGCTCCGAAAAGACTGTGTGCAATACCGGAAACGATGTGTTCGCCGGAGTGTGACTGCATACGCATAAAGCGTTTTTCAGCATCAATTTTACATAATGCTGCGGCTCCGGGTGAAGGTAAATCGGTATTATCAGTAAAATGATAAATTATGCCGTCTTTTTCAATAACATCGTATATGAATATGTTTTCTATATATCCTGTATCTGCAGGCTGTCCTCCACCCTCAGGAAAGAATGCGGATTTATCGAGAATTATTGCAGTTTTATTATTTACTGCTTCAATACCGATAATTGTAGCATTGAATTCGGTGATATAGCTGTCAGAGTAATATAATTTTTCTGTCATTTTGCACCTCAGACAGTAAATTTATATGTAAGCTTGTCTGATTTTACTATCCAGAAGCCGTGAGCAGTAATTTCGAGAGTGTACTCGCCTGCTGCAAACGGAAAATCAACGCAAAGGGAAATTGCGGCAGGCATATCATTGAGGTAATATGATGAACATATTCTTTTTTGCAGAATTATGTCGTTATCAGAATTTCTGACAGCAATTGTGTATGCATTTACTCTGTAACCGTCAGTTTTTGCCTGTGAAAATTCGATATTGAGTTTATTTTCTTCGGTTGTAATGACACATACGGTGTCATCGGAAAAATAAGGCTTTGCTTCGGTCAGTGCTCTTTCGGAAGTGTAAATAAAGCTTTCGGGCTCCCATGGTGTTTCAATCAGGTATTCGTTATCGAAAAATCTTTCTGTAAGAATGTCATAAGAAAGAATTCTTACTGCATTGTCTTCATTTACCTCAACAATATAGAACTGTGCACACTGCTTTGCGTCCGGGGGAACCGTGCCTGTCATAAGGTCGAATTCGTCAAGCTCGAAATACGAAAATGAGCCTGTGTTTAATGAAGTAACATATTTCTGATGAATGCTTCTGGGGTCATTGATAGGTGCGTGAGAATGTCCGGAAAAATCAATTACCTGAGGATAGTCGGCAAGAATTGAGTTTATATCGTCCTCACCCCAGTTAATGCTTCCGTAAACAGTATCGGTAAGATGGGGATGCTGGAATACAAAAATAGGGGCCTTTCTTCCGCTTTTTACGGAAAGTGCAAGCTTTTCCTTAAGCCACTCCTGCTTTTTTTCTTTGATTCTGCATCCGTCTTCGGTAGAAAGACAAATAAAGCTGCAGCCCTTTATGTTGAAATAATTGTCAGGCTCCATATCATAAATCTGTTTAAGTTTTTCTTTTGCGGCTTCCTGTCCTTCTGACATAAATTCATGGCTTGCAAGCATAAGAGTTATCTTTGTTTCGGGGCGAATTACTGTATCAAGAGACTCTTTGAATTTAAGCATTTCGTCTGCCTGACCGCGGTTTGCAAAATCTCCTACAGCAAAGAATGCATCTATATTCTTGTAAGATTCCTGTTCAGCATATTCGTACGCCTTTTTCATACCCTTTTCAAAGCGTTCCTTTTCAATGTCGGTGTCAACTTTATAGTGTATGTCACTTGTGACAATAAATCTTAATTTTGCGTTGAATTTCATAAAAAAACTCCTAACATATTTTTAGAAATTATATCATTATTCTTGCTATAAATCAACCTGAAAACAAAAAAAAGAGGCAATCCGCAGATTGCCTCAAAATATTAAATTGATTATTCCTTAATGCCAAAGAGATCTCTGAACCACTGACCGATCTTCTCGAAGAATTCAACGATCTGATCCCAGATAGATTTAACTTCCTTGTCTGCTATGTCAGTACCTGCATTTACAACGTCCTTAGCTGTGTATTCAGGATACTGTGAGGGCTGGAATTCATCATTAAATTCAATAACGTTTACACCGGATGCTGTGGAGTAGATGTATGTAGGTGTTTCAGCGTTTTCAATATTGAAAGTAATCTTTGTCTTAGCATCAACTGCAACGTCAGTAAATGACCAGTCAGCTACTGTGTTATCTGCAAGAAGCTGCTTGTGAATAAGCGTTACATAACCGTTATTTGTACCAAGAAGTCTTACCATTTCATCAACGTCTGATTCATAAAGGAACGCGATCTTAAGATAATCATTGTTGTATTCAGAGTGGATAGACTTGAATATACCGTACTTGTTATGATCAAGAACAGCTGCACCGTCATTAAGTGTATAGAGCTCGTGCTGCTCTGTGTCTGTGAGAACAAATGAAACGGGGCAATAGATGTAAATAGCATCAGTAACCTTCTTGAAGTTTTCGGGGGCGGTATCAAACATAAGGCTTCTCATAATGTCAAGAGCTGCAATTGATACTGCAGTATCTTCATAAAGACAACCGTGAAGCTGGTTCTTGATTTTGCCTACAGCACCGCCGTCGTCAGCGATCTTGTATTCAACAAGAGACTGCTCACAAACCTTTCTTGTGGTAAGAAGAAGATCCATTGTGAAGTATGATTTTTCGGAATCATCTTCTTCATTGTAATAGGAATCAGCTGCCCAGTCAGATGCAAGATCCTGGAACTGATATGCTGTGTAGAGCTGAGAAAGACGGGGATATGCTTCGTCACAGTTCCAAAGGAAGTCTGCAACTGAGTCAATAACGTCATAAGCCTTCATAGCCCAATTGTAAGCTGTGGCTGTATAGACATTAGAATTAAGAGCGATGTCAACAAGTGTTTCCGTAACGTTTACAACAGTATCATCAACAAATCTGAGATAGATATCATTCATAGCCTGATAAACACTTGTTTTCATGTAACCAACAACATTGTTAGCTGCTTTGCGGAGATTTTCGTTTGTTGCAGTTTCTGCAATGTACTTAACGAGATCGATGTAATACTGGTTAGCTGCCTGAACGGAGAGAACACGTGCATAATAATCGATAAATTCATTTCTGTAAAGCATAAAGGTGTTTAATATGTTATTTACATCACCTATGATTTTCCAGGCAAGACCCCATTCCTCAGACTCAATAACCTTTGAGAATTCATCCCATTTGAGAACATCCTTAACATCCTCAAGGAAACCTGCAGCATCCTGTGCATAACCGATTGCTTCTTCGATCTTGTCTACATATTCGAAGCAAAGTCTGTTATGTAAGTCTTCTTTATCTGAATTTGTTGCATCGTAGAAGCCGCCGTAGAAGTCAGCTCTTTCGATAAGTGCAAGAATAAGAAGCTCTGCCTGTTCAATATCGATGTGATGGAAGGTGCCGTTTCTCCATGCTTCATCGTAAAGAGCAAAAGCTGTCCAATATCCCATTGTATCGGTCATAGCTTTTTCATTAATATTAACGTAATTCCAGCTTGTATAAGCTGTGTCATCAAGAAGCTGATTGATAAAGAACTGATAATTCTTTTCCCAACCGTCTACATAATGGTCATAATTGACATCTTTTTTTGCGGTGCCTGCAAAAGCTACTACAGAAAGACAGGAGGCTGTCATAATAACTGCGAGGATAACCGCTACGAGTTTTTTGAAGTTTTTCATAAAAACACTCCTTAAATAATGTAGATAAATAATATCCTCATATATTTTATTCCGATGTAAAAAAATAGTCAATTATCAGAATTGATTAATTTAAATAAAGTCAATTGTTGAATATGTACAAATTTACCGCGGCAGTTACGTGAATAATGTGAGAATTTATTGAAAATATGAACAAAGTGTTAATGAAGCTTGTCTTTTTGCTGAATTTTTACATTAACCGGAATATTAAATAATGTTAATATTCCAAATTGGAATAATGATATATACAAATAATGATATTATTCGTCATAAAGGAGTTGAGATTATGAAGCAAATTGTTATGGATTATTTCAAGCGAGTATATAAGGATGTATCAAAATGGGAGCTTATTTATTGGTGGATATTAAGGCTTCTTATGATTTACGGTATTGTTGAATCTCTCATTTTTGGTGATGAATACCTCGGAAGCAATCAGCCCTTGCAGATGTTTGCAAATTTTTGCGGAATGTTCGGATATGAAGTATTCCAGATGCTTCCCCGGAACAACAGACTCAGGCTTTTCTCTCATAAATTCCAGCATATAACGGCACTCGGCTTTTTCCTCGGTTCTTTCGGCGGTGCATATCTTAATTTCTATTATACTCTTCCCGGTTATGACAAGGTGCTTCATGCACTCGGTACAGCTGAGGCAGTTTATTTCGGATATGAATATATTGCAGCTACGCAGCTCAAATTCAAAAAGACTTGCCCGCATCAGATAGCTAATCTTACAGCTCTCGGCTTCGGTTTCATCTTTTCAAGCGCATGGGAGCTTTTTGAGTTCATTTTTGACCAGTTCTTCGGCGGTGATGCACAGCACTGGAGCTATGAAAATGCTCTTGCTGTTGCAGGCGGCGATCCTGAAAAGATTTTTAACCTCTTCCCTGTTGAGGATCCTATGAGATTTGCTCTTATGGATACTATGGGTGATATTGTTCTTAACTTTATCGGTGCATTCGTTATGTATTGGGTACTTTGCTTTATTCCTTACAGACATAAGGGAAAGGGCAATGTGAATGCAATAATTGAAAAATACAATGCAGAAAACAATATTAAGGAATATTCTGTAAACTGAATATATACGGGATTCGCAAGGCTGCGGGTCCCGTTTTTATATGCCGGGGCATTAATTTTAAAAAACTGCTTGCTTATATCCGATATAATGTATATAATATAGTAAAATTTTTATTTGGAGGACAAGATATGGACAATAAAGCCCTCTATCCCGATTGGTCTCTTGAAGTCATTGCGCCTGTTGAAGCAGGACGTGAATTCAGAATTGCAATGTTTGATTTTGACGGAACGTTAAGCCTTATCCGTGAAGGTTGGCAGGAAATTATGATTCCGTATTTTTGTGAAGAATTCTTTGATTCTGTGCCCGACAGAACGGAAAGTGATGAAGAAGTTCTGAATCTTGTAACTGATTTTGTTGACGAGCTTACCGGCAAGCAAACAATTTTCCAGTGTATGCAGCTTAAGACCGAAATTGAAAAACGAGGCGGCAAGGCAAAGGAAGCCATGGACTATAAGAATGAGTATTTGCGCCGTCTTTTTCTTAAAATTGAGAGTAAGCGCGAGGGACTTGCAGACGGAAGTATTTCTCCCGAAACACTTCTTGTCAAGGGATCAGTTGCTTTTCTTGAAGCACTCAAAGAAAAAGGTATTGAAATTTTCTGTGCAAGCGGAACCGATCAGCCTCAGGTTATTGAAGAAGCCAGGCTTCTCGGACTTGATAAGTATTTTGGGGATAATATCTTCGGTGCTCTTGATGAGCACGCAAGTCAGTGCTCAAAGGAGCTTGTTATCAACCGCGTGCTCAAGGATAAGGACGTAAAGGGTGAAAATCTTCTTTCATTCGGTGACGGCTTTGTTGAGATTGAGCTTGTGAAGAATGTAGGCGGATATGCCGTTGCAGTTGCCACAGATGAAAAAACACAAAAGGGTGTTAATCAGGACAAGCGGGCGCGACTTCTTTCTGCCGGTGCTCATGCTGTTGTTCCCGATTTTGAAAACTCTGAAGCTCTTATAAGCCATCTTTTCAATAACTGAATAATACAGAACGGAGAATTAATTATGAAAAAGTTTACGATTTCTTATAAATGCGGAAGTCAGATTGTAACCACTAATGAAACAGAAAACAGCTTCTATTCTCTTGATATTACGGATACCGCCGAGAGATTTACGGTTGTCCTGAAGCCCAAAAAGACCTTTGAGCTTGTTGATTTCGATGTAGAAATGCCCTATTCTTTCCTTGACGGCGATAAATTCTTCTGTGCAGGTTATCAGTCATGGACTCTTACTAAGGAAAGAACTAAAAATGACATACAGAAGGGCACAATCAGACTTGCAAATATTCACAAAAAGGTTAAGCATATTGCATCAATGACCTGTGATGAAAGAATGGTTGAGTATACATATAAACCCGGTGAATTTCATTCTCACGGATATACTTATGTCAGAAACGGTGAAAACGTAAAGCTTTGGGGCTCACTTTGTGAAGAGACCGGTTATACTCTTTTTAAGGTTAAAATGAACGAAAATCAGTTTACCTACCACAAGGATGTTCTCGGAAAATTTGTAACCGAAGCATATAAGGTATTTGATGTTGTTTACTTTGAAGGCGGCTATGAAGAGGTTTTTGATAATTATTTCAGTCTTTTCAAAATGCCCGAAACAAGAAAAGGTATGATGAGCGGTTATACCTCCTGGTATAATTATTTCCAGAATATCAATGAGGAAATTATCCTCAGAGACCTTAACGGTCTTGACCCGGTTAAGGAGGACGTTTCAATTTTTCAGATCGATGACGGCTATGAAACCTTTGTCGGCGACTGGCTTGATCCCAATCCCTCCAGATTCCCCAACGGTATGGGCTATATTGCAGATAAGATTCACGAAAAGGGCTATAAGGCAGGTATCTGGCTTGCTCCCTTCAGCTGTCAGAAGGTATCCCGTATTGCCAAGGAGCATCCCGATTGGCTGGTTAAGGATGAAAACGGAAAGCCTTTACAGGGTGTGCTTGCATGGGGCGGTGCGTATATTCTTGATATTTATAATGAAGGCGCAAAAAATTACCTGAGAGAGGTATTTGATACTGTTCTTAACGTATGGGGTTACGATATGGTTATGCTCGACTTCCTTTACAGTCAGTGCATATATCCCCGAAACGGTAAATGCCGCGGAGAAATTATGAGAGATGCAATGCTCTTCCTTCGTGAGCTTGTCGGGGACAAGCTTCTTCTCGGCTGCGGTGTTCCTATGAGCGCCTGCTTCGGTCTTGTTGATGCCTGCCGCATCAGCTGTGACGTCGACCTTACATACACCGGAAAGATTTATAACTTCCTTGAAGTGTCTCCTGAAATTCTCAGCGCTCAGAGTGCTATCAATAATTCAATATTCAGAAGACATCTTAACGGCAGAGTGTTTATGAATGATCCTGACGTTTTCTTCCTCAGAAATAATAACCTTAAATTCACTGAGGAGCAGAAGCTTCTCCTTGCTAAAATCAATAATCTTTGCGGTAACGTTCTCTTTGTTTCCGATAATGCAGGTGATTATGACGATAAGCAGATGGAATACTTAAGAAGGTTCTTTAAGAAGACCGAAGAAAAGATTATCAGTGCCGAATATACGGATAATGAAAATATCACTATTGTTACTGAGCTTGACGGTAAGCAGAAGGAATTCTCCTTTAATATCAAAAAGGGAACGGTAATAAAGCAGTAAAACTTAAGGCTCTCCTTTCGGAGAGCCCATTTTCTTGCTTGATTATTTGTTTTTCTTTGCATCGTCAAGAATTTTGACGTAAGGCATCAGCATTCCTTCATTCATTTTGTTGCCCATTTTTGCTCTGATTTTATCGGAGCCAAGCATTGCACCGACGAGATACATAGCCATGGACATTACCTTATGCTTCTGAGGGAAATCATACTGATTATGCTCTTTGTAGAATTTGTGGTCAGCTTTCATCATTCCGCGCATCATATACACAAGGTCACGGAAGATTTTAGCTCCGCCGACGCCAAGGAAATTTGCCGGCTTGTTGAATTTGTATGTTATAGCGTAGTTGAGGTTTTCTGCCATTTTGTCGATATTGTAATCTGTATCGGCCTCGTCTGTTGCAATACCTGCGATGAAGTTTCCTCCGACCTCTCCCCTGCCTTCAAGTATTATCTGCAGATTTGTTTCATCGGAGTAGTTACCGCTGATTAAATATGCAACGGGTCTTCCCATTGTAACGCTTCTGTGTCCGTTGCAGAACTGTCTGTCGTCATACATTTTGAAAAGAGAACCCATAGAGTGGTCTTTGATTGTAAAAGCGTATACGATTGCATCTGATGACTGAATATTGTTCCTGAGAATTTCGCTGAAGCCATCCTTGTAGACACACTGACTTGTAACGGCGCAATTCATGCAGCCGAGGCATCCGCCCTTCATTTTGAAATCGTGAAGATTAAGAACTCGTACGTTGTTTGATGAAACGGCCTTGAATCTTTCAATCATTTTATTGAGGCTGAAATCGCTTTCGGTGGCATCTGTGACTACAACAACGTCGTCTTCTTTATCATTGTTCTCGGTTCCGGGTACGGTTGCAATTACGGATTCTTTAGCAAAAGCAATTCGGGTCGGCTTTTCGGAAAAATCCTTTTCACAGCACCAAAGCACATATCCGAGAAAATCTACAGCTTCTGTCTGCCCCTTTTTCTTTGTAAGGTCATCCATATCTGCAGAGAGTCCTTTTACGTATTTAAGTCCCATGTCATGACAGTTGTCCTCAATATAGTTATGTGCAGTCACGTCATAGAAATGCTTTGATGTAGTAATCTGCGTTGCCCATTTTCCGGCTACTTCGACACCTGACTTTTTCATAAGTTCAATAAACTTATGAAGCTGAGAAGGTGCAATAAAGGTGTAAACGGGATAAGAGAAAATTATAAGCTCAGCATCATTGAGAGCAGTCAGAGCAGGAGTAAAATCCTTTTCAAGAGATTTGATTTTTCTTCCGATATGTAAGTAAGAAAAACTGTGCTCAGGAAACATTATTTCAAGATATTTGCAGGTTTGAAGCGTTATGCTGTATTCAGCCTTGGGACTTCCGTTTATAATCAGAATTTTCATATTATACAATCCTCGACATATTTTTATTAAATATTAACACATTATTCATATTTGGTCAACCGAAAATGAATGACAAATAAGGTAAATATTAATTAAAAATGAAAATAGGTCTTGTACTTTTATTTTATTTATTATATAATATGCTTTGTGTGGTTTTCACGCCCGATATTTTTTTATTACGAAAGGTGCATTTATTATGTCAAAAGTTGAAAATCAGCAGAACGACTACCGTGCTGAAAGAAAAAAGAGACTGGCAAAAAATGCCAAGAAAAACGGTCAAAAAACCGTAGATTCCGTTAAGGTTGTAACCTGGGTTGTAAGAGTTGCAAGCGTTATTCTTGTACTTGCTATAACTGCTTTTGCTCTTTATCAGTTTGGTGTACCCCAGAAGGTGCTTCCTGCTGTTCAGGTTGGTGACAGAACATATTCTGTTGCAGAATACAGCTACTACTATTCTTCTGTTTTCCAGAATTATGCTCAGCAGTCAAGCTCACTTCAGAGCTCATACGGCTATATGACCTTTGATTACACAAAAGACCCCGCTCTTCAGACAACAACTGATGAAGACGGCAATAAGGTAACTTATGATGAGCTTTTCAGAAAGAGTGTTATTTCTACTCTTGAGGCTACTAATTATTACCTCGGCAAGTGCGAAGCTGAAGACGTTAAGCTTTCTGATGAGCATCAGAAGGAAATCAACGACCTTCTCACTTCTCTTGAAACAAATGCTACCGCACAGCAGCTTTCCTTATCAAGATACATCAGTATTATCTACGGTAAGGGTCTTAACGAAAAGATGTTCAAGGAGCTTCTTACTGAGCAGTATCTTGTAGCACAGTATGTTGAGAATGTTGAAAGTGATCTCAGCAGTGATTTTACTGATGAGGAGCTTGAAGATGCATTCAAGGCTGATCCCTCCGATTTCCAGGCAGTAGATATCCGTCTCTTCGGTTTCGAGGTTCCCGCTGACGAAAAGAAGAAGGAAGAAACAACAACTACAGCTGAGGAAACAACTGTAGCTGAAGATGCTACTGCTTCTGCGGAAGATACAACTGCTGCTGAAGAAACAACTGTAGCAGAAGAGACAACAGCTGCAGAAGAAGAGACAACTGAGGCTGAAAAGAAGGAGCCTACTAAGACTGAGCTTCTTGCAAATGAAATGCTTGACAGAGTAAGAGATGAAGCTTCCTTTATTGAGCTTGCTCGTGAATACTGTGCTGAAAAGGACAAGGAAACCTTCAAGGATGACACAGCAACACTTGCTAAGAATATCAAGAAGTCTGTTGTTGAAGGTCAGATTGGTGAGGACCTTGCTGAATGGCTCTACTCTGCTGACAGAAAGACCGGCGACAAAACAGTTTATACAACTGATGACTACGTTTATGTAATTTATATCATTAAGACAGCTTACAGAGAAGAACAGCCTCTTGTTGATGCAAGACATATTCTTGTATCTTTTGACAATGTTGCTGCTGAGCTTAAGAAGGATACTGCAAATGTTATTCCTACCGATAAGAAGGCAGATGTTGAAGTAAAGACTGAAACAGCTGAGGATGGAACTGTTATCACAAATGAAGGCACAAGCTATGACATTGCTCTTGTTGCTGAGGCATACAAGCAGACAAAGGCAATTTATGATACTTATATGAGCGGTGAAAAGACCGAAGAATCATTCGGCAAGCTTGCTGAAGAAAAGAGTGCTGATACAGGTTCTGTCGGCGAAAACACACTCGGCGGCGGTCTTTATGAAGGTATTGAAAAGGGTAAGATGGTTGCTCCCTTTGAAAACTGGATCTATGATGAAGCAAGAAAGTCCGGTGATGTTGAAATCATCATGACAAACTACGGCTGGCACATTATGTACTTTGTTAAGCAGCATGAAGAACCCGCATGGAAGGCTGCTGCAAGAGCAACGCTCGGTGCTAAGGCTTATGAGGATTATGAAGCCGGTATTACTGCTGAGACAGAAGGCACAGCATCTGAAAAGGCATTCCTTGGTTTTGCTGCAAGTGAAGCATGTAAGAATGCTGCAGGTCTCTATGCATAATTGATTATTTTTGATACATAAGTAAAATCCAACACGGAGCTTTTCGTGTTGGATTTTCTTTATTTATGATTACTTTTGTATAGTAAAAAAATCCCGATTCACAAGGAATCGGGAAATATTATCAGTTAAGGCTGTTTCTGAGGTTTTCAAGCTCGTTCTTGAGAGTTTCGGGAAGCTTGTCACCGAATCTGCCATAGAACTCTTCGATACCGGGAATTTCGCCCTTCCAGAGGTCGTTATCAACAACAAGGATTGATTCAAGAGTTTCCTTGGAAACCTCGTCTTCAATACCTGTAAGGTCAATATCATCAGCAAAGGGAACGTAACCGATAGCGGTTTCTCTTGCGTCAACCTTGCCTTCGCAACGGTCAAGAATCCAGTTAAGAACTCTGAGGTTGTCACCGAAGCCGGGCCATAAGAAGTTACCTTCGTCGTCTTTTCTGAACCAGTTTACGTTGAAGATCTTGGGAGCCTTTTCGGGATCAAGAGTCTTACCAACATTAATCCAGTGCTGCCAGTAGTCACCCATATTGTAGCCGCAGAAAGGAAGCATAGCCATGGGGTCACGACGAACAACACCTACTGCACCGGCAGCTGCTGCTGTTGTTTCGGAAGCCATGATTGAACCTACGAATACACCGTTGTTCCAGTCCTTTGACTGATATACGAGGGGAGCAAGCTTTGCACGTCTGCCACCGAATACGAATGCGGAAATCGGAACACCCTGAGGATTCTCGAATTCGGAGCTGAGGCAGGGACAATTTACAGCGGGAGCTGTGAATCTTGAGTTGGGATGAGCACCCTTGATTTCGCTGGTCTTGCCGTTCCAGGGATTGCCGTTCCAATCCTTTGCATTTTCGGGAGGATTCTTGTCGAGACCTTCCCACCAAACAGTGTTGTCATCAAGGTTGTGAGCAACGTTTGTGAAGATTGTACCCTTCTTTGTGGAGAGAAGAGCGTTGGGGTTGGACTTCATATTTGTACCGGGAGCAACACCAAAGAAGCCGTTTTCGGGGTTGATAGCATAAAGTCTGCCGTCTTCGCCCTTACGGATCCAGGAGATATCGTCACCTACGCACCATACCTTGTAGCCTGCCTTCTGATATCCTTCGGGAGGAATAAGCATAGCAAGGTTGGTCTTACCGCAAGCTGAGGGGAATGCAGCACAGATGTACTTTGTTTCACCCTGGGGATTTTCAACACCGAGGATGAGCATGTGCTCTGCCTGCCAGCCTTCCTTCCAGCCCTGGTAAGAGGCTATACGGAGTGCGAAGCACTTTTTGCCGAGAAGAACGTTTCCGCCGTAACCGGAGTTAACGGAGATAATTGTGTTGTCCTGAGGGAACTGACAGATCCATCTCTTTTCGGGGTCGATATCACACTTGCAGTGGAGACCGCGAACCCAGTCCTCGGAATCGCCGAGAACATCGAGAACGGACTTGCCTACTCTTGTCATGATAGCCATGTTAAGAACAACGTAGATAGAGTCGGTAAGCTCGATACCGGCCTTGGAGAACTTGGAGCCTACGGGGCCCATGGAGTAAGGAATTACATACATGGTTCTGCCCTTGTAAGAGTCCTTTGCGATGCTGTAAAGCATTTCGTAGCATTCGCCGGGCTCCATCCAATGGTTTGTGGGGCCTGCCTCTTCCTTTGTGGGGGTACAGATAAGAGTTCTGTCCTCAACACGGGCAACGTCTGTGGGATGTGTTCTGTGAAGATAGCATTCGGGAAGAAGTTCTTCATTGAGCTTCTCCATTTCACCTGTTGAGCATGCTTCTGCTCTTAAAGCATCAATCTGCTCCTTGGAACCGTCAATCCAGACGATTCTGTCAGGCTTTACGAGTTCAACTTTTTCTTCAATCCAAGAAAGAATTGACTTGTTTGTTGTAAGTGACATTTGATTCTCTCCTTATATTAGAAAAATTTTCAAATCAAAAATATTATATTATATTGTTACATTTTTGTCAATATCTAATGCCGCAGTTGCATTAAGTTTTAAAGAAGCAATTTTACCGTTGAGATATTCGTAATACGCCTGTGAGCCGACCATTGCAGCGTTGTCTCCGCAGTACTTTAGTTCCGGAACAAATAGCTCGATGCCGTTTTTATCAGCAAGCTTCTTCATTTCCCGTCGTAAAACAGAATTAGCAGAAACTCCGCCTGCAAGTACAAGTCTTTCAGGGTGTATAATATCAATAGCCTTCTGTGTTCTGTCACAGAGAATACTGACAACACAGGAAATATATGAGGCTCCGATATTTTTTACATCGATCTCCTCGCCTTTTTGTGTCAGATTGTGAACAAGATTGATTACTGCAGTCTTAAGTCCTGAGAAGCTGAAATCAAGCTCTGAGCCCTGAATTTTCGGTGACGGGAACTTATAAGATGTCGGGTCGCCGTCTGCTGAAACCCTGTCCATATTGAGTCCTCCCGGATACGGAAGTCCCATAGTCCTTGCGGCTTTATCCATAGCTTCGCCTGCAGCATCATCACGTGTTCTTCCGATAATTTCATAATCGGTATAAGATTTTACGTTAATGAGGTGTGTATGTCCGCCTGAAACTACAAGAGCAAGAAAAGGCGGCTTCAGCTCAGGATGTGTTATGTAATTGGATGCGATGTGGCTCCTTAAATGATGTACGGGAATAAGAGGCTTTCCCGTGCTGTAAGAAAGTCCCTTTGCAAAATTTACGCCTACAAGAAGTGCACCGATAAGTCCGGGTGCATAAGTGCAGGCAACGGCATCTATATCATCAATAGTAAGCCCTGCTGAATTCAGAGCCTCACGGCATACCCCGGAAATTGATTCGCAGTGTCTGCGGGAGGCGATTTCGGGTACTACACCGCCGTACAAAATATGCTCGGGAACCTGAGATGCTATAATTGAGGAGAGCACTTCCCTGCCGTCTCGGACAACTGCAGCTGCTGTATCATCGCAGGAGGATTCTATAGCGAGAATATTCAATTTTCACACTCACTTTCGTTAAAATATAAGGTGTAAATACAAGCATTTTCATTGGGATGGGAATAGAAATCTTTTCGTATTCCGAGATTTATAAATCCGAATTTTTCATAAAGCTTACGGGCATTGACATTTGATTCTCTGACTTCGAGTGTAGCGAGAGCGCAGACGGCATTTTTAAGCTTTATAATAAGCTCATTTATAAGCGATGAAGCTATGCCCTTATTTCTGTGTTTTTCTGTTACGGCAACGTTGTTAATGTAGAATTCATCGAGAATAAGCTGTCCGCTTATATATCCGCATAAACTACCTTCATACTTTGCCGTTAGAAAAATAACGTTTTCCTTTGAAATCTCGTTCTTTATCTGATTTTCCGACCAGGGAGAGGAAAAGCATTCCTCCTCTATCAGATGAATTGAGTATGCATCCGCTGTGGCGGCAGGCTCTACCGTAAAATTAATCTTTTGCGTCATACCAGGATTTACCGACAGCTGTATCTGCAGAGAATAATACTCCGAGATTTACTGTGTTTTCCATTTCTTCTTTTATGATTTTTGCTACCGTTTCAGCATCATTTTCGGGCGCTTCAGCCATAAGCTCATCGTGCACCTGCATTATAAGACGAGCATCGGGACATTCTTTTTTAAGCCGTTCATAAACGTTAATCATTGCAATTTTGATTATGTCTGCAGCTGTACCCTGAATTGGCATATTTCTGGCTACTCTTTCACCGAATGCACGAAGCATTCCGTTTGAAGAAGAAAGCTCGGGAAGATATCTTCTTCTCTTGAAATGAGTTACGGAATATCCTGTTTCTTTTGCATCGGCAATGCACTTGTTGAGATAGTCATTGACCGAGGAATAAAGGGCAAGATAGGATTTAATGAATGAATCTGCTTCAGCACGGGTGGATTTGATATCCTTGGCAAGAGAGAATGCTCCGATACCGTAAACAATGCCGAAATTGACGGCTTTTGCCTTGCTTCTGAGCTCGCTTGTTACGTCTTCGGGAGCTATTCCGAAAACCTTTGAAGCAGTTACAGTATGAATATCAACACCGCTGTTGAAGGCTTCAATCATATTCTTGTCTCCCGAGAGAGCGGCAAGAACACGAAGCTCAATCTGTGAGTAGTCGGCATCTATTATAACATAACCGTCACGGGCAACGAAGAATTTTCGCATTTCTCTGCCGAGAGCGGTTCTTACGGGAATGTTCTGAAGATTGGGTTCTGTTGATGAAAGGCGCCCTGTTCTTGTTTCAGTCTGATTGAATGTGCATCTTACACGGCTGTCAGAATCTACAGCTTTAAGAAGACCCTCACAATAGGTTGAGCGGAGCTTTGACAGAGTTCTGTATTCCAGTATTTTTGATACAATAGGATATTCCTCTGCAAGGGATTCGAGTACCTCTGCATTGGTTGAATATCCCGTTTTTGTCTTCTTCTTTGCGGGAAGACCTAACTTTTCAAAGAGAATAACTCCTAACTGCTTTGGTGAATTTATATTGAATTCCTCACCTGCAAGGGTGTAGATTTCTTTTTCAAGAATTGCAATATCTGATGACAGCTTTTCGGAAAAATTTCTGATACCGTCTGTGTCAACCTGCATTCCCTCACGCTCCATTGCAACGAGAACACGTGAAAGGGGTATTTCGATATCTTTAAGAAGCTCAGTCTGCTCTCTTTCCGTTATAATAGAATTCAGCCTGTCCGCAAGAACCTTTGTAAGAAAAACATTTTCAAAATACGACTTATTTTCTTCACAGAATTCTTTTGAAGAATTGTCTGTGAAATCGGGTGTAACTGCCTTTACGTTATATGAAAGGGCAAGAGACGGCAGAGAATAGTCAGATGAATTGACGTCGAGAAGATAGGATGCAAGCGTTATGTCAAAGACAACGTTTTTCGGCTCTATGCCGTTATCGAAGCAGAAATAATATAACTGCTTGCAGTCAGTTGTAAATTTTTCACAGTCTGATTCAAGCGCTTTTTTTAGAAACGCAGAAAATGTAAGAGAGTTGTTTTCAACAGTAATTATTTCATCGTTTGTGATAAAAGATACTGCACTTATGAAATCACCGTCAATTAATGGATAAATATACATTCTGTCGGTATTTTCTAATGTCGCGAAGGCTTCATCACAGGCTGCAACAGAAAATCTGACCGTTGAAACTTCAGCATTGCTGTTATCGGCTAAGGCTTTTGATTTTTCCTCTGAAAGTCCGAGTCGCGAAATTATCTTGAACATTTCGTGACGGGCAAGCTCCTTAAGCAGCAAGGAGTTGTCACGGGTATCGGTAAGATAATTTACCATAGCTGTGTCAACGGGAGCTTCAAGGCAGATTGTGCCGAGCTTTCTTGAGAAAAATGCACTGTCTTTTCCTGCTTGAAGCTTTGCTTTTACGCCTGCCGTCGCTTCAATGGCGTCTACATCGGCATATATAGCATCAATAGTTTTGTATCTTTTTATAAGCTCCCCTGCTGTTTTCGGACCGATTCCTGCTACACCGGGGATGTTATCGGAGGTATCCCCTTGTAAGGCTTTTAATTCAATCATACCGGAGGGCTCTACACCGTATTCTTCGAATAACAGAGACTTATCGTATTCAACGGTCTGAGTTTTTCCCATTCTCGTTGTAGTAAGAAGGACAGAAACATTGTCCTTTATAAGCTGCAACGAATCACGGTCGCCTGTGGCGATATAGCAGTGATCATTTTTTTCGATTGAAACTGAAAGTGTTCCGAGAATGTCATCTGCTTCGAACCCGGGACATTCGATAATTTTACAGCCGTAAGCAGTAAGAAGTGTTTTTAGAGGTTCAAATTGCTCTAAAAGCTCGGGAGGAGGACTTTTTCTTCCTGCCTTATATTCGTCATACATTTCGTGTCGGAAGGTAGGCTTGTGAACATCAAAAGCCGCAATAATGCTATCTGGATGATATTTTTCATCAAGTCCTAAAAGAATATTGAAAAAGCCGTAAATCGCATTAGTAAAATGACCGTCCTTTGCATTCAGAAGCTTTATCCCGTAAAAAGCACGGTTAATTATACTGTTGCCGTCTATAATAAGATATTTCATAGGCTACATCCTTACATACATATTCCATAATACTATAACACAAAAAATATAAAAAGGCTACTTTATTTTTGTAAAATTTTATGTTATTATTCGTATTGGTGATAAAATGATAATTGGTAATGTAAAAATTGAAGGCTTTGCGGCCCTCGCCCCTATGGCAGGAGTTGCTGATCTGTCCTTTCGTGTGATTTGTAAGGAATTCGGTGCTGCTTATACTGTCGGAGAAATGGTAAGCGCAAAGGGTGTAAGTATGAACGACAAAAAGTCGCAGGTGTTAATGAAAATTGACGAGAAAGAGCATCCTTCGGCAATACAGATTTTCGGCAATGAGCCTCAAATTATGGCGGAAGCAGCAAAATACGCACTTTCCTACTCTCCTGATATAATTGATATAAATATGGGATGTCCTGCGCCTAAAATCATAAAGAACAAGTCGGGAAGTTTTCTTATGAAGGACCCCGTGCTTGCAGGTAAAATTACAAGGGCAGTTGTTGACGCAGTAAATATTCCCGTTTCCGTTAAATTCAGAACGGGCTGGGATGAAAAGAGTATTAACTGTGTGGAGTTTGCAAAGATAATCGAAGCAAACGGTGCCTCTTTCATAACGATTCACGGCAGAACAAAGGAGCAGATGTATGCACCTCCCGTTGATATAAACTCCATTAAAGCGGTAAAGGATGCGGTTTCCGTTCCGGTTATCGGAAACGGTGACATTTTTACTCCCGAAGATGCAAAGAATATGTATGAGCAAACGGGTGTGGACCTTGTTATGATCGGAAGAGGCTCACTCGGACGTCCCTGGCTGTTTTCACAGATAAATGATTATATGACAACCGGAAGCTACAGCCCTGAACCCTCCCCCTATGAAAGAATGGAAATAATGCTTCAGCACGCAGATGCCATATGTCAGCTCAGAGGTGTTCAGAACGGTATGTGCGAAATACGAAAACACGCTTTGTGGTATACAAAGGGGCTCAGAGGCTCTGCAAAGCTCCGAAGTGAATTCAGCGTTGTGAAGACTTATGAGGAACTGAAGCTCCTTGCAGAGAAGGTTACGGAAATTAAAGACTGAATATATTTAAAAATAATTAAAAAAGTACTTGATTTTTTCATTTTGTTCGGTTATAATAGCATTCGTCCTTTGGAGAGTTGTCCGAGTTGGTCGAAGGAGCACGATTGGAAATCGTGTATACGTCATAAGCGTATCAAGGGTTCGAATCCCTTACTCTCCGCCACATAACCGTTCACATAAGTGGACGGTTTTTTTGTTTGATAATTTTATTGCGATGAATCTCTTTGCATAAGCGGAAATTATAAAATAATTCAGGAGGAAACATAATGAATACAATAAATTTCGATTCTAAAAACACAAAGGTTGTAGCTCACAGGGGGCTTAGCGGTATTGAAAAGGAAAATACAAATGCCGCATTTATTGCTGCCGGTAACAGAAGCTATTTCGGTATTGAAACAGACGTCCACAGAACGCTTGACGGTAAGTTTGTTTGTTTTCACGATGATACAACGGGCAGAGTTGCTATTGACAATATGACAATTGAAGAGACTACCTTTGATACCTTAAGAAAGCTTCTTCTTACAGACAGAGACGGTGTTAAAGGCAGAGAAGACCTTAAAATACCTACTCTTAAGGAATACATTGCTACCTGCAAAAGATACGAAAAAATTGCAGTATTAGAGCTTAAAAACGAATTTGAAAAAGAAGATATTGCAAAAATCTGCGATGAAATTAAAGAACTCGGTTATCTTGAAAGTGTAATCTTTATTTCTTTCGCATTTAATAACCTTGTAAAACTTCGCGAAATTTACCCCGAACAGAAGGTACAGTTTTTAACGAGTGTTTATTTTGATGAGCTTCCTGCTCTTCTTAAAAAGCACAAATTTGATCTTGATATTCTCTATACTGAGCTTTCGGAAGAAAGAATTAAGCTTCTTCACGAAAACGGAATCGAGGTTAACTGCTGGACCTGTGACGACAAGGAATGGGGCGAAAGTCTCGCAAAGTGGGAAATTGACTACATTACTTCTAACATTCTTGAATAATTGAATATATAAAAAATCGGGGAGTCCTTTGGGACTCCCCTTCTTGTTTAATTAAGCTTCTTTGTTTTTGGAGATTGCTCTCTGAATTGCCTTCATTATTTCAACTGCGGGAATAATGAGAACTGAGAGACCGAGAGAAATGAGGTAAGCCTTCATATCAAGGTGAGCAAAGCCGAAGAGATTTGAAAGGAAATCAATTTCGACTACAGCCGTTGTAAGAAGGAATGAACCAATCATAGCAGCGTAAAGAGCTACGTTGTGGTGTCCCTTGAATATCATAGCGATAGAAGAGCCTCTCTGTGAGCGCATATTGAAGGAATGGAAGATTTCACACATAGCCATTGTGAAGAATGCCATTGTCATACCTTCAGAGCTATCGGGAATGTTTCTGAAAACAAGGTGACCGGTTTCAAGGAATTCACCGATGTAGAAAGCGGCAATTGTAAGAATACTTACGAGAACACCCTGGTATGCACAGTCAAAGCCGAGACCGCCTGCGAAGATTCCGTCATTCTTGCTTCTGGGTTTTCTTCTCATAATGTTATTTTCGGGCTTTTCAAGACCGAGTGCAAGTGCGGGAATACTGTCTGTAACAAGGTTAATGAAAAGAAGGTGGGGAGCTTCAAGAATTGTAAAGCTCATTATTGTTGCAAAGAAGATTGAGATAACCTCGGAAAGGTTTGAGCCGAGAAGGAACTGAATAGCCTTACGGATATTGTCGTAAATTCTTCTGCCCTCGCCTACTGCGGAAACAATTGTTGCAAAGTTGTCGTCTGTAAGAACCATGTCTGCAACGTTCTTTGTAACGTCAGTACCTGTAATACCCATACCGACACCGATATCGGCACTCTTGATAGAGGGAGCATCGTTAACACCGTCACCGGTCATAGCGGTAACATAGCCCTTGCTTCTCCATGCATTAACGATTCTTGTCTTGTGCTCAGGCTGAACACGAGCGTAAACAAAGATGTTTTCTACAAGCTTTTCGAACTCTTCGTCTGTATACTTATCGATATCAGCGCCCATCATAGCCTGGCTGTCATCAGTAAGAATACCGAGTTCCCTTGCGATTGCCTTTGCTGTATTGATGTGGTCGCCCGTAATCATAATGGGAGTGATACCAGCACCGCGGCATTCTACGATAGCATCCTTAACCTCGGGACGGACAGGGTCAATCATACCGGTAAGACCGATGAAAATCATATCGTATTCGAGAGCTTCGGATTCATATACTGTGGGTTCTGTGCTGTATTCCTTGAATGCAACTGCAAATACACGAAGAGCCTTGTTACCCATTCTTGTATTTTCTTCTGCAGCCTTTGCTCGGATTTCGTCATTGATTTCAACAACCTTACCGCCGACGAGTGCACGGTTACACTTTTTGAGGATTTCGTCGGGAGCGCCCTTGGTATACTGAACGTACAAGCCGTTTGCGGAGTGTACGGTACTCATCATCTTTCTGCCTGAATCGAAGGGAACTTCGCCGACTCTGGGCTGTGCAGAGGTAAGATCAGCCTTAGTAAGACCGATTGATTTAGCATAGTTGATAAGAGCAACCTCATCGGGTTCGCCTGTGCCCTTGCCGTTTTCGTCAACCTCTGCATTTGTGCAGAGAGCCATAGCTGTAGCAAGAACCTTTTCGTCCTCTGCATAGTGGTCAACAACGGTCATTACGTTCTGAGTAAGTGTACCTGTTTTATCAGAGCATATAATCTGAGTACAGCCGAGAGTTTCAACTGCATTCATTTTACGGATAATTGCGTTCTTTTTCGACATATTTGTAACACCGATAGAAAGAACGATGGTCATAACCGCAACAAGTCCCTCGGGAATAGCGGCAACTGCAAGAGCGATAGCTGTGATGAAGGAGTTAAGAGCTACCTGATAGAATTCCTGTGTGCTTCCTGTAATGAAGTACATTGCGATATTGTAACCGAAGATAATTACACAAACTGCAAGTACAAGCTTTGTAAGAATCTTGGAAAGCTGTTCAAGCTTGATTTCAAGAGGAGTCTTGCCCTGCTCTGCAAGTGCGATAGCATTGGCAATTTTACCCATTTCTGTGTTCATACCGGTTGCTGTAACAACTGCCTTACCGCGTCCGTAAACAAGAGTTGAGCCCATATAAGCCATATTCTTACGGTCGCCGAGGGGTACCTCGTCGGAATTGTTCTTGCCCATAAGAGCATTTACAAGCTTTGTAACGGGAACGGATTCACCGGTCAGGGCTGCCTCTTCAATCTTCATGCTTGCACATTCGAAGATACGGCAGTCAGCGGGAATTGCGTCACCTGCATCAAGCAGAATAACGTCACCGACAACGAGGTCTTCGCTCTTTATGGTTTCTACCTTACCGTCACGTAATGTTTTGGTTGTTGCCGCAGACATCTTCTGAAGAGCTTCAACTGCCTTTTCTGCCTTATTCTCCTGAATAACACCGAGAAGTGCGTTAATGAGAACAACTGCAAGAATAATGCATGTATCTGTGG
Organism: Acutalibacteraceae bacterium; assembly: GCA_045659105.1. GTDB lineage: Bacteria > Bacillota > Clostridia > Oscillospirales > Acutalibacteraceae > RUG806. The sequence goes on from JAZOWG010000201.1 coordinate 30,031, forward strand.
GGAAGAAGCTGTGACCGGCATTGGTTGCTTCAATGTATTCTGTAACTGCGGAAATTGCAGCAGCGATTATAAGAATGATAATCATAGGGTCCTTCATCTGATCGAAGAACTTTTTAATCATAGAATCCTTCTTAGCTTCTGCGAGCTTGTTTTTGCCGTTCTTCTGTAAGCGGCTTTCTGCTTCAGCTGTGCTTAAACCCTGAGGGGATGACTGAACGTCAGTAAATACAGCCTCAACGTTTTCCAGATAGTGCTTCATTGGGGTGACTCCTTTACAAATTTCTATTTTTCAGAGCAAGAAAAAAAGACTTCAGCACATTTTTAGTGTACCAAAGTCTCGTCATTTAAGATATGCCAGACTGAAAACAGCCATGCATGTTGACATATCACACCAAAAATAGGTGCTAACTACTCCCTCAAGCTCTGTTATTAAATAAATAATAACAAAATATGAAAAAGTTGTCAAGAGATTTTATTCCTCTGTCTGCTTTCCTAAAAACTGAGATGCTACCTCAGCAAGCTTTATTTCTGCCTGAGAGGGATATTCGTTTTTGTCATTGAAAAGTACTATCACACAGCCTGATACGTCACCGTTTCCGAGGATGGGTACAGCTATACAGGCATTCTTTTCAAGTCCTTCAACGGGCGTAAGTGCTGTTTTGTCCATAGCTGAAGCAATAAATGAGCTTCTGTTTTCCATAACCTTTTCAAGACCAGCTGAAATTCTCTTTTCGAGTGCATCTTTTTTAGGAATACCCATACAGCATACAACGTGGTCACGGTCTGTAATCAGTACCGGCATACCCATTGCCTTATAAAGTACCTCACAGTACTGAGATGTGAATTCCTGTAATTCACCCATGGGCGAATATTTCTTGAAAATTACCTCTCCGTCAATGTCGGTATAAATTTCCAGAGGGTCACCCTCACGGATTCGCATTGTTCTTCGTATTTCCTTCGGAATGACTACCCTTCCCAGGTCGTCAATCCGTCGGACAATTCCTGTTGCTTTCATATATCTTTCTCCTTAAATTACAAATTGTGATGTTAGTATCTGTATTTTGAGGAGATTTATACTGCTTGAATTTACTTTTTATCTCGGTTGTGATATAATAGATTAAAAAGCTTGGAGGATATAAATAATGGGTTTTTTTGACAAATTAAAAAAATCAAAGGGTGGCTATATTTTTCTTTCCCATTCGCACGATGATATTGAAAAAGTAAGAGAAATAAGAAACAGCCTTGAAAAGGACGGCTTTGAGCCGCTTTGTTTTTATTTAAAATGTCTTGATGATGATAGTGAAATCGAAGATTTAATTAAAAGAGAAATTGATTCACGTGAATGGTTTATCTTCGTTAATAGCGAAAATTCCAGAAAGTCTAAATGGGTAACGCTTGAACGTGAGTACATAACGAAAACAAATAATAAAAAAATCATAACAGTTGATATTGATGATGATAACGATGTTTCTAAAACCATACAAAAGATAACACACAATTTGCGTGTATTTATATCTTATTCATCCGCAGACAGCAAGATCGCAAGAAGAATTAAAGATAAATTAGAAGCAAAGGACTATCTTGTATTTTTTGCACCTGATAGTATTCCTACTGGCGCTTCCTATGCCAGTGTTATCGTGAATGCGATTACTGAAGCATCGCAAGATGGATGTGTTTTGATTTTAATAACCCCGAATTCCGTCAATAGTTCACATATTCTCAATGAAATAGATGTTGCTTTTTCTAAAAAAGGAAATATCATACCCGTGATAATAGGTGATGTAAAATTAACCGACATAATGATGTTCTATTTATCCCGACATCAATTTTACAAATTACCTGAAACACCAACAGATGATGAAATCGACAAAATGATTGAACAGATTGGGCAGGCTATCATTAAATAGAGCAAGAAATTAGTTGCAACACAAAAAGCGAGGGAAATTTTTCCCCCGCTTTTGATATTTATGAAAAATAGTCAAAACTCCGTTTTTAACCCCAATGCGTTCAGTAGGGCAAACCGGCGAAAACCCTGGTGTTTATGCGGTTTTAAGCGGTTTTCCCTATTATAACGCATGCTCGATCCGTCTGACAATTCCTGTTGCTTTCATAAATCTTTCTCATTAAATTATAAATTGTGATGTTAGTATTAGCAGGAATTGTTGAAAAATTCAGAAAATATACAAAAAAATGACTGTACCAAAATGATACAGTCAGAAATTTACATAAGCTTTAAGCCTTTGGCGACGAGGGTTATGAAGTCCTGGACATTTGCAACTACGGTTGTTGCGCTGAGGCTTCCTCTGTCGAGGAGCTTATTTACTACGAATTCGTCAATGTCAACAGTGTAGATATACACTGGACGGACGGTACCGTCTTCCGTAACTCTGAAAGAGGGCGTCATATTGCCTGTTGCAATTGTATGAAGCATTGTAGCCATACAGATAACTGTTGTGGATTTTTTTACAAGCTTTCGCATCTCATCGGCAGCCTTATATACATCACCGATTACCTCGGGAAGAGGGCCGTCATCACGGATTGAGCCTGCAAGAACAAAAGGAACGTTATTTTTTACACAGCTGCACATTATGCCGTCATCAAGATTGTAGTCCTTAATAAACTGAGGGATAGAACCGCTTCTGCGTACCTTGTTGCAGATATCAAGGTGATTATAATGACCGTTAGGCTGACATTTCTGTGTGTATATATCCTGACCGAGTGCGGTATGAAGCAAAGCACCTTCAAGGTCATGGGTTGCAAGGGCATTTCCTGCAAGAACACCGTGAGCATAACCGTTATCAATCAGAAGTGACATTGCTTTTCTTGCATCTGCATCAAAGGAGAATGCAGGTCCCATAACCCATATGATATTTCCGTGCTCTTTTTCGTATTTAAGAAGCTCGAAAAGATTGTCGTAATCTCTTGAATATGATGTTTCACGGCTTCTGCCCTGACGGAATGTGAACTGATCGTGCATTATTTCATCATCGGTTACAAAGCCGTTAGCGTGAAGAAAAATACCTTCCTCGCAGTTTTCGGTTCTTCCGAGAATTACCTTATCACCTCTTCTGAGATTGCGGGCTTCAACAACCTTTAATTCTCCGTCGGAAGCGATGATGACACAGGAATCCATACGGCTTTCTTTGGCAAGAAGCCACTTCCCTGCAATCTTGAAATACTCGGGAAACATTGACGTGCTGTGAAAATTTTCGGGAGCAACACCGTCAGTATCCGTTACAGCATATTCGCAGTCGGGTGAATTTATAAATTTATCCTGAGAAAAATCAGGCGCAATATAGCGGGGCATTGTAAATGACATATTATACTCTCCGTATGCATTTTTATATATTATACTACATGTAACGATTATTTCAACATCAAAATATTTATAATTATTATTTCAAATGTTTATATATTTCTTGACATTGTTTTTTATTTTTGCTAAAATAATTAGGTCGTAAGAGATAAGTGGAGAGTTGTCCGAGTGGTCGAAGGTGCAGCACTCGAAATGCTGTGTGGGGAAACTCACCCAGGGTTCGAATCCCTGACTCTCCGCCATATAAATCCCGTTCGGTTATGACGGGATTTTATTTTTAATTCAGAAAAAGGAAGTGAGTTTATGGATACATGCGATAGTAGCACGAATGCGGGCGGCCGAAGTATGTGCTTACATTACGATGAATTTATTCACTTAAACTCACCGATGGGCAATTAAGCTTAAGCTTACTTCCCCCGTTCGTTTTTGTGTTGCTCCTGTAAAAAAGGCTTCAGCCAATACTATTAAGGAGGAATACAGATGGACGAAATAATTGATATTGAAATTGTTGATATCAAGCTGATTGAGAAGGCGCTTGACCTTCTTGAAAATAAAAATTTTTCCGAGCTTCGTTCTCTGCTTGAAGAACAGAATCCTGCTGATATCAATGACGTTATTGATGAGCTTTCCGATGAAAAATCGGTGCTTATTTACAGACTTTTGCCTAAAGAGCTTGCTGCTGAGGTTTTTGTTGAAATGGACAGCGACAAGCAGGAATATTTAATTAATATCTTCAGCGACTCTCAGCTGAAGGACGTGCTTGATGAACTTTATTATGATGATACTGCCGATATTATCGAAGAAATGCCTGCAAACGTTGTCAAGCGTATTCTGAAGGTTGCTTCACCCGACGTGAGAAAAGCGGTTAATGAACTGCTTAAATACCCCGAGGACAGCGCAGGCAGTATTATGACAACAGAGTTCGTAAGACTCAGAAAATCTTATACTGTTGAAGAATCTCTTGAAATTATAAGAAGCGTCGGTGTTAACAAGGAGACTATTTACACCTGTTATGTAACTGATGACAAGAATCATCTTATCGGTATTGTAACGGCAAAGGATCTTCTTCTTTCCGAAAGAAGTGAAATTATTGCTGAAATTATGGAGGATAACGTAATTTCCGTTAATACCCTTGCTGATACAGAGAATATTGCTCTGATGTTCAGTAAATACGACTTCCTTGCTATTCCCGTTGTTGATAACGAGGATCGTCTTGTCGGTATTATCACCGTCGACGATGCTATTGACGTTATGCAGGAGGAAACGGAAGAGGACTTCTCAAAGATTTCGGCTATTACCCCTAATGATACCGAATATCTTAAGACATCGGTATTCAAGTTATGGGCTTCGCGTATTCCCTGGCTTATGATTCTTATGATTTCCGCAACCTTTACGGGAATGATTATATCCAAGTTTGAAAGCGCACTTGCTGTGCTTCCAATTCTTACTGCATTTATTCCTATGCTTATGGGTACGGGCGGTAATGCCGGCAGTCAGGCTTCGGTTACGGTAATCCGCGGAATTTCACTCGGTCAGGTTGAATTCAGGGACTTTTTTAAGGTTTTGTGGAAAGAATGCAGGGTTTCACTGCTTTGCGGTATAGTTCTGGGTGTGGCTGCTGTCGGTAAGGTAATGCTCGTTGATAATTTGCTTATGAAGAATCCTGAGGTTACTATTTTTGTTGCATTGGTTGTCGGTATTACCTTGTTTGCAACAATAGTTTCCGCAAAAATTATCGGATGTGCACTTCCTCTGCTTGCAAAAAAGATTGGGCTTGACCCTGCTGTTATGGCAAGTCCCCTGATTACCACTCTTATTGATACGGTGTCACTTCTCGTATATTTCTATTTTGCAACAATTATTCTCAATATATAAAAGATTAAGGTCTGCTGATGTTAAATCAACAGACCTCTTTTTTATCAGAAATTCGAGCCGTTCCAGCCCCAGTCGGTGCCGCCTTCAAAACGCACGTAAGTTCTTAAAGAAGGTATTCTGAGGGTGTTTTCAAGGTAACTACACAGCAGTCCCGTGAATTTATCCGCAGCTTCTGAGCTTACCGAACCGAAAAGCTTAACCTCAACAAATGCGCTGTCCTCGGAATTGTCACCCTTGAACCAAATTTTCCTTTTGTCTTCAATATTGCACATAAGCCAGCTTTCGTTTTTGCCGGGAAAAACCTCAATCATTTTTCCGAGCTCAGACTTTAATGCAGTAGCTTCTGCGTCACTGATGCTTTTAGATAATTTTACGTCAATATAGGGCATAATAACTCTCCTTTTAAGAATTTCGGGACTGTATTAACAGTCCCGATTAATATTATTTAACAACTTCTACGCTTATAACAGCCTTTTCGCCGTTAATATCCCATTCCTTGGAAATTGCGAATGATTCATTTACGCCAACGCTGTCAGCAAGAACGTCTCCTGCAATTTCGTCAGCATTTGCACTTACGATTGCATTCAGCTTTTCACTTGCTGAAATACCGACTCTGATATGGTCAGTAACGTTGAAATCAGAATCCTTTCTCATTGTCTGAATCTTAGAAATAAGCTCTCTTACATATCCTTCAGCAATAAGCTCTTCTGTAAGCTTTGTATCAAGAGAAACGGTAAATCCGTTATCGGAAAGTGAGAAAGAATCGTCCATCTGTGTAGCTGTGATAAGAAGGTCGTCAGCTGTAAGCTCGATATCACCGATTGATATTGAAAGAGTAATGAAGCCCTTTGTATCAAGCTCCTTTTTAGCTGCAGAGCCGTCAAGCTTTTCGAGAAGACCTCTGATTTCACCTAACTGCTTACCGTACTTGGGTCCGAGAGTTTTAAGCTGAGGCTTGAAGGTGTATGAAACGAGTCCGTCTGCATTGTCTGCAAAGTCAACTGCTTTGACATTGAGCTCATCACGAATGATTTCAGCATAAGTTTCACCGAGCTTGTTCTCGGAAACAACTGTAATTGTACTTAAGGGCTGACGGTTTTTGATGTTAGCTCCGTTTCGTGCTGCACGTCCGAGAACAACGATATTGAGAACCTGATCCATATTCTTTTCAAGCTCTTTATCTATAAGCTTTTCGTTAACCTCGGGATAATCGCAGAGATGCACACTTTCGGGCGCATTCTTGTCAAGTGAGCATACAAGGTTTCTGTAAATATCCTCTGCCATAAAGGGAATAAGAGGAGCGGAAGCCTTAGCAATTGTCACAAGTGCAGTATAAAGGGTCATATAAGCATTGATTTTATCCTCGGGAAGCCCCTGTACCCAGTAACGCTCTCTGCCTCTTCTTACATACCAGTTGGAAAGCTCGTCGACAAAACTCTCAAGTGCCTTTGCAGATTCAGGAATTCTGTAGTTTGCGAGGTGATCGTCAACTTCCTTGACGGTAGAATTAAGACGGGAAAGAAGCCACTTGTCCATTACGGGAAGCTTATCGTAGTCAAGCTCATACTTTGTTGCATCAAACTTATCGATATTAGCGTAAAGCACGAAGAATGCATAGGTGTTCCAGAGTGTACCCATAAACTTTCTCTGTCCCTCCTGAACAGCCTTTCCGTAGAAACGGTTAGGAAGCCAGGGAGCGGAGTTTGTGTAGAAATACCAACGGATAGCGTCTGCACCGTATGTTTCCAGAGCATCGAAGGGATCAACTGCATTACCCTTGGATTTTGACATCTTCTGACCGTTTTCGTCCTGCACGTGACCGAGAACGATTACGTTCTTATAGGGAGCCTTATCGAAAATCAGTGTTGAAATAGCAAGAAGCGAGTAGAACCAACCTCTTGTCTGGTCAACAGCCTCGGAAATAAAGTCTGCGGGGAACTGTGCATCGAAGAGCTCCTTGTTTTCAAAGGGATAGTGATGCTGTGCGAAGGGCATTGAGCCTGAGTCGAACCAGCAGTCAATAACCTCGGGTACTCTCTTCATTTCCTTTCCGCATTCGGGACACTTAAGTGTTACGGCGTCGATATAGGGACGGTGAAGCTCAATGTTATCGGGACAGTTGTCGGACATAGACTTTAATTCTTCAATGCTTCCGATGCAGTGTCTGTGACCGCATTCACATTCCCAGATGTTAAGAGGTGTACCCCAGTAACGGTTACGGGAAAGTCCCCAGTCCTGAACGTTTTCAATGAAGTTTCCGAATCTGCCCTTACCGATGCTTTCAGGCATCCAGTTGATTGTATTATTATTCTTAACAAGATCATCCTTAACGGCTGTCATTTTGATAAACCAGGATTCTCTTGCGTAATAAATGAGAGGTGTGTCGCATCTCCAGCAATGAGGATAATCGTGCTCAAACTTAGGTGCATCAAAGAGGAGACCGTTCTTTTCAAGGTCAACAAGAATGGGCTTATCTGCATCCTTTACAAAAAGACCTGCATAAGGAGTTTCTTCAGTCATTTCACCCTTTGAGTCAACAAACTGAACGAAGGGAAGGCCGTACTTTCTGCCGACATTTGCGTCGTCCTCACCGAACGCAGGAGCAATATGAACAATACCTGTACCGTCTGAAAGTGTAACGTAATTGTCGCAGGTTACGTAATGCCCCTTGATTTTCTGTTTTTCAACAGCTTTTCCCGTGCATTCGAAGAGGGGCTCGTACTCTTTCCTTTCAAGAGCTGTTCCGGGGAAGGTTTCGAGAATTTCATAAGCCTTCTCCCCTTCTTCTCTCTTAAGTCCGCCGAGTACCTTGTCAAGAAGAGCTGTTGCCATATAGTAGGTATAGCCGTCGCAAGCCTTAACCTTACAATATTCGTTTTCGGGGTTTACACAGAGCGCAACGTTTGAAGGAAGAGTCCAGGGAGTTGTTGTCCATGCAAGGAAATATGCATCCTCTCCTTTTACCTTAAAGCGGACAACTGCGGAGCGTTCTTTTACACACTTGTAGCCCTGAGCAACCTCGTGGGATGAAAGAGGTGTTCCGCAGCGGGGGCAATAAGGTACAATCTTGAAGCCCTTATAAAGAAGGTCCTTTTCCCAGATTGTTTTAAGAGCCCACCATTCTGACTCAATAAAGTTATTGTCATAGGTAACATAAGGATCGTCCATATCTGCCCAGAAACCGACTGTACCTGAGAAATCCTCCCACATACCCTTATATTTCCATACACTTTCCTTACATTTGTCAATGAAGGGTGCAAGACCGTATTCTTCAATCTGCTCCTTGCCGTCAAGACCAAGAAGCTTTTCAACCTCGATTTCAACGGGAAGACCGTGTGTGTCCCAACCTGCTTTTCGGGGAACCATTTTACCCTTCATAGTGTGATAACGGGGAATCATATCCTTGATAACACGTGTAAGAACGTGACCTATGTGAGGCTTTCCGTTAGCCGTGGGAGGGCCGTCGTAAAATACGTAGGACTCACCGTCAGCACGGGAAGCCATACTTTTTCTGAAAATATCGTTGTCCTTCCAGAATTGTTCAACCTTTTTTTCGCGTTCAACGAAATTAAGGTTGGTAGAAACCTTTTCGTACATCTTCATTTCCTCCTGAAAAAAATAATCCCCTGACCGTAACAGGACAAGGGAGCTTGTTTTTATACCACCTATTAACATACAATCATATGTCGTTCCTTTAACGGAGAACTGCCGACTGTCCATACTAATTTCCGGACAGTTGCTCGGAAGTGATTTTCAGTAAAGGCTAATGACACAGGGCTCACACCCTCCCCTGCTCGCTTGAGTTTTCGCTCAGTACCTACTCTCTTCGTCATTACATTTATTTATATACGCATATATATTAAATTAATAGGAAACGTTTGTCAAGTATTTTTTCCTTTTATGTCACTGAGAGAAGTTACTGACATAGAATAAAGCGAGGAGGAAAAACTATGAACAGAACAATTACTGTAACAGGAGGAGATTCAAGACAGATATATATGTCAGGATATCTTAAAGAAAAAGGCTATGATGTGAAAATATTTGCCTGTGAGCACGTAAAATATCCTGAGGGTGTAAAAGGCTGCGACAGTATTGAGGAAGCCGTATTATCGGAAGTATTGATACTTCCACTGCCTGTAAGTAAAAACGGAAGTATGCTTAATACGCCGCTTTCATCAAAAGAAATAAGGCTAAGGGATATTGCTGAAAGAATAAATGACAGACATATTGTTTTTTACGGAATGGGCTCGCCGCCTTTTTCTAAAAACGTACAAGCAAGGGCATTGTATTCATGTGATTACTTCAATATCGAAAGTCTGATTTATAAAAATGCCATGCTGACATCTGAAGGTATACTGTCAATTGTACTTGAAAAACTTCCTGTTACCGTGTTCGGATTGAAAGCAGCAATTACGGGATACGGCAGAATCGGAGCCTTTACGGCTGAAAAGCTTATGAGCCTCGGCGCCGAGGTTACTGTATTTGCACGGGATGAAATGCAGCAGATTAAGGCTTCACTTAAGGGGATAAGGGCTTACGGAATTTCAGAAATATGCGATTTTGTCAATGATTTTGATGTAATAATCAATACAGTTCCTGCAATAGTTATTGAGAGAAATGCTGTTTCGCTCAGCAATCCGGGCTGTATTTTTATTGAGGCGGCAAGTGCGCCGTACGGAATAGATTCTGATGCCTGTGCGTTATATGGAAGAACACTTATAAAGGCCTTTTCTTTGCCCGGAAAAACAGCACCGAAAAGTGCCGGAATTATCATAGGCGAAACTATAGATAAACGGCTCCGGGAGGTGAAATAATGGAGAAAATCAATATAGGCTTTGCGATGACAGGCTCTTTTTGCACATTTAAAAAGGCCATAAAAACTATGGAGGAGCTGAAAGAAGCAGGAAACAATATTATTCCGATTATGAGCTACAATGCATATTCTACTGATACGCGTTTCGGCAAGGCTTATGAATTCAGAGATTCAATTGAAAATATCTGTGAACATCATATAATTTCATCAATTTCCGAGGCTGAACCCATTGGTCCTAAAAAGCTTCTCGACATACTGATTATTGAACCGTGTACGGGAAATACTCTTGCAAAGCTTGCAAATTCCATTGCAGACACGCCCGTTACTCTTGCTGCAAAATCTCATCTCAGAAACGGAAGACCGGTGCTTATTGCAATATCTACAAATGATGCGCTGGCGGGGGCAGCAAAGAATATCGGTTCGCTTCTGAATTATAAAAACATATTTTTTGTTCCCTATACACAAGACGATGCTGAAAATAAGCCTACATCAATTGTTGCAGATTTTTCACTTACGGAAAAGGCTATGCTTTCAGCTCTGCAGGGAAAGCAGATTCAGCCTGTGATAATATAAGAAAAAACTTACGATTTGTCCCCCACCTGCCTGACCTGAGACTGTAGGAGTTTCTTGTTATAGGCAAATTGCTCACAGACGCGAGTAATTTCCTAAATAATTAATATGCAGCCTTCGTTTATTGCGAAGGCTGTAATTTAAGTTCAGTAATTCTTTCTGCTATTTCCTTGAATACGGGAGCGCAGTCCTGCGAAGCAGATGTGCCGTTTTCATTGAAAACCACAACTGTATACTGAGGATTTTCAAAGGGAAAATAACCGCAGAACCAGGTGCAAAGTATCTCTTCACCGTTATCGTTATATCTTCCGGTCTGCGCAGTTGCGGTTTTTCCAGCTGATGATACATTTTCCGGCTTGCCGTTTACTCCTGTTCCGTTCAGCATATTGTTATAAAGGCAATTGTTTACTGTTTCAATAATATCCTTATCTGTAACAAAATGTGTATCTTCCGATTTATAATATGCATATCCCTTACCGTCAGTATCAATAAGCTCTTTAAGAATATACGGTTCTATATAAATGCCTTTATTTGCAAATACGTTATATGCTGCAGCTAACTGCAGAGGTGTAGCAAGAAGACTTCCCTGCCCGAAACAAAGATTTGCAAGTGCAGAATCTGACGTGATTTCATTTTCATCGGGAAGTTTACCTGTCTCTGAAATCAATGTTGAGCATAACTCGATTCTTTTTCCGAAACCGAAAAGTTTTGCAGTTTCGCTGATATTTTTATATCCTGTATTAATTCCCATATCTATGAAAAATGTATTACAGGATTTTTCTGTTGCAAGATTAAGGTCGATTTTGCCGTGTGCGGTATTGTTGAAACAGGAAAACGTATTATCACCGAGTTTTATACTTCCCTTGCATTCGTAAGATTCTGAAACATCAAAGGTGCTTGTCAGTGCAGAAACGGCAATTATCGGCTTGAATACGGAACCAACCGGATAAGAACTCAGTGCTCTGTTCAGAAACGGAAGATTTTTATCGGACAATGATGCTTCAATACTATTTAAATCATAACACGGAATGCTCGAAATTGCCCGTATTTCAGCGGTTGCACAGTCAAGAATTACAACAGCACCGCAGCTTATAGAAGAGCTTTTTATGGCAGTTTCTGCAATATTTTGCACATCCTTATCAATAGTCAGCTTAATTCCAGCGAGAGAATTATAGTTATAATCGTGAAGTTCTATGCCGTCACCCTTTATTGCATTATCCGATGCGTCTGCATTAAAAGAAACTGTAAGCCTTCCTGAGGCGTCGGTCAGTATTTTATCAAATGCTTTTTCTATTCCTGCCACACCTGCACCTTCCGAATTTGTATAGCCGATTATGTGAGGGCACAACAGCTCATCTGCGTATCGTATTACAGTAGAATATTCTTTGATAAATTTTGATTCTTCAATTGCTTTATCGCTTTCAAGCTTAATGAATAAGCCCTTCTTTATTTCACTAAGCTTGTTTTGTGATATTATATTTTCCGTTGAATCATCCGCCATAACGATGTAATGACGCTTATATATTTCATTGACCAACGGCTTCATATTCATATCATAAATGTATCCTCGTGTTTCACCGAGCGTAATTTCCCTTGAAAATTGTACATCAGCAACTGAGCTGTACTTACTTTTCTGGATGGCATATATTCTGGCTGACAGTCCGCCGAAAATGATCAGAAACGCAAAAAACAGAGCATATGCCCGCCTGTAAAATGTGTTTTTCATAATATCACCCCGAAATATTTTTTGTTTTTCGGATGTAATTATTACAAATAAGTAAAAAAAATCACTATATGTTGAATTAAAATAAATTTTATAGTATAATGATAAAAAAACTATAAGGAAGATTATAATGCCACTAAAAGATATGCCGGCATTTATAAAATCAAACGTAAATGTTAAGAACTCATTGATATTCTGTATTCTCAGCTGCACTTGTCTTGTTATACAGCTTATTCTGATGGATAAAAACGTTATCAATATTGTGTTTGATATTATAATTCCGTTTACGGCCGCTGTTTGCTTTGCCGCTTATTCAATTACTATGGCTATGGACAGGCCGATAATTCTTATTTGTCCCCCAACGGTTTATTTCGTTTCCCTGCTTCTTAACAAGCTGATTCTTGTAGAGGTCGGTGTTAAGGATACCTATCCTTTTATTACTATGATAGAGATGATTCCTTACGCCTTTTTCTGTGTTTGTGTGGCTACATGTAAATTTAAGAAAATTACTGATATAGTCTTACATATTTTCAGTATAGCTCTTATGTGTGCGAGTGTTGTGCTTGCTGTTCTTGCTGTGTTTTTCAGAATAATAATTTTTATTAACCGTACACATTATCTTATGAACACCTTTGCAATGATTGCAGGCTTCTTTGCTATAATCTTTATATATTTTTCAATGATAGAGCTTGTTAAAATTGCAGGAATTAAGAAACGGCACCGCAGAAAAAGCGAAGCCGTTACAGAAGCTGTCAATCATTAATCATATACTTAATTAAAAATACGCTGTCAGCATTTAACTGACAGCGTTATTCTTTTGATTAATACTTGGGACGTGCTGTGTAGCCTGTGTGAAGGATTTCGTGAGCCTTGTGTGAGTTGGGTTCACCGAAATACTCGGCATAAATAGCCTTTACGTCGGGATTGAGATGAGACTTTCTTAAGGGAAGGTTCTTATCATCATTGTAAAGACCTGCAGCACGCTTAGCGCGGATGTCAACGTTATTGTGAACAGAAGCGGGCTGAATGGGCTGACCGCCGCCGTTTACACAACCGCCGGGACAAGCCATAACCTCGATGAAGTCATATGTCTTTTCGCCGGACTTGATCATTTCAAGAAGCTTCTTAGCGTTTGCTGTACCGGAGGTAACTGCAACTCTGATTTCGTTGCCTGCAATTGTGTAGGTTGCTTCCTTGATGCCTTCAACACCTCTTACCTCATTGAACTCAAGATTCTCGAGCTCTTCACCTGTAAGAGTCTCGTATGCTGTTCTGAGGGCTGCTTCCATAACACCGCCTGTTGCACCGAAGATTGTACCTGCACCTGTGCCGAGACCGAAGGGTGCATCATATTCGTCATCGGGAAGCTGATTGAAGAGTATACCAGCCTTCTTAATCATTCTTGCAAGCTCACGTACTGTGATAACAGCGTCAATATCAGCAAGGCCTTCAACTGCTGTGTGGTCGAGTCTTTCAGCCTCGAACTTCTTAGCTGTGCAGGGCATTACGCTGACAACGTAGATATCTCTGGGGTCAATGCCCATCTTCTCTGCATAGTATGTCTTAGCAACTGCACCGAACATGCCCTGAGGAGACTTACAGGATGAAAGGTTGGGGATAAATTCGGGATAATATGTTTCACAGAACTTGATCCAACCGGGTGAGCAGGATGTGATAAGAGGAAGGTTTTCCTTCTTTGTATATCTGCCGAGGAACTCTGTTGCTTCTTCCATAATGGTAAGGTCAGCAGAGAAATTGGTATCAAATACCTTATCAAAGCCGAGAGCTCTGAGAGCAGCAACGAGCTTACCTGTAACAACAGTTCCCATTTCATAGCCGAATTCTTCGCCGAGACCAACTCTTACAGCGGGAGCAGTCTGAACGATAACGTGCTTTGAGGGATCATTGATAGCATCAAGTACCTTCTGAGTATCGTCTCTTTCAGCAATAGCGCCTGTGGGACAAACTGTGATACACTGACCGCAGGAAATACAGGAAACATCACCGAGAGGCATTTCAAATGCACAGCCGATATGTGTATCGAAGCCACGAGCATTTGCGCCGATAACGCCGACACCCTGATTCTTTTCACATACAGCTACGCAACGACGGCAAAGTATGCACTTTTCGTTGTCTCTGTACATGTGAGAAGCTGAAGCGTCGATATCATAGCTTGTCTTTGCACCTGCAAAAGCAGTTTCTGTATCGATGCCGTAATCATGGCAGAGCTTCTGAAGCTCACAGGAGCCTGAGCGTACGCAGGAAAGACATTCCTTCTTGTGGTTTGAAAGTATAAGCTTGAGAGTAGTTCTTCTTGCTTCGATAACATCGGGAGTATTTGTGAAAATCTCCATACCTTCGTTTACGGGGAATACGCAAGCAGCAACAAGGCTTCTTGCACCCTTAACTTTTACAACACAGATACGGCAAGCGCCGATTTCGTTGATTTCCTTAAGGAAGCAGAGAGTAGGAATTTCGATTCCTGCAAGACGTGCAGCCTCAAGAATTGTGCTGCCGGCGGGAACTGCAAAATCTCTGCCGTTGATTTTAATATTTACATCAGCCATTTTTCCGTACCTCCTTATTTCTTGATGATAGCGCCGAACTTACATTTTTCAATACAAGCACCGCACTTGATACACTTGGACTGGTCGATAACGTGAGGATTCTTAACTGTACCGGAGATAGCACCAACGGGACAAACTCTGGAGCAAAGAGTACAGCCCTTACACTTATCTTCTACGATTGTGATAGAAAGAAGATCCTTACATACGCCTGCAGGACACTTCTTGTCAACTACGTGAGCAATGTATTCATCCTTGAAGCGCTTGTATGTAGAAAGAACGGGGTTGGGAGCTGTCTGACCGAGACCGCAAAGGGAGTTGTCCTTGATGTAATTGCAAAGAGTTTCCATTTCGTCGAGGTCTTCAAGGGTTCCCTGACCCTTTGTGATCTTCTCAAGAATTTCATAAAGTCTCTTTGTACCGATACGGCAGGGAGTACACTTACCGCAGGACTCATCAACTGTGAATTCAAGGAAGAACTTAGCAATATCAACCATACAGGTGTCTTCGTCCATAACGATAAGACCGCCTGAACCCATCATAGCACCCTGTGCTACAAGGTTATCGTAGTCGATTTCAATATCAAGCATAGATGCAGGAAGACATCCGCCGGAGGGACCGCCTGTCTGAGCAGCCTTGAAGGTCTTGCCGTTGGGGATACCGCCGCCGATTTCTTCGATAACTTCACGAAGAGTTGTTCCCATGGGGATTTCAACAAGGCCGGTACGGTTGATCTTACCGCCGAGAGCAAATACCTTTGTGCCCTTGGACTTTTCTGTACCCATTGTGTTGAAGAATTCAGCACCGTTGAGAATAATCTGGGGAACGTTTGCAAAGGTTTCTACGTTATTTTCTGTTGTGGGCTTGCCGAAAAGACCCTTGACTGCAGGATAAGGAGGTCTGGGACGGGGCACTCCACGGTTACCTTCAATTGAGGTCATAAGAGCTGTTTCTTCACCGCAAACGAATGCACCTGCACCGAGACGGATGAAGAGGTCGAAGTCAAAGCCTGAACCGAAGATATCCTTACCTAAGAGACCGTAAGCTCTTGCATCATCAATAGCCTTCTGAAGACGTGCAACAGCTATAGGATACTCAGCACGAACGTAAACATAACCTTCTGAAGCACCTGTAGCATAGCCGCAGATGGTCATAGCTTCAACGATACAGTGGGGGTCGCCTTCAAGAACGGAACGGTCCATAAATGCACCGGGGTCGCCTTCGTCAGCATTACAAACAACGTATTTCTGGTCAGCCTGATTCTTTGCTGTGAAGCTCCACTTAAGACCTGTGGGGAAACCGCCGCCGCCGCGTCCGCGGAGACCTGAATCCATAATAACCTTAATTACGTCCTCGGGCTTCATTTCGGTAAGGCACTTACCGAGTGCAGCATAACCGTCCATTGCAATGTATTCATCAATGCTTTCGGGGTTGATAACACCGCAGTTACGAAGAGCAACTCTCTTCTGCTTTGCATAGAAGGTTGTGTCGTTAAGAGAAACGTTGCCGTGCTCAATTTCAGCACCCTCAGCAACCTCATTGTAAACGAGGCGTTCAACAATACGGCCCTTGAGAAGGTGCTCTTCAACGATTTCCTTAACGTCCTTTTCTTCTACCTGGCTGTAGAATGTTCCGTCGGGATAAACGATAACAACGGGGCCGAGTGCACAAAGACCGAAGCAACCGGTTCTTACAACCTTGACTTCATCAACAAGACCGTTTTTCTCGATCTGTGATTCAAATTCGGCAATAAGCTTGTTACTGCCTGAAGATGTACAGCCTGTACCGCCGCAGATTAATACCTGTGCGCGAATCATAATTTATACCTCCAATATTTTTCTGTGAGTTTATAACCTTTTAAATCAAACATTGCTGATAGTATATTCAGCAACTACCTTGCCGCCCTTAAGATGCTTTTCTGCAACTTCCTTTACCTTTTCGGGAGTCATCTTAACGTAAGTAACCTTGTCTTTGCCTGCTTCGAAGATTTCAACAACGGGCTCGAACTGACAGATACCGATACAGCCTGTCTGTGTTACGGTTACCTTGTCGCTGAGTTCAAGGTTGTTAACTTCTTCAACGAAAGAATTGAGAACAGGTCTTGCGCCTGCTGCAATACCGCAGGTAGCCATACCGACAACAACTCTTACGTCGGAGGAACCTTCACGAAGTACAACTTTGTTCTGCATTTTTTCTTTGATTGCTGCAAGTTCTGCTAAAGACTTCATAAAAATTTTCCTTTCAATTTCTTTATTTATTACTAATAATTAATAACCGATGTTATTATACTGCTCTTTAAGATAGTCTCCTATCCAGACGATTACCTCGAAGGTATCGAGAGGTATATCACCGAGAACCTCTTTAAGTTCATCGGTATCAAGATTTATCTGTCCCTTATCGGTAGTGTGACGGAATATCCATCTTATCTGAGGCTGACCCTGAATCAGAACCGTAATTGTCGAAATTACGTCTCCGAGAGGTGTGAAATCAAGATGGTCGGTGAAGAACATTGCTTCAATTTCCGTGCCGTGATTATCAGGATATTCGTCCTCATGCCGTGAAGAGAGCTTCACATCTCCCCCGGTCTGCTGAGCAGCAAGCTTGAAAAGCGGAATACCTAGTCCGACTTTTCTTGTTGTTCTCGTGGTGGTAAACGG
Organism: Acutalibacteraceae bacterium; assembly: GCA_045659105.1. Classification (GTDB taxonomy): domain Bacteria; phylum Bacillota; class Clostridia; order Oscillospirales; family Acutalibacteraceae; genus RUG806. The sequence goes on from JAZOWG010000201.1 coordinate 47,549, forward strand.
ATCCTGAACGTTTCTCAGGAACTCCTCCTTCATACCGCAGCCGTTATCGGAAATAAGAACAGTAAGCTTATTTCCATCTTCCGTCAGAATGATGCTGATTGTGTCTGCACCTGCCTTAACAGAGTTCTGTGCAATATCAAGAATATTCAGAGAAAGCTCTTTCATACGTATTTACCTCTGAGAAGCTTAAATAATTCCCGCCTTACCTTGTCACCTGAATAAGGCTCATCATCCAGCTCGAGATAATGCTCTTTATCGCGCATATCCCATAGGTAGTGAGCATCAGAGGAAACAAGAGGTCTTCTTGATTTAAGAAGGGGGAATCTTTCGTTGTATTCTTCGATTTTTTCTCCGTTGTGAAAGCCTGCATTCAGGAAATTCACATCATCGGGAAAAATACCGAGTGTTGCGATTATGCCGTTGGCTTCACGGTCTACGTGAGCGGGATAGCATATACCGCCGAAGGACATCACAATTTCAGCCGCATTGTCAACGGAAATATCTGTTGCGTTTGAAAGAAGGTATTCGTCGGTGCCGATAAGCTCATCCTCTTCGTTAAGTATTTTCTGTTCATCGAAAATATCAACACGATTCGGAATGAGAATACGGTGCGATTGAATATATTCATCAAAGCTGAGAGCATCGGAGAGCTCCTCAAAGAGACAAACAAGATGAATGTCTTCCGAGGTCGTAAGCTCCATTCCTGCAACGGGAATTATTCCGTTACGTTTTGCCGCCTTGAAAAATGCCGGACAGTTTTTTGCCGAATTGTGGTCGGTTAGAGCAACGATATTAAGACCGTTAAGGGAAGCCATACCTGCAATGTTATTAGGAGTCATATCATCGTCTCCGCAGGGAGAAAGACAGGAATGAATATGAAGGTCATAATAATACTTATTCATATATCACTGCTGATTCTTACGGCTGTGTTGTAAGCCGTATCGGCTGTAAGAAGAATATTGACACCTTTTTCATTTGCGGTTGAAATGACGGCTTCGTCGGGTCTTGCGCCCTCGCATATAAGGACAGCAGAAACATCTGACAGCTGAGCTACTGCGGCAATATTAATGTTTGTCATAATGGTAAGCCATAAGCTTGAAGCCTCTGCCCTGCCCATTACCCAGCTGAGAAGGTCACCTATATATCCGCCTTCAACAGCCTTGTCGGGATCCGGCATTGAGAGAACCTCAAATGAATACTTTTCAGCTAATTCCTTAACTGTCATTTCCGGTTGCTCCTCCGTCAGTTTCATCTTGCCTGATGTGCTCAAGCACAACACATTTTCGGTCGTTCGCCACTCCCCTGACGATATCCTCTGCAAAGGCTCTGCAGGTAGGGGCACCGCAGGCGCCACAGTCAATTCCGGGAAGAGTTTTCCTGATTTCCTGCATTTTTGCCATCATTCTCATAGATTCAGCCATACTGTCACTGAGTCTTGAGATAGGAGTATAATCGGGCAGTGATTCGGTAATGAAGCTGTCGGGAACGAAATTAACATCTGAGCCGATGAAATTCTTTGAAACCGGCATATATCTTCTTACCGTTTGTAATCGAGTTTTTGCAATAAAGGGATTTTCAATTGTCATAACTCCGCCGACGCATCCGCCGATGCAGGCATTAAGCTCAACGAACTCAATCTGAGGAATATTGCCGTTCTCAATAGATTCAAGGACCTGAATGCAGTTTTCGATACCGTCTGCGAACAGGTAGCTGTCATTGAGAATGGCGGAGGATTCACCGCCTGAGCTTGCCCAGCCGATACCTATCATTCCGGCTTCGGAGGTTATTGTGGGAGTTACGTTTTTCTTCATAGCTCCGAGAAGCATAAAATAAATATCGCTTAAGGAGACTACTACATCAACATTGCTTTTATATTCTCCGTATCCGTTTCTTATGTAGCTTACCTTTGCGGCACAGGGAGAGATAAAGAATACGCCGATATCGTCGTCAGACAGCTCGGGGTGCTCTGCCTTTGCCTTTTTGCGTGCTTCCGCTGCCGCAATCTCCATCGGGGGAAGCATCGGAAGTATGTTGTCCTTAAGATACGGAAAACGAAGTGATATAAGTCTTGAAATTACGGGGCAGGCTGAACTGATAACGGGCTTTTTTATGCCTTCCGATTTCAGGAAGATACGAGTGTAGTTTGAAACTATTTCGGCTGCCTTAGCAACCTCGTACACATCATCAAAGCCGATATCCTTCAGTCCCTGTAATACGGAATCAACATCATCAAGTCCGTCAAACTGACCGTAAAGTGCAGGTGCGGGAAGAGCAATTTTCCATTTGTAATGTAAATAATGCTCAAACTTGCTGCACATAGCCTTCTTTGCGTTGTTCGGACAGACTCTTATGCATTCACCGCAGTCAATACATCTGTCTGTATTGATTTCTGCGTGACCGCCGTTGATTCTTATTGCTTCCGTGGGACATCGTCTTATACAGGATGTACATCCCGTACACTTGTCCACGTCAAGCACAACAGAGTGTCTGTAAGAATTCAAATCATCACCTTATTTACCTGAGGTAAACACACATCGTGATAGTTGTTCCGACGCCTACTTCCGATTCAATTTTCATTTCATCGGTATAACGCTTCATATTGGGAAGACCCATACCTGCTCCGAAGCCCAATGATCGGACGTTTTCGGTTGCTGTCGAATAACCCTCCTGCATTGCGAGATTTATATCTGCAATACCGGGACCCTTGTCGGCAAGAATTATTTCGATTTTATCTTCTGAAACGTTTACGTCGGCTGTGCCGCCGTGTGCGTGAATTACCATATTGATTTCGCCCTCATAAAGAGCGATTGAAACCTGGCGGATAATTTCAGGGGGAAGGCCGAGTCTTCTCAGATTCTTTTTAACCTGAACGGAAGCCTGTCCTGCCGATACAAAATTATCACCGTCGACATCAAAGTGGAAGTTTAACGATTCACTCATATTTTCGTACCCGTCAATCCGTTAGAATAGAGAGTTCCGCAGGCATCATACATACGCTTACTTGTGGCAAGAAGTGTAATGCCGCACTCATTCGCTGCCTCCACCATTTCGGGAGTGGGTCGCTTTGAACGGACAAAAACGATACATACCATATCCATCATCTCTGCGGTTCTGATTACCTGTAAATTCACAAGGCCCGTAAGAAGTACAGCCTGATCCTTTACAAACGCGAGAACGTCACTCATCATATCGCTTCCGCAGGCAGAATGAACGTCCTTGTCGAGAAATTCTTCACCGCAAAGAATTTCAGCATCAAGTAATTCTTTTAAGGTACTGATTTTCATAAGAATATTTCCTTTGGTGTAACTTATTCGTATTTTGCAAGGATGCCGGGAACCATATCAGCTGTAAGTCTGCCGTATACGTCTTCGTTAACAGTCATAACGGGAGCAAGTCCGCAAGCGCCGATGCAACGGCATGCTTCAATTGAGAACTTTCCGTCTTCAGAGCACTCACCTGCTTCAACACCGAGAACCTCGCAGATCTTGTCAAGAACCTGCTGTGCACCCTTAACATAGCAAGCAGTACCTAAGCATACTGAAATGTTGTACTTGCCTTTGGGTGAAAGAGCAAACTGTGCATAGAAGGTAGCAACGCCGTAAACCTTTTCTACGGGAACGTCAAGTCCTTCAGCTATCTTGCACTGAACCTCGTAAGGAAGGTATCCGTAGATTGCCTGAGCATCCTGCATTACTGCCATAAGACGGCTCTTGTCACCGTTAGCTGCAGCAATTACTTCCTCGAGTTTCTTTGCCTGTTCGGGAGTATCAATAAAGGGAAGTTTACTGATCTTTTTCTCCATTTGTGTATTTCCTCCATTCAATTAATATACAAAATAGTGTAAAGGCACATAGCCATACATCGTGTATTATATCACAATGTTTTTTTTAAGTCTATAGAAAATAAAAAGAAAAAACAGAAAATTGTTATATTATTAACAAGATTTTCATTAAAAGCAGAAAAATATACTTTTTTCTCTTGTAAATACCAATAATAATATGTATAATATATGAGAAATACATTATGGAGGAAACAAAAATGGATAAAAAAGTTCTCGTAGAAACATCTGCAAGACACGTTCACGTATCTAAGGCAGATCTTGAGGTTCTTTTCGGTGAAGGCTATGAGCTTACAAAGAAAAAGGATCTTTCTCAGCCCGGTCAGTATGCTTGTGAAGAAAGAGTTCAGGTAATCGGTCCCAAGGCTTCTTTCCCCGGCGTATCAATTCTCGGTCCCGTTAGAAATGCAACTCAGGTTGAAATTTCTGCTTCCGATGCACGCTCAATCGGTGTTACCGCTCCCGTAAGAGAGTCCGGTGATATCAAGGAATCAGGTGCATGTAAGCTTGTAGGTCCTAAGGGTGAGGTTGAAATCAGCGAAGGTGTTATTGTTGCAAAGAGACACATTCACATGACAACTGCCGATGCTGCTGAGTTCGGTCTTACAGATAAGCAGGTTGTAAGCGTTAAGGTTGACTCCCCTGAGCGTTCTCTTGTTTTCGGTGATGTTGTAGTTCGTGTAAACGACAGCTTTGCGCTTGCTATGCACATTGATACAGACGAAGCCAATGCAGTTCTTGCAGGCGGCAATGCAATGGGCGAAATTATCAAATAATCAGATATTTTGCAGAATTACGGTATCCGTTTTTTTCGGGTACCGTTATTTTTTTTCATAAATATAACATTAGCAAATTAAGCAGTTAATTGCTGAGATTGACTATAATATTTTTCTTTCATCCGACCAAAATTCAATTGAACGGAGGTGAAGGATTGAAAAAAATCATTAGATTATCAACTTCTGTTATTACTGCTGTGTCAATTTTTTTGCTGTCTTTTTTGTTATCTCTGAATTTAAGCTTTCTCGGTGAAGCATATAAAAGCGATGGCGTAATATATTTGTCGGGACTTATTTCAGAGAAAGGCATCAAAGATAATAAGCCTGCATCTTCAGGTGCTGTTTCCTTTAATAAAAACCTGTTTATGCCGGTAGCGGACATTATTAATCATAATAAAGAATTTTCGTATGAGCAGAACAGAAAATATCTTATTCCCGGGGGAAATCTTATCGGAATAAGATTAAAGACTGACGGAGTCCTTGTTGTAGGCGTTGAGAGCTTCGACAGTGTAAACGGCAGCATTTCGCCGGCTGAAAATGCAGGAATTAAGATTGGTGATACCTTAAAAACTGTTGATGATATTAAAATTTCCGATAATTCGCAATTGTCTGAAATTATAGTATCCTCAGACGGAAATCCGCTTGATGTTGAAATCATAAGAGACGGTCAGATAATTGCGCTTACTATGACACCAGAGATTTGTGCCGCAACAGGTGAATACAAATGCGGACTATGGATAAGAGACTCAACTGGCGGTATCGGTACACTCACCTACTGTGATACTGAAAACGGCACTTTCGGCTCTTTAGGACACGGAATATACGATACCGATACAGGCAGAATTATCCCTACTGAAAAAGGCATTATTTGCGATGCAACCTTAAACGGTGTAACCAAGGGCATAAACGGTACAGCAGGTGAGCTTAAAGGTACTATTAGCGGCGAAGCATACGGTAGTATTTTTACCAATAATGAAAACGGAATTTACGGAAATATTGATATAATTTCGAATTCCCTTGACATTCTGCCTGTTGCTTTTGAAAATGAGGTGACAACGGGAAAGGCAGAGATAATTTCAACTGTCAGAGATAATAAAACGGAAAAATTTGAGATTGAAATTGAAAGAATAAGTAAATCTGCCGAAAATAAGAACTTTGTTATAAAGGTGACCGATGAGGAGCTTCTTGAGATTACGGGTGGCATTGTTCAGGGAATGAGCGGCTCCCCTATTATCCAGAACGGCAGAATCGTCGGTGCCGTAACACATGTTTTTGTGAACGACCCGACAAAGGGTTACGGGATCTATATTGATAATATGCTGAATGCAGCATCGTAAACATCATAATTACCGGGCGGAGGCTTTCTTCCGCCTTTTTTCTTGTTTTCTAGCTTTTTTGTGCTATAATATATTAGAAACGGAGGGATTTTCTATGCAAACAAGTGTTGATCCAAAAACTATACCAAGCAGTATTCGAGAAAAGCTGGAACAGTATCGTGTCAAACTCTTGAGCTTCGGTATGCAAGAACCAAGTAAAAGAGAAGCCTCTGATTGTCATTGGTATTTCTTTAAGCCAATGACTGATTTAACAGCATTCATTGTCAATCTGATCGGGAAGGATGAATATATCGAAGTAGTATATGGTTATGCTTCAATTGCATTTACTCGATTTGCAGGATGTGAAAATACATTGATTGAATCGGGTGTTAGGGATGAAAATATTACTATTCGCGAGAAATATATCATTCGTAATAATGAAGATGAAGAAACTATAAAACCATTGATTGCGGATATGTACAGTCGATATTCACAAACCCGGAAAGACGATTTACTGATATTTGCAAAAGAAAAGAGGAAATCGTTTATTCAGCAGATTGCAATAAAGCTGAAATCGTTAGGTTTCAAGAAGAATGCCAATTCCTGGACACGTTCATTGATTGGCGAGTATTACCTGATGTTCAATGCACAGAAATCATCGTTTTCAGACGAATATTACTTTAATGTGTACATAGGAAAAAATGGCACAAATGAGTACGGGGATTGTTATTATGCGAGAATAGCTCCGCAAGGAATGTGTCCGCTGGATTGGCAGACATTGACTAAAGAAGAATTTGATTTTTTCTTGGAGCAAACTGTTCTTCCTGAACTTAGCAAAATAATCAATACTCCGCTAAATGACTTGGGAAAAATTTCTTCTTATTGGTTAGGATGTTACTGTAAACGTAATAAATGTGAATCTTGCTGGATTGAAAAAAATCAATGGGATCTTATAGTAGAAAAAACATATCATCTTCCTATTGAAACAAATGATGGAGTGATAGCTTTAGAGGTTGAACATAAAACCATTCCGCAGTATGACGGGCATGTGAGAATTACTCTTTCTGCAATGGTGCAGGGTATTTTACATTCGTATGAATCTGACTCAACTGAAAAGGTTTTGCTTGCTTTTGCAAAAAATTTACCTAAAGGCTGGAAAATCAAATCTTGTATTTCCTGCAGATACGGTCATTTCTGTCCCGTAGGCGATAATGATAATGAACTGTTTTGCATAACAGAATTTGAGGCGAGAAATCCCCGTGACTTATGGAATATCACAGAAGATGAGAATGAAAGAAGCAAACGAAGACGCACATTGCTTGATAGCTGTGAAAAGTATAAAGAACAATCTGATGAATATTATACTTATAGTGATTATAGTGACAAAATAAAACAATACAGATAGCAACTAAAATAATAATAAAAGCACTCCAAAGAACTTCCCCGCTGCCCATAAAGGCAACGGGGATGATTTTATGTAAATTATTTGATTTCGGAAAGCTGAACGGGTCTGTGCTCTGCAACAGACTTCTTAGCAGCAAGACCGATTTTAACGGACTGCATACCTGCGTGGATACCA
>JAZOWG010000202.1:0-3023 GCA_045659105.1 Acutalibacteraceae bacterium
TCGCAGCGCTCGTAACATCGAAGGTGTAAACGTTACATTCGTTAACACTCTCAATGTTTATGACATCCTTAACTGCGACAGCATCGTAGTTCTCAAGGATGCAGTAGCAAAGATTGAGGAGGTTTATGCATAATGAGTAAGTTTGCACAGGATATAATCCTCAAGCCCGTAGTTACAGAAGAAAGTATGCTCGGCACAGCTGAGAAGAAGTACACTTTCGTAGTTGCTAAGGATGCTAACAAAATCGAAATCGCAAAAGCTGTTGAAGAGCTTTTCGGCGTAAAGGTTGACAAGGTCAACACAATGAATGTTCGTGGTCATTTCCGCCGTTACGGCCGTTTCGAAGGCTACAAGCCCTCATGGAAAAAGGCAATCGTAACACTTACAGAAGACTCCAAGACAATCGAGTTCTTTGACGGTATGTTCTAATAGACCTTCCGGACAGCGATGTATGGTTTAGCCGGCCGCTAAACTCTCCGGAATCGAACACAAATTTTTCAAAATAATGAAAGGCGTGTGAAATCAAATGGCTATAAAAGTCTATAAGCCGACAACAAACGGTCGCCGTAACATGTCAACAATCGACTACTCACAGTTGTCTAAGGTTGCTCCTGAAAGAAGCCTCCTTGAGTCTCTCAAGAAGACATCAGGCAGAAACAGCTACGGCAGAATCACCGTTCGTCATCACGGCGGCGGTAACCGTCAGAAGTACAGAATCATCGACTTCAAGAGAAATAAGACTGGCGTACCCGCAACAGTTCTTACACTTGAATACGATCCTAACCGTTCCGCATTTATTGCACTCATCCAGTATGAGGACGGTGTTAAGAATTACATTATCGCTCCCTCAGGCCTCAAGGTAGGCGACACAGTTGTTTCCGGTGCAGCTGCTGACATCAAGGTTGGTAATGCTCTTCCTCTTGTGAATATCCCCACAGGTACATTCGTTCACAACGTAGAACTTTATCCCGGCCGCGGCGGTCAGCTTGCAAGAAGCGCAGGTAACGCTGCACAGCTTATGGCTAAGGAAGGAAAGTATGCTCTCCTTCGTCTTCCCTCAGGCGAGCTTCGTAACGTACCTGCTGAGTGTATGGCTACAATCGGTACAGTAAGCAACGAAGATCACCTCAACGTTAAGGTTGGTAAGGCAGGTCGTACACGTCACATGGGCGTACGTCCCACAGTCCGCGGTTCAGTTATGAACCCCTGTGATCACCCCCACGGTGGTGGTGAAGGTAAGTCACCCATCGGTCGTCCCGGTCCTGTTACTCCCTGGGGCAAGCCTGCTCTCGGTTATAAGACTCGTGCAAAGCATAAGCAGTCCGATAAGCTTATCGTAAGACGCGCTAATGCTAAATAAACGGAAAGGAGCAATAAATAATGGGCAGAAGTACTAAAAAGGGACCTTTCGTGCAGCCTAAGCTTCTCGAAAGAGTCATCAAAATGAACGAAAACGGCGAAAAAATCGTCCTTAAGACTTGGAGCCGCAGCTCCACAATCTTCCCTGAGTTTGTTGGTCACACCTTTGCCGTACATGACGGACGTAAGCACGTTCCCGTATATGTAACAGAAGATATGGTTGGTCACAAATTAGGTGAGTTCGCTCCTACAAGAACCTTCAAGGGTCATGCAGGATCAAAGACATCAAATAACGGTAAATAAGCCGAAAGGAGTGTAAACAATGGAAGCAAGAGCAAAAGCGACTTTTGAGCGTATAGCTCCCCGTAAGGTTAAGATTGTTCTCGACCTTATCAGAAACAAGCCCGCTGACGAAGCTATGGCAATCCTTAAGTTCACACCCAAGGCTGCGTGTGAACCCGTTGCAAAGCTTCTTAAGTCCGCAGTAGCAAATGCGGAAAATAATTTCGATATGGATGTCACAAGACTTTATGTTGCTGAATGTTCAGTTTCTCAGGGTCCCACTCTCAAGAGAATCAGACCCAGAGCACACGGCAGAGCTTACAGAATCAACAAGAAGACATCTCACATTAACCTTGTTCTCAAGGAAATGGAATAATCGGGGAGGAGGAATTAAACAATGGGACAGAAAATTAATCCTACCGGTTTAAGAATCGGTGTCATTAAGGATTGGGAATCTCGCTGGTATGCAGGTAAGTCAACCTTCGGCGATACTCTTGTAGCTGACTACAACGTTCGTGAGTATCTCCTCAACGCACTTAACTCCGCTGGTGTTCCCAAAATTGAAATTGAACGCGACCCCAAGAGAGTTCGTATCAATATCCATTGCGCAAAGCCCGGTATGGTTATCGGTAAGGGCGGCGCAGAAATCGAAAAGATCAAGGCAACTTGCAAGAAGATGCTTGGCGAAGGCAAGGATGTTTTCATCAACATCATCGAAATCAAGCAGCCTGACCTCAATTCTCAGCTTGTAGCAGAAAAGATTGCTATGCAGCTTGAAAAGAGAGTTTCCTTCCGTCGTGCAGTTAAGCAGGCAATCGGCAGCACAATGAGACTTGGTGCAGCAGGTATCAAGATTCAGTGCAGCGGCAGACTCGGCGGCGCAGAAATTGCTCGTTCCGAGACATACAAGGAAGGCACAATTCCGCTTCAGACAATCAGAGCCGACATCGACTACGGCTTTGCAGAAGCTAAGACAACTTACGGCCGTATCGGCGTAAAAATCTGGATTTACAAGGGCGAAGTTCTTCACGAAACCGCCACTAAGAAAAGAAGAGACAGGAGGGCTTAAAAATGTTATTGCCTAAGCGCGTTAAATACCGCAGACAGCAGAGAGGTCGCCTTAAGGGCGCTGCACATCGTGGCAATATGGTTACTTACGGCAACTTTGGCCTTGTAGCACTTGAGCCCGCATGGATCACCTCAAATCAGATTGAAGCAGCCCGTATCGCTATGACAAGATACATCAAGCGTGGCGGTCAGGTTTGGATCAAGATTTTCCCCGATAAGCCCATCACAGAGAAGCCCGCTGAAACCCGAATGGGTTCAGGTAAGGGTTCACCTGAATACTGGGTAGCAGTAGTTAAGCCCGGCAGAGTTATGTT
>JAZOWG010000203.1:0-4036 GCA_045659105.1 Acutalibacteraceae bacterium
GGCAAAGGCTCTCTGGGGCAAGCTTTACGGTCAGTGGATGTGCGAAGCCGCGACCTTCGTTTACGATTTCGACCGCTTCAATGCAGGTGATATTCTTCCTATGTTTGCGAAGTATCATATTACTACCTTCTGCGCTCCGCCCACAATGTACCGTATGCTTATAAAGGAAGACCTTACAAAGTATGATATGTCCTCCGTTGAGCACGCAACAATTGCAGGTGAAGCTCTTAACCCCGAGGTTTTCAAGCAGCTTGAAAAGCTTACGGGTCTTCGCATTATGGAGGGCTTCGGTCAGTCCGAAAGCACGCTTATGATAGGTAACCTTGTAGGTGCCAACCACAAGATAGGCTCAATGGGTAAGCCCGTACCGATTTACGATATTGATATTGTGGACTCTGAGGGTAATTCCTGCGATGTCGGTGCTCCCGGTGAAATCATTGTTCGTACCGGTGATAAGGTTCCCTGCGGTCTGTTTACGGGCTATTATCTTGACGAGGAAAAGACAAAGGAAGCATGGTACGACGGAATGTACCATACGGGCGACCTTGCCTGGAAGGATGAGGACGGCTTCTACTGGTACGTGGGTCGTGTTGACGACGTTATCAAGTCCTCAGGCTACCGTATCGGCCCCTTCGAAATTGAAAACGTCATTATGGAGCTTCCTTACGTTCTCGAATGCGGTGTTACAGCTGCACCCGACGAGGTAAGAGGTCAGGTTGTAAAGGCAGTTATCGTCCTTACAAAGGGTACTGTGGCTTCCGATGAGCTCAAGAAGGATATTCAGAACTATGTAAAGAAGCACACCGCCCCTTACAAGTATCCCAGAATCGTTGAATTCCGTGAATCACTTCCCAAAACCACAAGCGGAAAGATTATCCGCAATAAGCTGTAAAAAAAACGGGGTTTTTGCCCCGTTTTTTTAATTTGATTGTTGACAATATATATTCTTTGTGATATTCTACATACATATTGATAGAGGTGCGTTTGGTAAAGAGTAAGCTTTGTGTAAGCCCTTGACGCGGGGGCGTTGCAATTCTGAAAGGTATCGGCGCCGAGGTGGGACCCGAGCGTAGTCCTTGCCGGCAATACGGAATAATATCTGTCTTGCTGTCGCATTTGCGGAGAGCTATCTGTGCTTTGAGTATTACTCGCAGAGACGCAGGCCGTATTTTACGGCTTTTTTGTTTTTCTGCGGGAGAAATATTGTCAGAGGCTGCCCCGTAAATGTTGTAGGGCGGCTGATTTTTTGCGTATATCTATGTAATTTATTTGGAGGAATATATAATGAAAAAGACAATCTTTACAGGTGCTGCAACCGCTATTGTAACACCCCTTAACGAAAACGGTGTAGACTACGAAAGCTTCGGAAGACTTATTGACTGGCAGATAGCAGAGGGTATTGATGCTATTGTTGCCTGCGGTACTACCGGTGAAGCATCAACTCTTACAGACGAAGAGCACAGAGAGTGCATCAAGTTTGCAGTAGACCGTGTTGCCGGCAGAGTGCCCGTCATTGCAGGTACGGGATCTAACGACACGGACTATGCAATTGACCTTACAAAATTTGCCTGCGAGGCAGGTGCTGATGCAGTTCTTCTTGTAACTCCTTACTACAATAAGGCTACTCAGAAGGGTCTTATTAAGTCCTTTGAGGTTGTGGCAGACGTTGCAACTAAGCCTTGTATTTTATATAACGTTCCCTCCCGTACAGGCTGTAACATTATGCCCGCTACTATGGCGGCTCTCGCTGACCATCCCAATATCGTTGCAGTAAAGGAGGCTTCGGGTAACCTTTCTCAGATTGCCGAAATTGCCGCTCTTACAAGAGGCAAGCTCGATATTTATTCAGGTAATGACGATCAGATTCTCCCCGTTCTTTCTCTCGGCGGTAAGGGTGTTATCTCGGTTCTTTCCAATATCCTCCCCAAGGAAACCTCAATGATGTGTAAGCACTACTGGAACGGAAACACAGCTGAGGCTACAAAGATGCAGCTCGATTATCTCGCTCTCGTAAACGCTCTCTTCTGTGAGGTTAATCCCATTCCCGTAAAGGCTGCAACAGCTGCTATGGGCTACGGTGAAAACTATCTCCGTCTTCCTCTTACTCCTATGGAGGAAGCTAATGAAAAGAAGCTTCTTGCCCTTATGAGAGAAGCCGGAATCAACGTATAAGAGGTTTATTATGAGAATTATATTAAGCGGAATGTCGGGCAGAATGGGTGCTGCCGTACTCAGTGTTTCTGCCGACGGCTATATGGACAGCGAAATCGTTGCAGGCGTTGATATAAAGCCCTCCGAGGGTGACATTCCCTGCTACAGCGATTTTTCCGATATAAAGGAAAATGCGGACTGCATTATAGATTTTTCCAATCACGCATCAATAAAGGCGGTTGCCGATTATGCGGTAACTGCAGGTCTTCCCCTTGTTGTCGCAACCACGGGACACTCAGAGGAAGAAAAGGAAATTATAAGAAAAGCATCGGAAAGTGTTCCCGTGTTCTTTTCTGCAAATATGTCAATGGGCGTAGCACTTCTGTGCCGAATGGCTACCATGGCGGCAAAGACCCTCCCCGGTGCAGACATTGAAATTGTCGAAACCCACCACAACCGCAAGCTTGACGCTCCCAGCGGAACGGCTCTTATGATTGCAAACGCAATAAAGACCGTAAGGGAAAGTGCGAAGTTTATTTTCGGCAGAAGCGGAATGGCTAAAAGAGAGGCTGAGGAAATCGGTATCCACGCAGTAAGAAGAGGCAATATTGTAGGTATTCACGAGGTTATTGTTTCCACAGATTACGAAACCGTTACGATAAAGCACGAGGCTCATTCAAGAAGTCTTTTTGCAGAGGGTGCAGTAACCGCCGCCGCTTTCCTTATCGGCAAAGAGCCGGGACTTTATGAAATGTCCTCTCTTATAGGCTAAACTATTTATATCGGGTGATGAAAATGAAAATCGGAATATACGGATACGGAAATCTGGGCAGGGGTGTTGAATGTGCAATTATGCAGAATCCCGACGCCCGTCTTGTGGCTGTTTTCACAAGACGCGACCCTGAAACCGTAAAAATCCTTACCCCTGCGGCTAAGGTTGAAAAAGCAGACAACGTGCTTTTATATAAAGACAAAATTGATGTTCTTATTATCTGCGGCGGCAGTGCAACGGATTTGCCCGTTATGACACCTGCCCTGGCAGAAAATTTCAATGTTATAGATTCCTTCGACACACACGCAAAAATTCCCGAGCACTTCAAGAATGTCCACAAGGCTGCAAAGGAAAACGGCAATATTGCCCTTATTTCTGCAGGCTGGGATCCCGGTATGTTCTCCGTTTACCGCCTTATGGCATCAGCTATTCTTCCCGAGGGAAAGGACTATACCTTCTGGGGCAGGGGAGTAAGTCAGGGACACTCCGATGCAATAAGAAGAATTGACGGTGTGCTTGATGCAAGACAGTACACAGTACCCGTGGAAGAGGCTATGGAAAAGGTGAGGACAGGTGAAAATCCCGAGCTTACCACCCGTGAAAAGCACACACGTGAGTGCTTTGTTGTAGCCGAAGAGGGCGCAGACCTCAGAAGAATCGAAAACGAAATCAAGACTATGCCCAACTACTTTGCCGATTACGACACTACCGTTAATTTCATTTCTATGGAAGAGCTTAAAGCCAATCACAACGGTATTCCCCACGGAGGCTCTGTTATAAGAACGGGTGTTACGGGCAAAAATAAAGAAAACAAGGAAATTATTGAATATAAGTTAAAGCTTGATTCCAACCCCGAATTCACAGCAAGCGTAATTCTCTGCTACGCAAGAGCAATTGTACGTATGAAGGAAAGAGGGGATACGGGCTGTAAGACCGTTTTTGATGTTGCACCCCGTGATATGTCAGCACTTCCTTACGAGGAAATGTTAGCCCACCTTTTATAAGGAGTTTATTATGATTTGTGAAAATTTAGGCGTGAATAGCCTCGGTCATCTTACCTTCGCAGGTGTTGATACCGTGGAGCTTTGCGAAAAGTACGGCACACCTCTTTAC
>JAZOWG010000204.1:0-16160 GCA_045659105.1 Acutalibacteraceae bacterium
AGCATAACAGAAGGTATAAACAGATATTCCCCGTCAAAGCCCTGCTCTTTAAGGGATGAAATCAGATCACTTCCCGTTATAAGACCTGTGACGGTCACAGTGTCCCCGAAAAATAAATTTTTTATGCAATAAACCTTTATTTCGGAAGAACTGAACTTTTCACAGAAACGGTTCGCAACGGATTTCATTATATCATAAGCCGCAACACCTGTTGCAACTGCAAATCTGCGCCTTTTATTATCTGCTTCACAGTCGTTCAGCGCATCCGAAAACTCCTTATCAAGACAGGCAATCATACCTACACCGTTATCAAGCTGAGGAAAATCGCCGTAATAAGAATAATCGGGAATATCACGCTTTGCAATCTGAAAAAACTCATCGGAGGGGTAAGCAAGCTTATCTCTCCCCTTCTTCATAAGACTCTCATTGAAACCGTCTATAATATCAATAACGGCTGCAGCGCTTTCTTTACCGAAAGCCTCAAGAGGATACAGTCCTTCTCTGAATCTGGTAAGTCCTACGGGAACAGCAGCTACACTTCGTACGGACTCAAGCTCAGCAAGCCTTTCAAGGGAAAATCTCAATTCATCGCCGTCATTTATGCCGGGACACAGAACGAGCTGCGCGTTTATCGAAATTCCGGCATCAGAAAACTTCTTAAGATACTTTAAGGAGCTTCCTGCAGCAGGATTCTTCATCATTTTTACCCTGAGCTCGGGATTCATTGTATGAACGGACGCATTAATCGGACTGATGTGCATTTTAATAATTCTGTCTACATCCTTGTCAGTAAGGTTTGTGAGAGTTATATAATTACCGAACAAAAAAGAAAGACGCGAATCGTCATCCTTAAAATAAAGACTTTTGCGTAGTCCCTTCGGCAACTGATCAATAAAACAAAAAATACAGGAATTCTTACATCTGCGGTGCTTATCCATAAGATATGTTTCAAATGAAAGACCAAGCTTATCAGCACCTTTTCCGGCGTGCAGCTCCACACTTTTTTTTCTGCCGTCTCCGAGTTCAAAAACCGTTCTGAGTCTCTCGGAATCCGAATAAAAACGGTAATCAAGCACATCGTTTATTTCATTGCCGTTAATGCTTACAAGGCTGTCTCCGGGACGTATTCCGTTCTTTGCACATATACTGTTTTTAAGAACAGCAAAAATTTTTACTGCCACATTTTCACCACCGGATTGAATAGCAAAGCGGCGGGGAAGATATCACTTCTCCGCCTGCGCTATAAAGTACAAGATTCTCCGTCAAAATTAAAATTACGGAAATAAGAATCAGTCTTCGACAGCAACTACCTGACGGCCGTTATAATAGCCGCAAGCAGGACAAAGTCTGTGAGATCTCTTATATTCTCCGCACTGAGGACACTTTTCGATAGCGGGAGCAGAAATCTTCCAAACATTATTACGTCTCTTATCTCTTCTTGCCTTTGATACTCTTCTTGCAGGAACTGCCATTTTTATTTCCTCCTAACAGGCTTAATTATTCATTAAACAAATCTTTTAACGAATCCCATCTGGAATCCGTGGGTGCACTGCATGAGCATTGACCTGCATTCAGGTCCTGACCGCAGAAAGCACATAACCCTTTACAATCTTCTTTGCATAAAAATCTTGAAGGCAGAGAAAGATAAATATCCTCACTGACAAGCTCATCAAGATGAAGTCTCATTCCGTCAAGAATAATAAACTCGTCATTATCCTCGCTCTCAGCATGAGTCAGCAAAGTGTGACGTACGGGCACCTTCGCATGTCTGAGTAAAGGTTTGTTGCACTTGGCACATGAAGTGGAATAATCAAATCTGGCATCCGCCTGCAAATTGACGATACCCGTTCTGTTAAAAACGGAACCGTTAACCTTTACGGGAGTAACAATGCTTTCATCCTCGAGCAAAAACTCATAATCTATCTGTAAACTTTCACCGTCGTTATTGAAAACAGCATCAAGTTCAAGATACAATTTCAGTTCCTCCTATTTTTAAGCATAGTTACCCTTAAACACAACAACAAGTATTATATAGGCAGATTCCCTGTTTGTCAACAGGAAATCTGCTAATTTTTGATATATTTTTAAAGATTTTTTTATTCAGCTTCGCAAACTTCGAAAATCTTTGCGGGAAGATTTGCCTTCTCGGTTGAAATTGTGAATGTGAAGTTTGTACCTGTAAGCTTGGAAAGGCTTGCAACCTTGATAAGGAAATCAGCAAGCTCTTCATAGTTTCTGCCGCCGATTTTAAGAGTTGCGTCAATGAGTATATCAGTAATATCATGATCACCTGCGCAAAGTCCGCTGAGGAAACCGTAAAAAGCGTCATAACCTTCAATGCTGTAGTTGTTTGCTGCAAGAAGTCTTACCTTGTAGCTGATCTGATATCTGAGAAGGTCATCCTTTTCTACACATACAACGTGACCGTTTGATGCATCGAGTGCAGCATTAACGCAGTTGATGAGTTTCTTGGTCTTTCCTGTTCCTTTTTCGCCGATTAAAAGCTTAATCATAATAATCAATTCCTTTCAGATTTATTACCTAAATTTTAGTCAAGTCTTGCTTTAAGAGCATCTGCAAGCTCTTCATATCCGGGTTTTCCGAGAAGAGCAAACATATTCTTCTTATAACTTTCAACACCGGGCTGATCAAAGGGATTTACGCCGAGAATATAACCCGATATTGCACAGGCCTTTTCAAAGAAATAAATCATTTCTCCGAGGTTTTCCTCGTCCATTCTGTCTGCCTCAATGATGATATTGGGAACACCGCCGTCTGTATGTGCAAGAACGGTGCCCTCAAAGGCCTTTCGGTTAATGTATGACATACCCTTTCCTGCAAGGAAATTAAGTCCGTCAACATTTTCCTCATCAGCTTCAATTATAAGCTCTGTTTTGGGTTCATTGAACGTAAATACGGTTTCAAACAGATGTCTTTCACCTTCCTGAACATACTGTCCGAGAGAATGAAGGTCAGTTGAATAAATTGCAGAAGCAGGGAAAATACCTTTATTTTCTTTTCCTTCGCTTTCACCGTACAGCTGCTTGAACCATTCGTTCATAAGTGTAAAGTCGGGCTCGTAAGAAACGTACATTTCAACCTTTTTACCGGCTCTGTAAAGAATGTTTCTTATTGCAGCATACTTGTAGCAATCGTTCACGGAAATATCGGGAACATTGTACTTATCTACTGCATTTGCGGCGCCCGCCATAAGCTTATCTATATCAATACCCGCACAGGCAATGGGAAGAAGACCGACAGCGGTAAGAACAGAATATCTTCCGCCTACGTCATCGGGCACTACGAATTCTTCATAGCCCATTCTGTCTGCAAGGGATTTGAGTGTACCCTTTGCTTTATCTGTTGTAACGTAAATTCTTGATGCTGCTTCTTCAGCAGAATACTTCTTTTCAAGAAGTGCCTTGAAAACTCTGAATGCTATTGCAGGCTCGGTTGTTGTACCGGATTTTGAAATAACGTTTACAGAGAAATCACAGTTTTCACAGATAGAATAAATTTCAGAAATCTCTGTAGGTGAAATACTGTTACCTACAAAGAAAATCTTAGGTGCATTTTTTGTCGTTAAATTATAATTCTTTGATTTTACAAATTCAATGGCTGCTCTTGCTCCGAGATAGGAGCCGCCGATACCGATAACAACAAGAACTTCGGAATCGGACATTATCTTCTTCGCGCTGTTTTTGATTCTTGCGAATTCATCCTTATCATAATCCAATGGTAAGGACACCCAACCGTGAAAATCGTTTCCGGCTGCATCCGCTTTGTTTTCATTAAGCAAAGAATGTGCCTTTTTAACTTCAGGCTCAATTGCACGCAAAGCTTCCTCACTTACAAATGAACCGAGGTATTTGCTGTTAAGTTTTAAAGACATCTTATGAATTTTCCTCCGACTTTGCATATTATTTTATATCATTTTACTATAAATCTTTTCATTTTTCAATAGAAAGTTGAAAAAAATTAATATTTTTTGACTGATTTCAAAATAGTAATGATTGCATTGCAAAATGTCATTTTATCAGAGTGCTCAGCTGTAACAATTTCACTTTTTCCGAGAATCTCATTATTGTATTTGTATACTATTTCACCGACCGGACTCCCCTTTTCAACAGGAGCATCAAGCTTTTCATTTATAATTATTTCCGTCTTTATGCTGTTTTTTATTCCTTTATTGACAAGAAAATCGCTACATTCTTTATGTTCAAGCCTTACTTTCTGTAAAGTACCGTGAGAAACCTCCGCAAATTCGGGATAAAGTCCTGAGGAATCAGGCGTAAAAATCTCGTAGTTACTGAAGCCGTAATCAAGTAGCACTTTGGCAGCGCTGAATCGCTCCTTGCTGTTATCAGCACCGAGAACAACGGCAATAAGTTCTAATCCGTCACGCTCGGCTGAGGCGCTCACACAGCATCCAGCCTTGCTTGTTGTACCCGTTTTAAGACCGGTGGCACCGGGATAGGTTCTTATAATCTTATTTGTATTTACAAGCTGTGTCTGTCCGTTTCTTAGTGTATCCATCCATATTCCCGTATAATCCTTAATAAGGGGATATTTCAGCAATGCCCGTGACATTACGGCAATATCGCGGGCTGTGGTTTTATGTGTTGTTGTATCATCGTCAAGCCCCGTACAGTTGTCAAAATGTGTATTTGTCATTCCGAGCTCTTCTGCCTTTTTATTCATCAAATCGCAGAATGCCGATTCACTGCCTGCAACAACCTCACCCAACAGACAGCAGGCATCGTTTGCACTATAGACCACCGTGGCCTTCAGAAGGTCATTGACCGTCATTACTTCCCCTGCCTCAAGCCATATCTGTGAACCGCCCTTTTCAGCGGCAGAGGCACTGCAGGTAATTTCCATATCAAGCGTCATTTTGCCGCTTTCAATTGCCTCCATAACAAGCAGCAAAGACATAATTTTGGTAACAGAAGCAGGATATAGCTGTTCATTTTCATTCTTCCCCGCAATTAATGTACCCGTATTCACATCCATAAGCGCATAAGCCTTTGCATTGATACCGAGAGATACATCCGCACTGACTGTCAAGACATTCTCTGCAGGCAATTCTTCGGCATATGACATCAGCCCGAAAGCAAAAAACATACACAGCGTTATCACAACCGCCATAAATCTTTTAACCATTCTTCATTCCTCCTTGATACAAAAATATGAGGGACGAGATATTTTAATGCAAACATATTGCTAAAAGACAGCGAAACGTATATAATGTATTTAATTATTTATAAGAGGTACGGTATGAAGGCGGCATTTTACACACTCGGTTGCAAAGTGAATCAGTATGAAACCCAGGAAATGATTTCACTTCTCAAAAATGAAGGCTATGAAATTATCAGCCACAAGGAAAAGGCTGACATATACGTAATCAACTCCTGTACAGTAACGGCTGAAAGCAGCCGAA
Organism: Acutalibacteraceae bacterium; assembly: GCA_045659105.1. GTDB lineage: Bacteria > Bacillota > Clostridia > Oscillospirales > Acutalibacteraceae > RUG806. The sequence continues at coordinate 5,441 of JAZOWG010000204.1, forward strand.
AAACCCGTCAGGCGGTACGTCGGTTCAGAAATGACAATAAGGATGCAATTATTATTCTTACGGGCTGTTTCCCCCAGGCTTTCCCCGAAGAGGCAAGTCAGCTTTCGGAAGCTGATATAATTCTCGGAAACAAAATGAACCACAACATAATTGATGCAATAACTGAATTCAGACTCAGCAAAAAGCAGACCGTAAAAGTTACAGTCCATAAGCGTGAGGATAAATACAAAGGTATTGAAATCAACACCTTTGACGGTCACACGAGAGCCTTCATAAAGATACAGGACGGCTGTAACAGATACTGCTCTTACTGTATCATCCCAAAAGCACGCGGATTTTCACGCTCTCGTCCCCTTGAAGCAATAAAAAATGAAATTGAACGTCTTGCAAAGGCAGGCTACAAGGAAATAGTATTTGTCGGAATAAACCTTTCCGCATACGGTCTTGACACAAATACAAGCATATGCGATGCCCTGCAGATTGCGGAAGAAACCGAAGGCATTGAACGCTTCCGTTTAGGCTCTCTTGAGCCCGACCATATTACAGATGAGGTTATAAGACGCCTGTCAGCAATGAAGAAATTCTGTCCTCAGTTCCACCTTTCCCTGCAGAGCGGCAGTAACCCCGTCCTCAAAAGAATGAACCGTCATTATACTGCGGAAGAGTATTTCGAGCTCTGTCAGAAGCTGAAGTCTACCTTTTCGGATATTTCGCTTACAACAGATATTATTGTCGGCTTCCCCGGGGAAACAGATGAATACTTTAACGATACACTTGAGTTTGCAAAAAAATGCGGCTTCATGAAGGTGCACGTTTTCCCCTTCTCCCCGAGAGAAGGCACGGTAGCTTATAAATTTACCGATAAAATACCTAATGCAACAAAAACCGAAAGATGTGCTGTTTTACAGAAGGAATGCGATAACATCAGAGAGGTATTCCTTAATGAAACTATCGGCAAAACAGTGAACGTGCTGTTTGAAACTCCCAAAGGAAGCGTTCAGCAGGGCTATACAGAAAACTACACACCGGTTACGGTTGCCTCCGATGAAAATCTCTGTGGGCAGATAAGAAAGGTCAAAGTTCTTTCATATAAAAACGAGGCTTGCAACGGAATATTGGAATAAAAATACGGGCTGAAAACAGCCCGTTATTTTTTATTTAGTTCCGAAAATTCTGTCGCCTGCATCTCCGAGACCGGGAACAATATAGCCGTGGTCGTTAAGGCATTCGTCAAGAGCAGCACAGAAAACATCAACATCGGGGTGTGCCTCCGTGAGTGCCTTGATTCCTTCGGGAGCCGCAATTGTGCAGACAAACTTTATGTGCTTGGGGCCTCTCTTCTTGATAAGAGAAATGGCATCAATAGCACTTCCGCCGGTTGCACACATAGGGTCAACAACAATTACGTCTCTTTCTTCTATATCGGAAGGAAGCTTGCAGTAATATTCTACGGGCATAAGTGTTTCGGGATCTCTGTAGAGACCGATATGTCCGATTCTTGCAGAAGGAATAAGAGCTGTGATACCGTCAACCATACCGAGTCCTGCGCGGAGAATCGGCACAACAGCAAGCTTTTTACCGGAAAGCTTCTTTACCTTTGCAACAGCAACGGGAGTTTCAACCTCAACATCAGTAAGCTCAAGATCCCTTGTTGCTTCATAACACATAAGCATGGCAATTTCGCCGATAATAGCCCTGAAATCCTTCGAGGGGGTATTTTTGTCTCTGATAATTGACACCTTGTGCTGAATAAGAGGATGATTTGTAACAGTAACGTTTGCCATAGCTTTATACTTCCTTTCAGATAAAATTACATATTTTCAATTTCGGTTATCTGGTCAACACGTCTCTGATGTCTGCCGCCTTCGAACTCGGTATTGATAAAAACATCAACAAGCTCGAGAGCCGCACCGACACCGATAACTCTTGCACCGAGGCAGAGAGCATTTGCATCGTTGTGAAGTCTTGTAAATTTTGCACTGAAATAATCTGAACAGCAGGCTGCTCTGATACCCTTTACCTTGTTTGCAGCCATAGAAATTCCGATTCCCGTACCGCAACAGAGAATTGCCTTATCACACTTACCTGCAACAACCAAGTCACATGCCTTTTTAGCCTGATAGGGATAATCCACACTGTCGGTGCTGTATGCGCCGCAATCCTCAAATTCAATATTATTTTCGATAAAGTACTCTTTTATGGCTTCCTTGAGAGGAAAGCCTGCATGGTCACTGCTTAATGCTATCATTTTTTTGCATCTCCTGATTTTTTTAATTCTCTTTCAGCCTGAGAAAGACGAAGATATGACGGAACAAGATTGTCCGCCGAAACAGCTTCTTCACCTCTATTATAGTTTCTATAAGCCGTAATTGCAACTCCCGAAGCGTGCTGAAATTTAAAAATTTCGGAAAATTTTCTCACATCAAGTCCTTTTTCGGCTAAAAACTTATAAGTAATGTCTGCACCGTCTCCGATAAGAAGAACTTTTTTGCCGATTACCGTCAATTCTTCGGACAATTCTGCAAGTGTTTTTGGGGCATCATCTGCTATTCTTCTGATTTCTCCGTCCGTTTTTTCAAAAAGAGCAGTATAAACCTGCATACAGCGGGCATCCATAACGGGACAAATTACAAAGCCGTCAATATCGGCGCAGTTTGCAAGCGCCTCAAGAGTAGAAACCGCAAAGCAGGGCTTATTCTGCGCAAAGCAAAGTCCTTTTACAGCCGAAACTCCTATTCTTATTCCCGTAAACGAACCGGGCCCCGAGGACACGGCAAAGGAATCGACATCATCAATTGACATATCCGCCATATTCAGAGCTGAATCTATTAGTGTCAGCAAAGTCTCAGAATGAGTAAGTCCCGTATTTATATACGTTTCACTGATAAGCTTTCCATCCTTAACGATGGCGGCACCGGCAGCAACCGCAGACGTATCAACACCGAGAATAATCATCAAAAGACACCTCCCGTAACGGTAATTTTTCTGTATTCAGCCTTTTCTCCCTGAGAAATATCCACAAAAACGGTATTTTCAGGCAATGCTGATATAATATTTTCACTCCATTCTATAAAAAGAACGGAATTATCGTCAAGATAATCAAAAAATCCTGTGGAATACAAATCGTCTATATCCGTAACACGGTACATATCGAAATGATACACCTTGGGATTTCCGCCGTAATCGTGAACAAGCGAAAATGTGGGAGAGCTTACAAACGAGTCATTCCCGTAAGCCTTAAGAGCACCTCTTACAAAAGCGGTCTTTCCCATCCCCATACCACCGGAGAACGCAACAACCGTACCTGCAGGCACAAAAGAGCATATCTCTTCGGCAATTTTCATTGTATCATTTTCGGAATACGACAAATATTCTTTCATATTAATTCACCACAAATAAATTTCTATTGAAAAAAAGTTTTCTTACTATTATAATATCTTTAACAATTTACGGAGCTGAAAAAATGTCTAAAATAATAAAACTGTTGAAATCTGCAATTTTTGAAACAGATATTCTTTTAATTTTTCTGTGTGTTGCGGCATCCTTTTTCGGAGTGCTGATGGTACACAGCGCAACAACACTGCAAATTGAAGAGGGTGCAATTATGTCCCGAGATGCACGCACTATGCTGCTTGCCGTGTGTGTCGGTGCTGTCGGGGCTGTAATTATTTCGTTTATAGATTATAAATTCATATCAAAAATGTTTCCGCTTATCGGTGCAGTATGTATTATAATGATGCTGGCTCTGTTCATACCGGGGGTCGGAGTAGGTCCTGCGGAGCGACCCGATGCAAAAACCTGGATCCTTCTCGGCTCGACGGGTCTTTTCTTTCAGCCGTCAGAGCTTGTTAAAATCGGTTTTATCATTACGTTTTCAATGCACCTTGAATTAGTGCAGGATAAAATCAGAAGCATTTTACACCTTGCAGGCCTTGTTGTTCACGGAATGATTCCAATAGGCCTTGTTATTCTTACAGGTGACCTGGGTAGCGCACTTGTCTTTATGATAATTTTCATTACAATGCTTTTCCTGGCAGGAGTTCAGCTGAGATATTTTATTCTTGGTCTTGCAGGTGTCTGCGCATCTATCCCGGCAATATGGTATTTCTTCTTTTCCGATACACAGAAGGAAAGATTTTTAGGTCTTATTTACCCTGAAAGATATGCCGACATTATGTATCAGCAGAATAAAGGTCTTGAAGCAATCGCGTCCGGCGGTCTTACCGGAACGGGACTTTTTAACGGAACTTATACACAGAATGAAATAGTTCCCGAAAGTGAAAACGATATGATTTTCACCGTAATCGGAGAGGAGCTCGGCCTTATCGGCTGTCTGCTTGCATTTGCGGTGCTGATTGCAATTATCGCAAAAATAATAACACTCGGAGTAAAATCCCGAGAAAACGCAACATCACTTATGTGCTATGGCGTTGCTGCAATGTTTGCTGCACAGATCATTATAAACATCGGTATGTGCCTTAAAATTTTCCCGGTTATAGGTATCACACTCCCCTTCTTCAGCGCAGGCGGCTCTTCTAATCTGTGCATTTACATAGGAATCGGACTTATAATGAGCATTTACCGCTTCACAAGAGAAAAAGAGGTTGTGAACATAAGATTCAACAATATAACAAAGTGATAATATGATCCTCCGGAATACGGAGGGTCATATTTTTTAAGCTGACGGGAGTCGAACGGAAAATTATCGTTTGTCAGGCGTGATGGGTTCAATTCCCGTCAGCCTAAGATTTGCCATACCCTGCATAAGCTTTTTTGTACCAACGGTATCAAAAGCAACCTCAAGCAGGGTGTCGTTACCCAGGGGCTTAGAAGAAACCACAAGACCGGTACCGAATTTTCTGTGCTGAACGGTATCTCCCACTCTAAGGCTTTCGGAAACCGCAGACTTTTCGTTTTTAGTATTCGAAGAAGCAGCAGACACCAATGTAGATTTAAAGGAATCTGCTCCCGGCTTCTTTTTAGAAGAGTATGAATAGTCGGAATAATCAGAACCGTCGCTGTAGCCGGAGCCATAAGAATAACCGCCGCCGTAGTATGAAGAAGCCCCCTGATATCCACCCTGAGAATAGTTGTTTCGGCGTGTAACACTGATATCCTCTATAAGATCAAGAGGTATTTCCGAAATAAACTTCGACGGAGGATTCATATTTGTTTTTCCGAACTGCATACGGCTCATAGCTCTTGTTATATGGAGCTTTTTCTTTGCACGGGTAATACCGACATATGCAAGTCTTCTTTCCTCCTCCATAAGAGACGGCTCACTTATAGACTGCATTGAAGGAAATACACCGTTTTCAAACCCGACGATATACACATGAGGAAATTCAAGTCCCTTTGCAGAATGAAGTGTCATAAGAGTAACCGTATCAAGGTCGGAATCGTAATTATCAATATCGGAAAGAAGCGCAACCTCCTCAAGGAAGCCTTCAAGGGTTGCCCCGTCGCCGTTTTCCTCCTCGAAACGAGCAATTGTTGAATAAAGCTCGTTAAGGTTTTCTATTCGTTCTTCTTTCTTTTCATCCGTTGCAAGAGATTCTATATAACCCGATTCATTCATAATAATGCGGAACAAATCGGCAAGAGAATTGCTTTCACGTAGCATCGAAAATGCCGTAATCATTCTTGCAAAAAGCTTAAGCTTTTTAGCGCTCTTTGAAAGCACGGCATACTCGTCGGAATGCTCCATAAGATAAAATACGCTCTCTCCGAGACGGGAAGATATTTCGGAGAGATTGTTCATTGTAGTCTCACCGATACCTCTTTTAGGCTCGTTTACAATTCGTCTTAAGCGCACATTATCATTAGGATTGGATACAACTGCAAGATACGCCAGAGCATCCTTTATCTCTTTTCTGTCATAGAAACGGTGTCCGCCGATAATCCTGTAGGGTATGCCCTGCTTCACAAGGGCTCGTTCAATAATATTAGACTGCGCATTCATTCTGTACAGAACTGCATTGTCCGAGAAAGAAACTCCGTTGTCAACAGAATTATCCATAATGCTCTTTGCTACGTAATTACCTTCTTCTATATCATCGTTGCAGGCTTTGAGAATAATCTTCTCTCCTGCCCCGTTAGAGGTCCAGAGCTGTTTTCCCTTACGCTCTTTATTATGCGATATTACGGCATTTGCCGCATCAAGTATAGTCTGAGTAGAACGGTAATTTTCTTCAAGACGTATTACGAGAGCATTACCGAACTGCTCCTCAAAGCTTAAAATATTTTCAATTGTAGCACCGCGGAAGCTGTAAATACTCTGGTCGTCATCACCTACAACACAAAGATTGTTATGGCCTCCTGCAAGAAGGCTGACAAGCACATACTGAGCATGGTTTGTATCCTGATACTCATCAACCATTATATACCTGAAATGGTTGCGGTAATAATCAAGTACATCTCTGTCGCTCTTAAGAAGCTTTACGGTATTGAAAATAATATCGTCAAAGTCCATCGCATCCGCTTCTTTAAGAAGCTGCTGATATTTCACGTAAGCCTTTGCGATATCAATTCTTCTCATATCCGAGCCTACATTTTCGGAGTATTCCTCAGTGTCTATAAGACAGTCCTTTGCACGGCTGATTTCACCGAGAATCTGCTTAGCCGAAAGATACTTTTCATCAATATTAAGCTGTCTCTGGCACTCCTTCATAAGCCTTTTGGAATCATCGGTATCATAAATAGTAAAATGATTCGAAAAGCCTATTCTGTCACAGAATTTTCTTAACATTCTTACGCAGCAGGAGTGAAATGTGCTTGCCCATATTTCATCACCGGGTTCACCGAGATTATTGACAAGCCTTTCCTTCAATTCATTTGCAGCCTTATTTGTGAATGTGATTGCAAGAATCTGCCAGGGCTCGGGCGCATCAACGCTCAAGGAGTTTTTTATTTCATCATAAACGGATGCATCTCCGCCGAGGTACTTTTCATACAATTCCTCAAGATTATCGGAAAAGCTGTAAATTCTGTCTGAATTATAAGCATTTCCGTACTTTATGAGATTTGTTATTCTGTTTACAAGGACGGTAGTTTTACCGCTTCCCGCACCTGCAAGAATAAGCAGCGGCCCCTTAACTGTGGTCACTGCCTTGAATTGCATATTATTCATACGGGAAAAATCTTTCTTGATTATCTGTCTTCTTAGTTCAAGAAGCTTTTCTTCTGACATATTTTCACCTGTAATTTATCTGTTGAAAATTGAATTTCCGGAGCTGTCAACACCTACCGTCAGAGGCATATCCTTCACAGAAAGCCTTTTTATGCTTTCACAGCCAAGCTCAGAAAAAGCAATTTCTTCAATTTTTTCAATACTCTGACTGATTAATGCACCGAATCCGCCGCCTGCACAAAAATACACAGCCTTGTTACGGATGATAGCATCAACCACTTCCCTGCTTCGGTTTCCCTTTCCTATCATACCTACAAGCCCGAGATCAAGAAGCATCGGAGAAAAGGCATCCATTCTTGATGCGGTTGTGGGGCCGAAGCTGCCGATGGTTCCGTCATCCTTAGTAGGGCTCGGTCCGGCAAAATAAATTACTGCCCCGCCGACATCAAACGGGAGTTCTTTATTATCCTGCAAAAGTGTGCATAGCCTCGCGTGAGCAGCATCTCGTGCCGTGTATATTTCCCCCGTAAGATAAACCTTATCCCCTGCCGACAACCTTTCTGTGTACAAAGGCAGCTCTTTAGTGTTTAAGTAATGCTCAGTCATTCACATCAACTCTGAAGTCAAATTCATCCGCATCGTCAAAATTAACGTTTCTTTTACGGGAAGGAATAACATCCTCCGTTACGGGAATCTCTGCTGCCTTTACAGAGACCGTTTCTTCTGCAGATTCTCCTGTAAATGAGGCAAATTCAGTGGTAAAATCAAATTTTTCACCGGTAAGCTTTACGTCGCTCTTAAAGGAATCAAGTGTACTTCCGAGAGCCTTCATATTGTCGAGAAGCACCTTAAAGGAAACATTAAACTGATTGCTGATATCCGTAATACTCTGAGCAATTGCGCCTGCCTTAACAGAGGTTGCGTGTGCAGAGGAGAATGCATCGGCAAACAAATCTGAAGCCTTATCATTTGCTTCTTTTACGAGAATTTCGGAGAAACGCTTCGCATCAAGCATAGCAGCACCCAATCTTGCCTCATAAACCTTGGCGATATCGCATTCTGCACATTTATCGGCCTGCTTACCGACATTTTCCTTTTCAGTCTCAAGCTCAGCAATCTTTGCTTTCAGTTCTTCGATTTCAGCCTTATACCGGCTCTCTCTTGCATTAAGAAGCTCCTTTTCTGCGGCAAGCTCGGATTCCTTAAGAAGCTCTTTTTCATTAGCCTGCGAAACCACAGCTCTGAGAATTTCATTATCGGTCTTTAAGTCTGCAAGCTCCGATTCAAGCTTTGCCACTGATTCGGCAAAATTAAGAACAGATTTTTTTGAATCAGCAATTTCCTTTTCACATTCCGCTTTTATACCTTCAATATCCTTTTCGGTAGCGGCAACCTTAATCTGAAGCTCTGCCTTCTCAGCGAGAACGGTATCAATGTAAGCCATTACATCGTTTCTGTTAAAACCGTTCATAGAAGAACGGAATGAAATATTTTCAGCCATAATCTGCCTCCGAGCAAATAACAATTTTTTATAATTCTAACACACTGTTTTATTAATTACAAGCATTTTCAACATAATTCCGTATTTATTTATTATTGACAACGAAAATAATAAACATTATAATTGAGTAAAAATATTTCCCGGAGGAATCAATTTATGGAAGTAAGAATTTTTGATACAGCAGATGAAATTGCAGTTGCCTGTGCTGATATTTTTACCGATATCATCAAGAACAAGCCTGACTGTATATTAGGTCTTGCAACAGGTGCTTCACCCGTCAAGACTTACAATGAGCTCATAAGACGCTACAAGAGCGGTGAAATCAGCTTTGAAAGCATCATAACCTTCAATCTTGATGAATACTGCGACCTTCCCCGTGACGATAAAAACAGCTACTACACCTTTATGCACGAAAATCTCTTCAACAGCGTAAACATCAAGGAAGAGAACGTACATATTCCCGACGGAAACGCCGCTGATCCCGATGCCCACGCAAAAAGCTATGATGCTATGATTGACGAGGCAGGCGGAATTGATATCCAGCTTCTCGGCATCGGCACAAACGGACACATCGGCTTCAATGAGCCCAGCGATACCTTCTCCGACGGCACCTTCAAGGTAAAGCTCACAGACAGCACAATCAAGTCCAACAGCATTTATTTTGACGATGATTCAATGCCCCGCTATGCTCTTACAATGGGCATCAACTCTATTATGAAGGCAAAGAAAATCGTCCTTATCGCAACAGGCGAAGCAAAGGCTGATGCTATCAAGGCTACAGTTGACGGTGAGGTTACTCCTATGTGCCCCGCTTCCGTTCTCAAGAATCATCCCGATGCAATTCTTCTCATTGACAAGGCAGCCGCAAAGCTTCTTTAATTCTATAAAAAAAGCCGCAGTAAATACTGCGGCTTTCTTTTTACCATCCCGTGGAATAGTCTTTATTCAGTTCAATATACTCATCCATCAGCTTACATGCAACCGAATAAGACTCAACAAGCGGATGAAGTGCAAGTGCTTCCACCGCTCTTTTTTTATTCTTAGTGAGGATTGCAGCAGCGGCTTCCCTTTCATAATGCTTCATACGTCTTATCAGTTCCGTTGCATACGAATCAATACTGTCCTCAGTGAACTTTTTAGGAATTACGGCATCCTTGCTGACGTTACAGGTTATTTCTACAATATCATCATCGTAAAGACCGGGAATAGCCCCCCTGTTCTTCGTACAGAAAATCATCTCTCCGTCGTTACCGCTGTTTATTATGTCGATAAAGCGAAGAGCAACGCCTGCATAACCGCCGTCATCGGGAGCAAAGGGATCAAAATGCCACTTCTTCTGACGTTTTACACCCGTTTCACTTGCCATATATGAGTTTTCACGCATACCGTAATATTTTTCAAAAATGCCGAGAGCTGTATCAAAATCATTATCAATATCAACACGCGACAGCTCTTCAATCATCAGGGCATTGATTTCCTCTATCTGCTCGCCTCTTGTCTTTGCGGCATTCAGAATATTACCGACAGCCTTTTCACGGCTGAAAAAGTAATAAAGATATTCATTGGGAATAAATTTTCTCTCAAGGAGCATATCCTTGCTGAAATATCTCATATCTGTTTCGGAATATGCCTTGTCATTATTAATAATTTCGTCAAGCACATTGTTTCCGTCAAGAGTAATGCTGTTGAAAAATGAAAGATGGTTAAGCCCGTATATGTCGCCGTAAACTCTGTCTGCGGAAACACCAAGAAGCTCTGCAAAGGAATGAAGCATTCCGCTGGGTGCATCACATATGCCATATGTAAAGTCATACCCCTTGTCACTCAGCGCCTGAGAAACAAGGCCTGCCGGATTTGTAAAGTTAAACATCTTTACATCAGGCTTTGCAAATTTTTTTATAATTTCACAGTATGCAAGGAGCGCAGGAATGCTTCTCATTGCAAAGCTGAAGCCTGCGGCACCCGTGGTTTCCTGACCGAGCACACCGAGATTAAGAGCAATTCTTTCATCCCTTACTCTCATTGAATCTCCGCCCACACGGATTGTTGTAATAACGTAATCCGCATCCTTTACAGCTTCAAAGATATCG